>JANRLZ010000380.1:0-20455 GCA_033762055.1 Saprospiraceae bacterium
GAGCCGTTGGAGAATGTTTGGGTGCATATTTGGCAGATGGAAGATGGCATGTCAACACGTGAATTCAATATTTATACGGATCAAAACGGCTTTTTTACTTTCGGCGACGAAGATCATCCTGATTTTCTACTCTATCAAATGTGGAAAGAAGGGTATTTACGAAAACAACACACCCTTTACGATTTTTTTACAAATTATCAGGACGGAAAAATCAATGAAGCGGTTATCCCTCTCATTCCTGAAGATGGCGTATTGGCACTGGAAACGAAGAACGTGACAGGGAATTTCGACAGCATTTTTCTCCGTGTTTACAGCCCAATAATGGACGTTGAATTTGGCCTTGCACAGGGGCATGTTAAACTGATTTTACCTTTAGTTTCCTTATTGCAGGATCAGTCATTTACGCAGTATTTACCGGTGGCTTCCAATCAGGAGGTTACTGTTTACTGGGCCACGAAGCCTTTTGTCACGATTGCAGATGAAGCAAATGCATCTAAAGGCAATGTAACCATTCTACGGCATGATACCGTTCATTATACGGTTGAGTACTAATAGCGCCCCCGCAACAATGCTCCGGAGAAGCGCTGCAGAAAGTACGCGCTTGAAAGAATGGTATGAATTCATACACACCCAAAACTTGCCCGGAGGAGCGATCTGATGTAATTTTGTCATGTAAAACAAATTTTCACCCGTCAAATATCCTTTTGGTATGAAACACTTTGGCTACCTGCTCTTTATCGTTTCGATGTTTTTATTCCTGGCCTGTAAAGACGACGCCCCCACCGTCGTGAATGCTACCGTGGTGGATAAATATACGAATGAGCCGTTGGAGAATGTTTGGGTGCATATTTGGGTGAGGGAAGATGGAGTACCAACACACGATTTTAATATCTACACGAATCAAGACGGTTTTTTTACTTTTGGTGACGAAGACCATCCTGATTTTTCAGTTTATCAAATGTGGAAAGAGGGATATGTACATAAACAAAATACCATTCTTGATTTTTTTTCAGACTACCAAGCTGGTAAAATCAATGAAGGCATCATCCAAATGATCCCGGAGGATGGTGTGCTGGCGCTTGAAGCCAAAAATGTGACAGGCAATTTCGACAGCATCTTTCTCCGTGTTTTCAGTCCCATATATAAAGAAGAGTTTGGTCTTGCATTGGGACACGTTAAACTGAATTTACCCTTAATTTCCTTACTCCAGGATCAATCATATACACAGAATATCTCTCTTGCTTCCAATCAGGAAGTTACAGTTTACTGGGACACGCAGCCCATCACGACGAGTACGGACAATGCCTTAAAAGCCAATGTAACCATCCTGCGGCATGATACGGTGTATTATACAATTGAATATTAATGCCTCCGGTGACGATGGTCTAATAGGGTAAAAGCCTTCGCTTCCAACGAAATTCTCACTGCATAAGGAGTTTAACCGCTTCCTCTTATCGTCTATGGGCTCCATAGGCCGGTTACTTTTTTTGAATTTTTCACCATAAAACATTTTCTTATGAACAGATTTTTTTGTATTTTTTCAATTCTCGCTTTGATGCTTCCTCGCGAGCATTTAAACGCCCAGCAATGCTCAAGAGAATCGCTTGCCGCCAAATATTGGCAATACCGCGAAAATTTTAACGAGCATTTTATCATGATTGACCGACGTCCCGAGGGCTGTGTCGGCAACGGTATCTACCGGGAAGAAGGCGTACATCCGGCCAATAATACGGAACAGGAACACTGTGGTTTTTCATTTTTGAACGGGTACAGTTTGCCGGCAACGAGTATCAATCAATCTCCAAGCGGGTCTTTTAATGAGCTTGCTATGATAGATCGGAATACGATCGCTTCGGATTTTTTTGATCAGGAATGCGCGTCAGGCGGCCCGAGCCACGGTACAACAGCCGCGCACAACTACCTTGAAATGGGAGAAGAAACGCCGCACCAGATGCAATGGTACTGGACCATGCTGGCTACGGAATATGCGTTGTTGCGACAAAACGGACAGTGGGAAGAGGCGGGACGGACGCTTGAGGAGTTGTATCTGGGCTTGCAGGCATACCGCCGTTTGGATATGCTGGCAAATTGTATGGCCCAGGAGCGTTATGAAGAAGTGACCAACAACTTTGAGGTGGAAAATTGTGACGACAATCATTGCCTTTGTGGATTTAAATATGTAGGCGGCTCCGGCACTTACAATGACAATTTTCAAACCGACACACAGGACAACTGTCCCTTCACCGCCGATTTGAGCGGATACACCGGCCTTGCTTTGCGGGAAGATGCCACGCAGGAACTGGAAGCCCTGCACGATGATTCGGAAGATCGCTGGAATATTGACCTTGTTTCCGGCGACTACGCGATGTCGAGTATGCCGCCATGCACCACAGCAACCAGCCAGACCTGTTACAATGTAAAAGGAAAAAACTTTTTGAGTTCCGACCAGATGTTTGCCCTGATGGAGGGGTTGGTCATGATTAAAAAATACATCCCTGCCGATGCGACGATTACTACCTGCGACGGGGTGGTTGAAAACGTATTGGACATCGCCCAAAATATCGGCAAGGGCTTGGTAGATATAGCACAAAATGAAACCCGTCGTATTAACTGGCCGGGGTCGGAAGATTGTTGTGATGCGCAGGTGCATATTTCGGCAGCCGCAGGCGGGTACCTTTCTTTCAATTACGCCGGACTTGAAATCATGTACAACTATCTAAGCGATGATGACGACCGAAGAATAGGGCTTTTGGACGGGTATTTATTTAACCAGATGGGTGCAACGACGGTGCCTATTGGAAACCGCGAAAGCAAGTTCTATCTGGAGGCAATGGCATTCGGGGTAGATATCGCCCAATGGCCGAATACCTTTAATACACCTATACCACTGAGCCCGATCAGTAGTTTCATTCGCAGGCAGCTGATAATACAAGGTATGCATACCGAGAACGTGGAAATATATCTTCTCATCAATAACTTGCTGTTTCCCGGTCCGCCTAATCTCCCCGTTGACAAATCATGGTTTGAAGACCTGTTGTGTACGGCGCCTTGCGGCGGACCCTGCCAAAAACCAGCCAACTATGATCAAACCAGCGCAGACGGCCTGCTGGTGCCGCCGCCTACAGGGCCTGTTATTTGGCCCACGTTTGATTGCCCCAATACTCCGCACTGGACCGGACAACGCTGGGAAGGATTGGGCGGCGACCTGAATTGGAATGAAATTCATGAAGCTCGTCAATTCAACGGACTTGACTTTATGGCCTTGTACAATATTTATCTATTATCCTTTCCGGAAGAGCAGACCGAGGAATATTACAACCCGGATCGGCCACAGGAAATCCCGTATGGTCATCTCTTTGGTCATGACAGGATTGAGGGACCTACTACCTTGTGTCCGGGTCAAGCCGGCAATTACCTCATCCTTCCATTAAATGCCGGCTCATCTATCGAAAATGTCAGTTGGACAACAACGGCCAATCTGGAAGCCATGACGCCTCATGTCAATCCATCAAAAGTAAGGGTTATTTCAGCCCAAACGCCCTCCTGGATAAATGCAGAATTTGATGAAGTAAGAACGGTCGCCCAGTATCATAACGGCGACAATACCGGGAATACAGTTGAAGACGTCTGCCCCACTTCCTACCGGAAAATCATACTGACGGAAACGCCTAACTATCAAATTGGCCCCTATATAAATCCCTGCAACGGGGACTTTCAGGCTTATGCCGTTGATGCCGAATATCATCCGGATGTAACTTACACCTGGGGTGCGGCAAATCCGTCAACAGGAATGAGCATCACCGGGCAGGACAATTTAATTGATTTTGTCAGTATCGTGCCCGCAGAGGAAGGCGTTCAGGTACAGATCATATTAACACTCATAGCATCAACCGAGTGTGGGCAGCGAACCGTCACACAGACGGTAAATTTTGAAACCTGCGATAACGGAGGGATGTACGAGCGCCAGATTTTGATATCACCCAACCCGGCACAAAATCAGGTGACGGTCGCGATCGTCCAAAACCAGGGGCAGCCATTTGTATCCAACGACCCGAATGGCATCCGGTTACGGGTTTATCCGGCCAACGGAGGCGCTACCACACTGATGGACTCGTACCTTACCTCAAATGGTCAGCAATTCAATGTTGGCACGCTGCCAAATGGCCTTTATCAAATGATTGCCACAGCCAATGACCTTACACCCGTCAGCGCAAATTTTGCCATTGTTCGTTAGAAACTGGCTTCCACCTTTCTTTAAAAATAAAAAATTTGACAATGAAATACCCAACGCAACTTCTCATCTGCTTCCTTTTCTTTTCTGCCTTCTGCAAGAAAGAAAATCAGCCCACCGAATCTCTTTCTTTTCAGACCATCGTGAACGGCCCCTGGATTCAGGCGCAATACCTCGAAGACCAGGATGGCAACGGCACTTTCACCGACGAATCCCTGCCTTGCGAACTGGATAATACCTGGGTATTTAACGCGGACACGACCATGTCGTACAACGACATCGGCGTTTTGTGCGCGCCCGATTTTGGCCCCATCTCCATTCCCGGGAATTGGTTATTGACCGAAAACGATCAAGTGTTGTTGGTGTCGCTATCTTCCGGTTTTACCGAAGAAGCCTTCAACATCGTCACACTTAACGACACGCTTATGGTGCTGCACAAGAAGGACCTCAATAATCCGTCTGCGCCGGTAACACAAAAAGTGGTGTTGGAGCGATAAACGCTTTGAATACCCGCCGGGCTTTGCAACAAGCAGTGGCGCAAGTCCTTCCCGACGGTATAGACAGCGTCACTGCTTTACAAAATTCAGCGACACCGAATTGATACAATACCGCAAGCCGGTAGGCGCGGGGCCATCGGGAAATACGTGTCCCTGGTGCCCGCCACAACGGGCGCATTCCACTTCGGTACGATCCATGCCGTGGCTGTTGTCTTCAAAATCGGCGATGCAGTCTTTGGTGAGCGGCTGATAAAACGAAGGCCAGCCGGTACCGGAATCAAACTTGGTTTCGGAAGAAAAGAGGGGAAGTCCGCAACCTGCGCACACATACACGCCGCGCTCGTGGTGATCCCACAAATCGCCGGTGAAAGCGCGTTCGGTGCCTTCCTTGCGCAGCACACGGAATTCCATGTCGTTGAGTTGTCGCTTCCATTCCTCCTCGGTTTTGGTCACTTTTACCAGTTTCCCGTTTTCATATTGCGGCGGCACTATGCTGTCGCGTCCGGGGGAGGCGATGGGGGTGGTTTGTGTGGTTGCAGCAGCAGGTTCCGAGGGTTGGGGGGCGTTGTTGCAGGCGATTACCGCCAGCAGGATCGTGAGGTATTTCATTGAAAATGACATTTTTATCCAACTTTTACGCGTAAAACGGTTTTTTGGATGTTCTGGTTGCCTCCTTTGTCCGAGTTGTCGGAGGGCAGACAAATTATTCGCCCGCCTCGCCTTTGGGGTGGGCTTGTTCGTACACCTGCAACAAGCGTTCGATGTTGTTGTGCATGTACACCTGTGTGGAGGCGAGGTTGGTATGTCCGAGCAGTTCCTTGATGGCATTCAGATCGGCGCCGTTGTTGGAAAGGTGGGTGGCAAAGGAGTGCCGGAGTACGTGCGGACTGCGTTGTTCGAGGGTGGTAACGGCGGAAAGGTACTTATGTACGAGCTGGTAGATACTTTCCGGGGAAAAACGTTCGCCTTTTCGGTTGAGAAACAACCAGGGTTCGCGGTTGTCGGCGAACACGCTGTTGCGCAAGGATATAAAATTTTGAAGCAGGTCGGATAAATAAGCGGCAAAAGGCACGAGTCGTTCCTTGTTGCCTTTGCCGAGTATGCGAAACACCATGCGACTGAAGTCAATGTCCGAAATTTTCAATTGCGAGGCTTCGCTTCGGCGCATGCCGGTGGCATAGAGGGTTTCGAGCAGCAGGCGGGCCAGCTGGCCGCCGTAATCTTCGCTAAATTCGATGTGGGAAAACAGGGCTGCCATTTGACCTTCCTGTACAAACACCGGAAGTCGTTTGCCGGTGCGGGGCGCCACCACTTTTTGCATGGGGTCTTTTTCGATCAGTCCGCGTTTTTTCAGGAACTTGAAATAGGTTTTCAGGCAGGAAAGCCGGCGTACGATGCTGCGCGGGTTTTGCCCCGCCTGCATCTGGGCCACTACCCAGGCCCTGACGTGCAAATGCCTTACTTCGCCGGGCGAGGTAAGGCATTGTTGATCCACACAAAACGGGATGAAACTGGAAAGGTCGCTGCGATAGGCTGCCAACGTATGGGGTGAACAGCGGCGTTCGAGCGACAAATATGCGTAAAACGACTCTTCGTGAAACATGATCGGTTGAAAAGTATCCGGCAGACACAGGCTGCGTTGGGCCACAAATTCAACCGTGTAACCTGATATCAGTCGTTTTTGTTGCCGTACATTTCTTCTTTGTACACCGCCTTGAGTACTTCGGCGCGGCGCTCAACAGAGGGTTTGGTAAATGCTTTGCGACGGCGCAGTTCTTTCAAAATCCCCGACTTTTCATACTTGCGTTTGTACTTTTTGAGTACTTTATCAATGGTATCGCCGTCTTTGATCTCGAGAATGAGCATGGATTCTCCCTTTTTTTATTGGTGAAAAAATAGGTGTGTTTAAAAATGGGATGCAAAGGTAATTCCACTTGGTGAAAAATCCCAGCCCTGGGTAAAATTTTCCCAAAAAACCGCAAAATGAAAAGAAAAGTAGGGTAGGAGAAAGCAGCATAACGGCAAAAATGTATTCCTTTGTGCCCGGAAACGTATTCGTCCCTCTCACCAGCAAAAGTTATTTGAAACCTTATGCTTAGTCGCCGCAGTGTTCGCGTAAAAGTGATGCAACTCCTCTATATGCTCAACCGCGACGAGTCGCTCTTGCTCGCCGATGTACAAAAAGCATACAAAGACGGCATCTGGAAAGCCTTTGAACTCTATATTTACCACCTCTACCTTACGCTGCGCGTCGCACAATACGCCGAAAAAGACGCCGCCAACCGCGCCTCCAAATTACTTCCTACCGACGAAGACAAGGTATTCAAGCCCATTCTGTCTACCAACGACTGCACCCGCAGCCTGGCCAACCACGTCGAATTCATGAACCTCGTGGCTAAATACAAAGCCAACGAAAACATAGACGAAGACCATATCCGCTCCCTGTACAACGGGTTCGCCGATACGCCCGAATACCTGGCTTACCTGGCGCTCGAAGCGCCCGCCGAGACCGACCACAGCAAAGCGCTGCTCGAACTCTATCGCTACCTGTCGGCAAACGACCTCTTCCTCGATATGACGGAAGACCGGTACAACAACTGGGCAGATGATGAGTCGCTCGTCATGGGCGCAATCAAAAAAACGCTCAAATCCACCCCCGTGAGCGGCGCTTTTTATCAGGAACACGAACCCTCCGACGAAACTGTCCGCGAATTCGGCGCCGAACTGCTCGTGCGCACCGCCCAGGAAGACGCCGCGCTGCTCGCCGATATTCAACCCACCCTCAAAAACTGGGATGCCGACCGGGTCGCCATCCTCGATATGATCATGCTCAAAATGGCGCTGTGCGAACTGCTCCATTTCCCCACCATCCCCACCAAAGTCACCCTCAACGAGTTTGTGGAAATTTCCAAAAATTACTCCACCGACAAAAGCAAGGAATTCATCAACGGCATTCTTGACCACCTGATGAAAAAACTGCTCGAGGAAGGCCGTATCATCAAGGAAGGCCGGGGATTAATTGACCAATAATCCGGATTTTTTTCCTTTTTGGCTTATTTTTTAGAGTTAGTGGCTACTTTCGCGCCGTTAACGATTTTAATCTTTATTTACCATGCCCATCCCTTCGGTTCGGGGAATCGCGCCTGCGATCCTCTTCGCTTTCTTCTTTTCCCGCTCCCTGCCTGCCCAGATACCCTTGCAGGGAAAATGGGAATGCACCACCAAATCCGGTCACTTTGACGCCCAAACCCGGTATTCCGTGCACTGCGGCGGCCTGCTGCACTTCAAAAACGACCGTATTCTTGAAAGTACCTGCGCCGACGGCTTTTTTCCTTCCGGCGTGTATTGGGAAATTTTTGGCAACCGCCTCACTCTTCGCGACTCCGGCGGAAAATCCTTTGCCGACTATGAAGTCAGCCATACTGACAGCGAGAAAATGCAACTCCGTCGCAACGGTGTTTGTTTTGATTTTCAACGGGTAAAAGAAGCCGGCAGCAACAGTACCGGCCGATGAACCCCGCTGCGGCTTTTTGAACATCGCTACATGTTGTTCTTAAGCCGGCAAAAAATAACTTCAACCGGCCTCCGTGCCTGCGCTTGCAAGTCGCTACCTTTGCGCCCATCATGCAACGCCAAGCAGAAGCCCCCATTCCATCTCGTTACGGACAGTTTCGCATGCTGGCCTATGCCGAAAAAAGCAGCGAGCGTATGCCCCACATCGCATTTGTCGCCGAAGGATTTGACCCCGCGCAACCCGTGGCGGTGCGCATTCATTCAGAATGTATGACCGGCGATGTGTTTGGCTCCCGTCGCTGCGATTGCGGCGAACAACTTGACGCATCGCTTCACATCGCCGCCGAACGCCGCGGCGTCGTCATTTATCTCCGGCAGGAAGGGCGGGGTATCGGACTAATCAACAAACTAAAAGCCTATAACCTGCAAGACGTTGGCCTCAATACCGCTGAAGCCAATACGCACCTCGGCTTCGACGTTGACGCCCGTCAGTACGACGCCGCCATCTGCATCCTGCAAGACCTCGGTATCCGACAGGTCGAACTCATCACCAACAATCCCGCCAAAGTAGAGGCCCTGCGCCGCTCTCCAATCGAAGTGGTCGGGCGTATCCCCATCGTTATTCCGCCACAAGCCGACAGCAAATCCTACCTTCAAACCAAACAGGATTTGATGGGGCATTTGCTCGGACTATAAACC
Source organism: Saprospiraceae bacterium (assembly GCA_033762055.1). GTDB lineage: Bacteria > Bacteroidota > Bacteroidia > Chitinophagales > Saprospiraceae > M3007. The sequence goes on from JANRLZ010000380.1 coordinate 8,941, forward strand.
TGCCCATTCATGCGCGAAACAAGCAGCGAAACCCCCATCCCGACGCCTTTTCGCGCCGGTTTTGTCAATATCATCGGCCGGCCCAACGCCGGCAAATCCACCCTGATGAATGCGCTGGTCGGAGAGCGTATGAGTATCATTACCCATAAACCTCAAACCACGCGCCACCGCATCATCGGTATTCTTACGGGCGACGATTTTCAGATCGTTTTTTCCGACACCCCCGGTTACGTCAAATCACCCACCTATAAAATGCACCAGGCCATGAACCGCTTCGTGGAAGGCACCGTCGAAGACGCCGACCTGATGCTGTTCGTATTCGATATGACGGAAGAACTGGAGGCCGACAACCCCGTGATCGAGGTGTTGAAAAAAACCGAAGCGCCGGTGATGCTGGTTTTGAATAAAAAAGACCTCGTCGCCGAACAGCGGATTCAGGATGTGACCGGCTGGTGGCAAAAACGGGTGAAATTCAGCGAGGTAGTCGCCATCTCCGCCCTGAAAGACCTGCAATCGGAATCACTGCTCCAAAAAATACTGCACTACCTCCCGGAAGGCGAACCCTTTTACCCGACCGACCAGTTGACCGACCGGCCCGAGCGTTTTTTTGTCAGTGAAATTATCCGGGAAAAAATCCTCCGCCTCTACGACGATGAAATTCCCTACGCCTGCGAAGTGGCGATCGAAGATTTTAAGGAATCCAGCACCAAAACCGGCGAAGCCATTGCCCGCATCCGCGCGACGATTTTTGTAATGCGCGAAACGCAAAAAGCCATTCTATTGGGCAAAGGCGGTCTGGCGATCAAAAAACTGGGTACCTACGCCCGGCAGGACATCGAGGCCTTCCTGCAAACCAAAGCTTTTCTCGAACTCACCGTCAAAGTGCGCGACAACTGGCGCGACGACGATCAGGCCCTGCAACGGTTTGGGTATGTGTGAAAACAAACTTACACCGTCTCCTCGCCCATCGCCTGCCGCTCAAACAATTCGGCATAGTAACCGCCTCGAAGCAACAACTCCTCGTGTTTGCCCATGTCGGCCACCCGGTGGTCTTCCAGCACGATGATTTTATCAAACTCCAGCATCTGATAGATGCGATGCGTAATGATGATCGCCGTTTTATCCGCGAGCGCCCCCGAGAGATAACCCAGAATACGGCTTTCGGTATTGGTATCTACCGCCGACAGACAATCGTCGAGTACCACCACCTGAGGCTGTTTGGCAAAAGCCCGGGCAATGCTCACCCGCTGTTTTTGTCCGCCGGAAAGTGTAACGCCGCGTTCGCCTACCATGGTTTCGTAGCCATTGGGCAGTCCCGCAATGTCGTCGTGTACGGCGGCATTCTGTGCAAATTGTTCGGCCGCTTCCGGACTGATCCCTTCCTTGCCAAAAGCAATATTGCCGCGCACAGTATCGGAAAACAAAAACACATCCTGCGGTACGTAGCCGATATTCTGGCGCAGATTGGCCAGGTCATGCTCGCGGATGTCTTTGCCGTCTATCAAAATTTGTCCGTCCGTAACGTCGTACATACGCACCAGCAGGTCTGCAATCGTGGTTTTTCCGCTGCCGGTTCGACCGATGATGGCCATTTTTTGCCCGGGTAACAAGTCAAAAGAAACATTTTCAAGCGCCTTGATGCCCGTGTCGGGATAAATGAAACTGACATTCCTGAATTCGATATGCCCCTTCAAGGGCTGTCCGGCGCCGGGCGCCGGATTGGCGATAGCCGGTTCGGTGTTCAAAAATTCATTGATCCGTTTTTGCGAGGCCGCCGCCTGCTGGGTCAGCGACGCAATCCAGCCAATGGCTGTTACCGGCCAGGTGAGCATGTTGATGTAGATGACAAATTCGGCAATATTGCCCGGCGTTACCTTGCCTGCCACCACCTGTAAACCGCCTACATACACCGTAATAATGGTGCTGGCGCCAATGAGCAGCGCCATCAAGGGAAAGAAAAACGCATCAATACGGATCAGTTCGAGCGCTTTTTTCCGGTATTCCTCGCTTTGTGCGGCAAACCAGCGGCCCATGGCCCATTCCTGCACATAACTTTTTACCACCCGAATTCCACTGTACACCTCCTGCGTAGTACTGGTCAGCGTGGCCAACTGTTGTTGAATTTTTTCACTCCGGCGATTAATCAGCGTACTGACCCAATAAATAGACAAACTCAAAAACGGCAAAGGCAACAACGACCACAGGGTAAGCTCAACGCTCACGCTCAGCATCGAAGAAATGGCCAGTACAAACAAAAAAATCAGATCGAGTCCATACAAAATGGTCGGTCCGAGGAACATCCTGACTTTCGATACATCTTCCGATACGCGCGACATCATATCGCCTGTCGAATTGCGCTTGTAAAAGGCAAGATCCAGTTTTTGGTAATGGGCGAAAATCTCCTTGCGCATGTCGTACTCGATCAGGCGGCTCACGACGATGATTGTTTGCCGCATAAAAAACATGGCAATTCCCATCAACAGGGCCAGTCCGATTACCGCGGCGCCAAACCAGGCAATTTGCTCGCCCAGTTCGCCCATGGCCTCCGGGTGCGCCTCTATGCCGCCATTGTTTTTATAATACTGCACCCGCTCCACGACCGTATCAAGCGCGTCGCGAATGACCTGGGGTTGCCACACGCGAAACCAGTTGGCTGCGCCGACAAAAAGTACGCCCAGCAAAATGCGACCGCTGTATTTCCAGAAAAATTTGGTGAGATAGGCAAGGTGTTTCATGCAGCAATATTCGTCGGCCGCCAAAGATGACGGAAATTCCCAAAACAGATTCTACTGAAAACTGTTTCATGGAATGTTGGAAAGTACTGAAACTTGTACTTTTGGCGCAAATATAGTCAACGCACCGTGCTTTTGAGATTTGAAGGCCTCCAATCATTTGAAAATCAGTGAATTTCAGCCATTCGAATCATCAAAATCACCTCAACCAACGTAAATCATTTCCATGCAAGAAGCATATATTGTAGCAGGCTATCGCTCCGCCGTCGGCAAAGCCGGTAAAGGTGTTTTCAAAAGTTATCGTCCCGACGACCTGGCCGTGGATGTGATCAAACATCTCATGGCGGCTGTTCCGGCGCTTGATCCCAAACAGGTAGACGACTGCATTGTCGGTTGTGCCAATCCGGAAGGCGAGCAGGGGCTGCAAATCGGCCGCCTGATTTCCAATCGCGCATTGGGCAAGGACGTGCCCGGCATGACGGTCAACCGTTATTGCGCGTCGGGACTGGAAACCATCAGTATTGCAGTGGCCAAAATTCGGGCCGGTATGGGGCATTGTTATGTGGCAGGCGGCGCTGAAAGCATGTCTTTCATCCCCATGACCGGCTACAAACTCGCGCCCAACTACAATATGGCCAAAGACACGCCCGATTACCTCGTGGGCATGGGCCTGACCGCCGAAGCCGTGGCAAAAAAATGGGAGATCAGCCGGGAAGCCGCCGATGAATTCAGCGTGCGTAGCCACCAAAAAGCCGCTGCAGCCATTGACGGCGGCAAATTCAAAGACGAGATCGTGCCGGTGCAGGTGCCCGAGGTCTGGGTCGAAAACGACAAACGCAAGGAACGGGTGTACACGGTTGATACGGATGAAGGGGTACGTCGCGATACCAGTGCGGAAGGTCTCGCAAAACTCCGCCCCGCGTTTGCCCAGGGTGGGGTAGTGACCGCCGGCAACTCCTCCCAAACCTCCGATGGCGCCGCTTTTGTACTGGTGATGTCGGAAGAAATGGTCAAGTCCCTGGGTTTGCAACCCATCGCCCGACTTGCTGCCTGTTCGGTGGCCGGCGTAGAGCCGCTTTACATGGGCATCGGCCCCTGCGCCGCCATTCCCAAGGCGCTTAAACAAGCCGGCATGAAACTCGCCGACATTGAAGCCATCGAACTCAACGAAGCTTTTGCCGCCCAGGCACTGGCGGTGATCAAAGAAGCCGGTCTCAATCCGGAAATTGTGAATGTAAACGGCGGCGCGGTTGCACTGGGGCATCCCCTGGGTTGTACCGGCGCCAAGTTGAGTGTTCAATTACTCAATGAGATGCGCCGCAGCAACCAGCGTTATGGCATGGTCACCGCCTGTGTGGGCGGAGGCCAGGGCATTGCCGGTATCTGGGAGCGTTTGAATTGAAAAGCCTGCTTCCTTTTCCTGCACTTAGCAGCGACGGCCGTTTCCGGAGCCTTTAACGGAAACGGCCGTCGCTGTTTTCAGGGTTTTTTCTCCGGCGACTTGTTTCATTCAAAATATTTATGCAACTTTATATAAAGTTTGGAGGGCTCGGACAAACGTATCCCGGGTTGTTTGTCTGTTCTTCCAACTTTTTTAAAAAATTTTCCCTCAAAATGTTTTGAATAAAAACATTTTGTTTATTTTTGTGCCTCGAATTTCCAATTGAACACTTCCAATCATCAACGAACAACATTTAAAACATGGCAGACGATAGAGAACAACGTCTAAAAACCCTCCAGGCCACCATTGACCGGCTGGACAAAACCTATGGTCGCGGCACGATTATGCGCCTGGGTGACAAACAGGCAGTAGAAGTAGAATCCATTCCGACCGGCTCTCTGGGACTGGATGTAGCCCTGGGCTGCAATGGTTTCCCCAAAGGGCGTATCATTGAAATTTACGGTCCTGAATCCTCCGGTAAAACCACGCTGGCCATTCACGCGGTGGCGGAATGCCAGAAAAAAGGCGGTATCGCCGCCATTGTTGACGCCGAACATGCCTTCGACCGGTTTTATGCCGAAGCGCTGGGGGTGGATGTCAACAACCTCCTCATTTCCCAGCCCGACAATGGCGAGCAGGCCCTCGAAATCGCCGAAAACCTGATCCGTTCCGGTGCGGTAGACATTCTGGTGGTTGACTCGGTAGCGGCGCTGGTGCCGCGTTCCGAGATTGAGGGCGAGATGGGCGACTCAAAAATGGGTCTCCAGGCGCGTCTGATGAGCCAGGCGATGCGCAAACTCACGGCTAATATCGGGCGCACCGGCTGTTGCTGTATTTTTATCAACCAGTTGCGCGAAAAAATCGGTGTGATGTTTGGCAATCCCGAGACAACTACCGGTGGTAATGCCCTGAAATTTTACGCTTCCGTTCGTCTTGATATTCGCAAGAGCGGCGCCGCCATGAAAGACAAGGACGGCAATGTGGTGGGTAACCAGGTGAAAGTAAAAGTCGTGAAAAACAAACTCGCTCCGCCGTTCCGGGTGGCTACGTTCGACATTATTTTTGGCGAAGGCATTTCCAAAGCCGGCGAGATCATTGATATGGGGGCGGAGTACGATATTATCCAGAAAAGCGGCGCCTGGTACAGCTACAACGGCGCCAAAATCGCGCAGGGCCGCGATGCCGCCAAACAGTTCCTGCTCGACAATCCGGAAATGGCCTCCGAGATGGAACTTAAAATCAAGGAAAAAATCGCCGCAGGGGGCCCCGGTAAAACAGCCGCCGGAAGTGCCAAGTTTGTGGATACCGATGATGACGGCGACGACGATTGATTAAAACGAAATTGAAATACTGCGGGCGATGCGTATAAAACGCATCGCCCGTTTTTTTTGGGCAGAAGCCCTGGAATTTTATTATTTCACGAGATACCTGTTTAAGCGTACACATTTCCAGAACGAGCCCAAAAAGGGGCGTAGCTCCGCTATCTTCGTATCCAAACGAATTCCACCGGAGTACTTGATAGTAATTGATGACTTATCGCCGTAGTTTGCAGCGAAATTGCAAGCGCTCCCTTATGACCCGGAAACCCCAAAAACGGATCGTTTATACTACGCTTTCATCTCATGCGATTGCTCGCTTTTTTTGCCGTCATTTTGTTTTTCCTGCTTATGTGGGTGTACGTACGTGAATTTGCCGTATTGTACAATACCATCGGGGTAGGGAAATTAGCCGGCGGATCCATGATGGTGGTTGCTGGCTTACTTATACTGGCCTACCTGCGCCGGGGCGATCGTTTTAAACCCTGGCAAAAACATGTTCCGGAAATTGCATTGATCGGCATTATGGGAATATTGTTTGCCCCGCTTCTGGGCAGTCTGTTCAACCGGGCGTATGGCGATGACAAACTTCAGTCTTTCGAATTTGTCGCAGAAACAGCCTATTTCGCTTCGGGATACGGGGTGTTGAAAGGCGAGAAGTTGCAACCAAGCGGCTGGCGACTCACAATAAGGGATGGTGGACAAATACGAACATTCAAATACAAAAAACAGGCTTATTTCCCGCTGACCCAACCCGGAGAAAATATTTTACTGCCTGTCAGAAAAGGCTTGCTTGGATTTCGGGTAGTCATCCTCCAGTGAATCAACTCATTATATTTCATCATTTCAAGACGAATGAAACCCTTTAGTTTTTTTACCCTCGCTGCATTTTTTGCCCTCTCCCTGAATGCCCAAAATCCGGTCGCATTTTTCCCGGAAGAATTTGTTGTAACGGTTAACTCGCTCAACTTGCGGGAAAAACCCGACGTGAATTCCAAAAAAATTGCCAGCCTGCCGCAAGGCACCCTGATCCAGTTTGTCGAATCCTGGAACAATGGCCAGTATGTGCAGGCCGATACTACCGATGAAAACGCCCCTTATGGCCGCTGGATCAAAGTGCGCAGCAAACTGGGCGTCGGCTGGATTTTCGATGTGTACGTAAGCAGCACTTTCGAACTGTACTATGAAAACGCGCCGCAATTCGATATGCAGGCCATCCCGCCACTTTACTGGTACGGGGTGTACGCCCGCGATTCGTTTGCCGATGAATTGCGAAAAATCCAGGTTCGGCTGGCGGAAGAACCACACGAGTTTTTCGGCGGGATGATCAAAATCCTGAAAACCAACCAGAAAGACCCCAGTAAATTCCTTATCGCCAGTCACACCCCCTTGAAAACCGGCTATTGTGGTCCCCTGGGGGTGTTTGATCTGAATGTAATGTTCTACACCAAATCGCTGGGGCCTGGCAGCCAACTTTCCATTTATCCCGGTAACGACCTCAGTGATACCATCGTAAAACCGACTTATGGACTGGCTGCAACCGGCTGTGCAAGTTTCGAGCAGAATTTTGTGCGGATTACCGACTACAAACTGACCTTGCTCGACTACGCCACCGAACCCATCAATACCCAGGATTTGACCGAGTGGGTGCGAACTGAAATCCCGGAAGTAAATCCGACCGTAGATTTGTTGTGGTTTGGCGATATAGATGGCGACAACAAACCCGACGCCATCATACAGGATTGTCCGTATGAAGTAGGTTGTCGGGCTTCCTTGTTTCTTTCATCCAAAGCAAGGCCGGGCGAATACTTGCGGAAAGTCTGCGAATTTTACTGGCCCGGCGAGTAATGGCTCTTTAAATCATGTCCGGCATTTCCTCCATCTGCTGCAAGCGGATGGAGGAAATGCTCTTGGCGGCAATCTGTCATCGCCGGCAAACGACTACTTTTTGCGTCTTTTTTTCGTCGCCGGACTCCAGTCGGAGGAGATAAATACCGGCAGGCAAATGCCCGGTACCGATTTCGAGCACTTGTTCGTCTTTTTGCGGCGGCAGGGTTCCTGTCCACCACAAACTTCCGTCCATGCCCGTCAGTGAAATACGTGCCGGTGATTCCGGCGCCAGTTGAATCCGGCAGCGCAAGACATCGTTCACCGGGTTGGGGGCAAGTTGTAAGGAAGACACCCCGTCCGCGTCCCGATTTTCCGGCAACGGTGGCACGAGATTTTCTGCATCCAGAAATTGTACCGCATAACCGTTGGCCGTATTAATTTCTTCTACCGAACTCCAGAACGTTTGTCCCACCTGCCAGGCAAAAACCTTGCAAATCAGGGTACTACCTTCCATAACCTGTACATGCGTGAGGGTGTTGGGATTGGGATACATATTGCCTGTTTGATCCGTCAGGAATCCGTTTAGCGGATATTCAACCGGAGCCGGCAAGCCGGATAGGGTGCTGCACCACCCGCTTACCTTTCCCATGCTGATATTAAACGAATTGGACGTTTTTAACTGAAAATACACTTCTTCTTCCCCCTGACTTACCCTGATGTAGCAGTTGGCGCCCGTCCATGGCTCTGAATGGGTAGCGCCTCCGATGGGGGTGTAAATGCAGCCTTGCGGCGCTTGCGCATTTAGCACGATATCGAGAATGATCGTACTTTTTGTCAGCGATACCTCGTCGAGGCTGACGATCCCGGAACTGCAAATAGCCGCCACTTTAATCATGTAACGACCAGGAGCCAGATTCTGTAGTGTGGCCTCGGTGGTCGTCACCACCAAAGGGGGGACCGGCGCCCCGGAGGGCATCTGGATAGCGCGCACCCGGTATGAAGCAGCGCCGGCCACCGGATCCCATTTGATGCTGATCCAGTTGGCCCCGGCTGCCGTCATGCGCAGATTGGCAGGCGCCGGCAGGCTGCAAGGCGGCGGAGTATGGGCAAAGACGGAGAACGACAGCGCCAGAGCGCTGAACAGGGAACACAGAACAACACGATATTTCATGAAAACAAGAATAGTTTGAATGCTTGAAGAAACACTTGCCCGGAAGGAAGGCAATGAAGAACGACAAAAGTCGGACAAGCCGCTCGTAAAAATTGGATACATTTTCGGGCGCTTATTCCAACATTTGCGCAGCGGAAATAAAGTATGTTCCCACCGATCTGTCCATGGAAGGCAGTTATCTCTTCGATTTATACAAAAGTCTGAATGCCGATGAACGCGCGGCATTTGCGGTATTTGCCGATGCCAATGCATCGGAAAGCCAAAAAAACGCCGGCAAAATCAGTACATTGATAGGGCTGTTGCAACAGTCGGTCACAACCGGTCGGCGCCTGGAAAAAGGGCAGGTTTACGGAGCGCTTTTTCCGGGTGAGCAGCAAAAGGAAGGCAAGCTGGAAAAAATTATGACAGGAGCCAATCAACTGCTAAAAACCTTTCTGTTGCAGCGCCAGTATTTTTCTCCGCAAAATGAACTTGAAAGGCAGGTTGACTGGGTGCATCTATTAAAAGAGCGCGGGCTTGATTCATGGCGGCAAAAATCGTTGCAGAAACTCCAAAAAATTCAGCAATCCCAGGCTCCGCACGATTTAGGGCATTACCATCTTCAGTTTAGAATTGATTTTGCCGCATATCAGAATGAAGCGGCACACAACCAGCTCAAAGGCGATTTGCATGTGCCCGACGCCCTGCAATCGCTGGACTTGTACTACCATATTGCCCGGCTCGAACTGGTGAACCATTATTTGTTGCAACGAAAAGTAACCAATTTAAGCGCCGATGCCATGCGCGCCTTGCCGGCTGCGCATCCCATTCCTCCTCCCTACTTTACAACATCGCCGGTTTTATTGATTGCGCATAAAATCAGTGAGTTGTTGCGGCAGGAATTGCCGCCGCTGGCAGATTTTCAGGAGTTGTCGCAACTTTTGCAAGAACATGAAGCCTCCATCGCGCCCGATTTGCTACAACAATTTTATACGTATCTGCGCAATTTTTGCGCTTTTTTGATCAATGCCGGCGCCAACGAATTGTTGCCATTGTTTCATCAACTGCAACGCGACAATCTGGCACGCGGTTATTTGTACCACGAAGGCGGACGTATTTCAGCCAGCGCCTATCTGAGTGTTACGACCGGCGCGCTCCGGGTCGGGAATATCGCCTGGGCACAGGATTTTGTAGAAAATCACCGCCATCGTGTTATCGGCGACAATGCCGGACATGACCTGTATCGGCTCAATAAGGCGTTGTGTTTGTTTGCTTCAGGTCAATTTGAAGCAGCCCTTGACGACATCGCACCGGTGTTCGATTTTCTGAACTACACCCTGCTGGCCAAACGCCTCGAAGTAAAAATCCTGTACGAACTGCAATCCGACTTGTTGCCTTACAAAGCCGGGGCATTCAAAATTTTTATTACCCGAGCCAGTCAGCGATTCATGCCCGACGAATTGCGACGCCCCAACGCCGATTTTATCAATGTCATCCACCAAATTTTGCGTTCCAGGCCTGGCCAGGCTGCCCGGTCGGAGCGACTGTTGCGGCGCATGCAAACCAAACCCCGCATTGCCGAGCGCGACTGGCTGATGGAAAAAATCAGCCAGTTAAAATAAGCAGCGGGGAATAAGCCCCCCGTTTTGTAACCAGTTTCAGCCGGCATATCTGCGCAATTCCCCCTGTTTTTTGCCGGTTTCTTTCCGGTTTTCGCCCGGGTCTTTCCGATTTGTACGGAAATGTCGGCCTAATTCGTACCCTTTTGTAAAAAGTCGGCGCCTGCACCTTTGGCAGGTCTTCGCGAGACATTCCATTCACCTTTTCAATGTTCAAACGCATGAAAAACAAATTTTTCTTACCGGCTTTTCTCCTGCTTCTTAGCGCCAACGTACTGGTTTACTGTGCCAAAGAACCCCAAACTCCTGTCGGCAACGACACTGCGGCCGAGGATATCGTGATGCTCGATGATTACACCTTGACGGAAATTGCCGCCGACCGCGACGGCGCTTGCTGTGTGTTTATTTCATCGCCTTCCCATCTGGTAAAGGTCTGCGGTACGCAGGAAAACAGCAATAACTGTACGCCTTGTCCGGGCTGGCTGACCCTTACCGGCACCGAAGGGCCATCCAACTACGTTGATTTTTGCTTTCAGAGCACTTCCTATTTTACGATTTCGCACAACCAGAATACGCCGATAACAGTGTATGTCGGCAATACGCCGGTTTCGCTGGTTGCATACACGATCCCGGCCAATTCAACACGCCGATTCAAATCCGAGCATGAAAACAACTGCGCAATTGTAGCCGGCGGGTCTTGCGCCAATTAATCGCCCGACCCGACAGCATTTGGTATAAAAAAACAGGCCGTTTCACTGGTTTAAACACAAACTGGTGAAACGGCCTGTTTTTTCAAAGATGCATCTCATCCCCCTTTCTTTATTTTCAAAAAATCGGGAAAGCCGCTAATTGGCAAAAATCATTTGCCGCGCATCCACCAGCCGGCCGCCGACCAGCAGGGCATAATTGAAAGCGCCGCGCACGCCGTAACCATGGGTGTACAGTACTTCGTTCAAACCCTGTTTTAATGCCACCGGCAGGTTTTGAATCAACCGTCCGTTCAGGTCGCTGATTTGTATGAGCGCCTCGGTACCTGCCGGCGGCATTTCATTCACCCAGAATGAAATCCAGGTCGCCTCGTCGAAGGGGTTGGGGCGGTTTTGATACAGTTCGTAGTTCGCCGGCGCGCGTTCCGGCTCAACAGCGCCGGAAAGGGTCACCTGTTTTTCCCCTGAAAACAAACTCTCCGCTCCCCAGGCATCCACGCCGGCTACGCTCACGTACACATTGTTCATATCCGGACACGACAATTCATCCGAAAAAGCGGGCGATACCGTAAACACCGTATCCCAGTCGGTCGTGGTGCTGCGCACGGCAATCCGGATCGTGTGCGTATCAATCGCTGTGTTGAAGGTGACGTTCAACTGGGTGCCGTTGCGTGTTGCACTGAAATCAGGCGGCAATGCCACGCCGCGCGCGGCGATGGC
>JANRLZ010000381.1:0-22580 GCA_033762055.1 Saprospiraceae bacterium
AACCTGACAGGTATTTTTGAAATGGCTTCTAATACATACTCCAAAACCAATGTCGCCCATGCTGCGCCACCCTTCCGGTTTTACCCGCTTTTGTCATAAGTCCTCGCAACTTATGAGCGGCGAAGCCTTGCGGCTCAGCGGATTTCTCACCACATCAATTCGACACGATTATGCTACAAATGGTTGACCTCAAAACCCAATATGCCCATCTGAAAGAAGAAATTGACCGCGAAATGCAGGAGGTGTTTGACTCCTGTCTGTTCATCGGCGGACCGAAAGTGGCGGCTTTTCGCGAAGGTCTCGAACAATACCTGGGCGTACGCCACGTCGTCCCCTGCGCCAACGGAACCGACGCGCTTCAGATTGCTTTCATGGCCCTCGGACTCCAGCCAGGCGACGAGGTGATTGTGCCTGCATTTACTTATGTCGCCACCGCGGAAGTGATCGGACTGCTGGGGCTCACTCCGGTGATGACCGACGTGGATCCGGACACCATGAACATCACGGCGGCACACGTGGAGGCAGCCATCACGCCACGCACCAGGGCGATCGTGCCGGTACACTTGTTTGGCCAGTGCGCCGACATGGCGCCCATCATGACAGTAGCGGAAAAACACGGGCTTTTTGTGGTGGAAGACAATGCACAGGCCATTGGCGCGCGTTATCACCCGCTGGGAAAAGCCGCCGGAACCATCGGGCACTATGGCTGCACCTCATTTTTTCCGTCGAAAAATCTGGGTTGTTACGGCGACGGCGGCGCGTTGATGACCAACGACGACGAACTGGCCGCCCGCGCTCGCATGATTGCCAACCACGGGCAATCGAAACAATACTACCACGATGTCATTGGCGTCAACTCCCGCCTCGACGCCCTACAGGCCGTGGTGCTGAACGCCAAACTCAAACACCTCGATACCTATAACACCGCCCGCAACCGCGCTGCCGATTTTTACGACCGCGTTTTTGCCGGAGTGCCCCAACTAAAAACGCCGGCCCGCGACGCCAACAGCACCCACGTATTTCACCAGTACACCCTTCAAATCACCGCTCCGGATGCAATCAGGCTGCGTGAAGAACTGCGCAACCATTTGCAGGCGGCAGGCATCCCTTCGATGATCTACTATCCGGTGCCGCTGTACAAACAGCCTGCTTTTGCGCACTACTGGAAAGGCGGCGAACTACCCGTCACCGAACAATTGTGCGCATCGGTATTTTCGTTGCCCATGCACTCGGAAATGAGCGACGATGTGTTGGAAAAAATCACCGGCGCAGTAGTAGACTTCCTGCGAAAGTAGTTTTCAGTGATAAAACCACCCATTTTCCGGCTGACTTCGTTCATCTCGCCTAAGGCAAGACACCGAATATGCCCGATTTCGACTGCAAAATTCGCCTTGTCAGCCAAAAAATGGGCTGCTTTTCTTACTCAAAAACAACTTTCGAAGGAGGTCTCGTGGCATTTTTCAAAAACAGCTAACCCATGGCCAATTTTGCACTCATAGGCGCTGCAGGGTACGTCGCCCCGAGGCACCTGAAAGCCATTCGCGACAACGGCGCCCGGCTGGCGGCAGCCTACGATCCAACCGATTCGGTCGGGGTGCTGGACAGTTATTTTCCGGATGCCGATTTTTTTAATGAATTTGAACGGTTCGACCGGCACCTCGAAAAACTGAAACGCAGCGGAAAAGGCGTGGATCATGTGAGCGTTTGTTCGCCCAATTACCTCCACGATGCACATATCCGCTTTGGTTTGCGACACGGCGCGCATGTTATTTGTGAAAAACCGCTGGTGCTCAATCCCTGGAATGTAGCGGCGTTGAAAATAAATGAAGCGGAGTCGGGCCGGCGGGTTTCCACGATTTTGCAACTGCGTCTGCATCCGGTGATCGCCGCATTAAAGGAAAAGGTGGCGGCAAACACAAACGGCAACAAATACGATCTGGATTTAACCTACATCACCGCCCGCGGCAACTGGTACTACACCAGCTGGAAAGGCGACCTGCAAAAATCGGGCGGCATTGCCACCAACATAGGCATTCATTTTTTCGATATGCTGGCCTGGGTTTTTGGAATGCCGCAGCAAAATGTAGTGCATCTGCACACCCACGACCGCGCTGCCGGTTACCTGGAACTGGAAAAAGCGCGCGTCCGCTGGTTTTTAAGCATCAATGCGGCCACGCTGCCCCCGGAAGCGGCCGGCAAACGCAGTTTCCGATCCATCACCCTCGACGGCGCGGCGCTGGAATTCAGTGAAGGATTTACCGACCTGCACACCCTGAGTTACGAGCAAATTCTTGCAGGCAATGGCTACGGGCTCGATGATGCGCTGCCCTCCATTCAACTGGCGCATGATATTCGAAATGCAAACAGCGTCGGGCTGGTTGGCGACTACCATCCCCTGGCAGCATTGCCCTTGAGCCGGCACCCATTTTATTGACATAAATACTCTGACAGAGTACATAGCAGCCGGAGAACTTATGAGAAAAAAAATATTGGTTACCGGCGGCGCCGGCTTTATCGGCTCGCATTTGGTGGATGCCCTGATGGCCGACCCCCGCATCGGTTTTGTACGGGTGCTGGATAATCTGTCAACCGGCAGTCGGGCAAACATGTCGGCCCATTTCGGGAAGCCTGAATTTGAGTTTATCGAAGGCGATATCCGAGACTTTGACACTTGCCGGGAGGCTTGCGCCGGCATGGATCTGGTGACGCATCAGGCGGCGCTGGGTTCGGTGCCGCGTTCGTTAAAAGATCCATTGACCACGCATGCAGTGAATATTACCGGCATGTTGCATATTTTGCATGCAGCGCAGGAAGCCGGTATTCGCCGCATGGTTTACGCCGCTTCTTCATCCACGTACGGCGACAGCCCGGCATTGCCAAAAGTCGAATCGCAGATAGGCAAGCCGCTTTCACCGTATGCCGTGACCAAATACGTAAACGAACTTTACGCTTCGGTATATGCCCGGCATTTCGGCATGGAAATGATTGGTTTGCGTTATTTCAATGTATTTGGACCGAGGCAAAGCCCGAACGGCGCTTATGCTGCCGCCATCCCTTTGTTTATTCAACACTTGATCAAACAAACACGCCCTACCTTGCATGGCGATGGCTCGAACAGTCGTGATTTTACGTATGTAGAAAATGCCGTGCAAGCCAATCTGCTGGCCCTTTTTACCAAAAATCCAAACGCCCGGGGAGAAGTATTCAACATTGCTTGCGGACGCCAGACAACCTTGCTGGATCTGTTTGCTATCCTGCGGGAAAAAACCGGCGTTCCCGTCGAGCCCATTTTTGGCCCCGAGCGAAAAGGCGATATCCCACATTCCCTGGCCAGTATTCAAAAGGCCCGCGAAATGCTGGGGTATCTGCCGCAAATAGACGTGGAAGAAGGCTTGCAACGGACGCTCGACTGGCATCTTAACCCGAAAGCGACACACTATGAACCCGTTATTGCGCATTAGTCTTATGTTGGGACTTGCTTCGTTGCTGAACGGCTGCGTGCAGCACCGGCAACTGGTTAATTTTAATGAAGGACCGGCTTTCCCGCAAGGATTTTCAGAGATTCCGCAAGGCGCTGAAGTGCGCATCCAGCCCGACGACCTGCTGGAAATCGGCGTATATGCCGAAGACCCGGCCGCTGTGGCGCCCTTTACCCTGCAAGGCGTCGGGGAAAGAACGCTGGAAGAAAACAACCTCGCCGGCAACCAGTATCTGGTAGACCGAAGCGGCGACATTGAATTTCCGGTGCTGGGGAAATTGCACCTTTCCGGACTAAAAATCGAGGAAGCCCGCGACACGATCAAGGCTCGTTTGTCGCCTTACATCCGTCAGCCCATCGTGAACATCCGCTGGATGAATTTTAAATTCACCGTGCTCGGCGAAGTCATGCGGCCTGCCACCTACAACCTTCCGGAAAGCAGCGTAACCGTACTGGAGGCCATCGGACTGGCCGGCGACCTGACCAACTACGGCAACCGGGAGAATATCCTCGTAATCAGGGAGCAAGACGGGCAGCGATCTTTCGGGCGTATCAATTTGCGCGACCGCTCGGTGTTTTATTCTCCGTATTTTTACCTCAAACAAAACGATGTGGTATATGTGGAGCCACTCAGGCAAAAAGCCGGGCTGGTCGGCGACCAGGCGACCACCAAGGTTTTACCCTGGGTATCGGCATTTGCCATCGTGGCCAATGTGTTGATTTTGCTGGCCCGATAATCACCAGATTCAGACAAGCTTCGATTGAACATTAAAGAAACCAATACCTCCGGCAAATTAGTGGATTTGTTCGCTTCCGAAGAAGTTCGGTTCGAACTCCGGCCATTCCTGTACAAGTACGTACTGCGTTACTGGTATCTGTACTTCTTTTTTCCCGGGTTGGCGCTCACGCTGGCGTGGTTGTACCTGCGTTACACCCCGGCACAGTATGAGATCAAAAGTTCGTTGCTGATCAAAAACGATACGGAGAGCAATACATCCGGCATTTCGCAGGAAGCCCTGTTCAAGGAACTGGGATTGTTGAAAGGTTCGACCAATATTGAAAACGAAATCCAGATCCTGAAATCGGAAACCCTGATGCGCGAAGTAATTCAGCGTTTGGGGCTGAACGTCGAATACCACTCATTGGGTCGTGTGCATGGCGATGAATTGTACACCAAAAGTCCGATCAAGGTGGATTCCATTGCGGGCAACCTTTCGAGGATAACGGTGCGTTATATAGACCGCCAACGTTACGAGGTCGTACAGGGGGATGAGAACATTGCCCGTTCGTATGGCGAATGGGTAAAA
Organism: Saprospiraceae bacterium; assembly: GCA_033762055.1. Lineage (GTDB taxonomy): Bacteria > Bacteroidota > Bacteroidia > Chitinophagales > Saprospiraceae > M3007. The sequence continues at coordinate 4,786 of JANRLZ010000381.1, forward strand.
ACCAAAGACGGCGGTTACCGGCTTCGGCTCGATTCGCTGTATCCTTTGCCGGAAGGGTTGATTGATATTCGTTTTCCCAAAATTGAAAACCAGGCCATCAAGTATGCCAATCGCCTCAGTATCAAACCCCTGAGCACCTATTCGAGCGTACTGGAATTAAAACTGATTGAACAGGTGCCCGCTAAAGGGAAAGACATCCTGAATACCCTCGTTGAAACCTACAACAAGGCCGCCATAGAAGACCGCAACCAGGTCAGCCTCGGCACACTCAATTTTATTGAAGACCGCCTCCGTTACCTTACCGGCGAACTGGCCGACGTGGAAGGGGTTGTTCAGCAGTACAAACAGCACAACGAAATCGGTTTGCGGGTAGAAAAAGGCATTGACCTGGTGATGGACGAATTGTCGGCGCTCGACCGGGAAATTTCCGAAACCTCGGTGCAACGCAGCGTCCTCAACAGCATGGCGCAGTACCTGCGCAACATGGCCGGACAATATCAACTCATCCCTGCCAACCTCAGCACCCAGGATGCGGCGCTTACCCATCTGATTGAACAATACAACAACAGCGTACTGGAACGCGAGCGACTGTTGCGCAGCGCCAAACCCGACAACCCGGTTTTGGCAGCCGCTACCCAGCAACTCAACAGTCTGTACACCAGCATCCTGGAAACCATTGCCAGGGTGGACAAACGTCTCGAGGCCGCGCTCGAACAAGCCAACAACAAACGCCAGCTGCTCAGCGGAAAAGTGCGGCAGGCGCCTCGTCTGGAAAGGGAGTTGCAGGAAATCATGCGGCAACAAAGCATCAAGGAAAACCTCTATCTTTTTCTGTTGCAAAAACGCGAAGAAACCGCGCTCACACTGGCAACCACCGTCGCCAACTCCCGGGTGGTAGACGAAGCGCGCTACAACAAAAAGCCGGTGTTCCCCGACCCGGTGATGATTTATACCCTGGCGCTCGTACTGGGGTTTGGCCTGGCCGCGCTGGTCGTTTGGTTGCTCGATTTGCTCAACGACAAGGTACGTTCGGAAGAAGACATTCGCCGACACACCGAGGCGCCCATCATTGGCGGCATCTCACAAGGGAATAGTGATAAAAACATCGTCATCAGTGCCGGCGACCGCAGTGCCGCCGCCGAAATGTTCCGTTTGTTGCGCACCAACCTTCAATTCATTAATCCATCGCAGCAAAAACAAACCGTTCTCATTACCTCCACAAGTGGAGGGGAAGGCAAAACCTACACGGCGGTGAATCTCAGTCTCACACTGGCCCTGAGCAACAAAAAAACCGTACTCATCGGCCTCGATTTGCGCAAACCCAAACTGGCCCAATACATCGGGAACACCAGCGCAGGAGCCGGACTAAGTACTTATCTGGTGGGACAAGCCAAATTGGACGACATCATCCAGCCTTCCGGACTGAGTCCCAACCTCGATTACATTGCCAGCGGCCCCATACCGCCCAACCCAGCCGAACTGATTATGAGCGAACCTTTGGATAAAATGATCCGGGAACTCCAGCAGCGTTACGATTTTGTCATCATGGACACCCCGCCGGTCGGACTCGTAGCCGATGCTTTTTTGCTGGGAAAATTTGTCAGTATCAGCCTCTACGTCGTGCGGCACGGGCAGACCCGCAAAGGCATGCTTAAGTTGCTCGACGAACTGTACCGGCAGGGCCGTTTGCCCAATCTGGCCATCATTCTGAACGGTTTGAACCCCGGCACGGGCTATGGTTACGGCTACGGATATGGCTATGGATACGGGTACGGGGGATATTACGCCGACGAAGCAAAGTCCCTGCCCTGGTGGAAAAAATGGTTGCCCGGACAAAAGACATGAACCCGTCTGTTTTCATTATCGCAGAAATCGGGAATGCCCACGACGGCAGTCTGGGCATGGCCCATGCCTACATTGACGCTGCGGCGGAGGCCGGGGTGGATGCCGTAAAATTTCAAACGCACATAGCCGAGGCTGAAAGCAGCGCGCTGGAGCCATTCCGGGTGAAATTCAGTTATGAAGACGCCACGCGTTACGACTACTGGAAACGAATGGAATTTACCCCGGAGCAATGGGAGGGTTTAAAACGACATTGCGAAGAGCGGGGCGTTGAATTTATGTCCTCGCCCTTTTCCCAAATGGCCGTTGACTGGCTTGAAAAACTCGGTGTAAAGCGCCACAAGATCGCTTCGGGGGAAGTCAATAACTTTTTGATGCTCGAAAAGATTGCCCGTTGCGGAAAACCCGTCATCCTTTCATCGGGCATGAGTTCGTATGCCGAACTCGATGCTGCGGTGGCCTTCATCGAGTCGTATGGCAATCCGCTGGCTGTGTTGCAATGCACCACGGCCTACCCTACCCCGTATGAACGGCTCGGGCTGAATGTCATTACCGAATTACAGGCGCGATACCCGCGGGTTACGACAGGATTGTCGGATCACAGCGGAGAAATTTTCGCCTCCCTGGCCGCAGTGGCCCTGGGCGCGCGCATCCTGGAGTTCCATATTGTATTCGATCGCCGCAGTTTTGGTCCGGATGCTGGCTCATCGCTTACTCCGGACGAAGTAAAACAATTGGTGGGAGGCGTACGCAAGCTCGAATGTGCCCTGGCGCATCCGGTAGACAAAAGCGATGCGTCGGCATTTTTGCCGCTGAAACAAATTTTTGAAAAGACCCTTGCCGTCAACAAAGACCTGCCGGCCGGCCATATACTGGGTTTTGACGACCTGGAAAGCAAAAAACCCAAAGGCCAGGGCCTTGCCGCCGAGCGCTGGAAGGAAGTGGTAGGGAAGAAGTTGCGGCGGGAAATGGGGAGGTATGAATTTCTGCATGCAGAAGATATTGAGTAATACCCTCAGAAAGGGTGATTTACAAAAAAAATGAAGAAAATCAGCGTATTCATCGGCAGCCGCGCCAATTATAGCAGCATCAAATCGGTGATGCGAGCAGTGAAAAACCACCCTGATTTACAATTGCAAACCATCGTCGGCGCCTCTGCTGTACTCGACCGGTTTGGCCAGGTGGCTACATTAATTGAGCAGGATGGATTTAAACCGGATCATCGGTTTTATAATCTGGTAGAGGGCGAGAATCCCACTACAATGGCTCAATCCACCGGTTTGGGGATGATTGAAATGGCTTTGGTGCTGGAACAACTACGTCCGGATTATCTGGTCATCGTTGGCGACCGTTTTGAAATGATGGCCGGGGTAATAGCGGCTGCGTACATGAATATCCGGGTGGCGCACACAATGGGCGGCGAAGTAACCGGAACGATTGATGAAAGCATCCGTCATGCCATCACCAAGTTTGCTCATCTCCATTTTCCTTCGAGTGAAGATGCCCGCCAACGTATAATCCGAATGGGAGAGGATGAGCGTTTTGTGTTTAACACCGGCTGTCCTCGCATAGATTTGGTCAGGGAAGAATTGGAAAGCGATTCGCTTCAGGTTTTGCAGTATTTTTTTCAAGAGAATAGAGGGGTAGGCGCATCGTTTGATCTGAGCAAGCCTTTTTTACTTGTATCACAACATCCGGTAACTACTGAATTTGGCAACGGGCGTGCCCAGATCGAACAAACCCTGGAGGCCTTGCAACAACTTCAAATGCCGGTTATCATGCTCTGGCCCAATGCTGATGCTGGAAGTGATGAAATCTCAAAAGGCATTCGGACATTCAGAGAAAAATACCGACCGGAATGGTTGACCGTCTTCAAAAACCTTCCCACCCAACAATATATCCATCTGATGAACACAACGGCCTGTCTGATTGGGAACAGCAGTTCTGGCATACGCGAAGGCGCCTTTATCGGCACACCGGTCGTTAATATCGGAACCCGACAACAGGCCCGCATGCGCGCTGCCAATGTCATGGATGCGGGTTATGAGGTCGAAGAAATCGTCCATGCGGTTCGAGAACAGTTGAAGCATGGAAAATACGCGTCCAGCCATCTGTATGGCGATGGTCTTTCTGGGCCTCGAATTGCTGATTTACTGTCCACCCATACACCACCGTTGCAAAAACGCATCTGTTATTAGTCGTCATGAAAACGCTGGGCGTTATACCTGCAAGAGGAGGTAGCAAGGGGATTCCATTGAAAAACATCCGGCTCCTTGGCGGCAAACCATTGTTGCTGTACACCTTGGAAGCGGCGTTTGCCTCCCGCCTCGATCGAGTCATCGTTTCAACCGATCATCCGGATATCGCTCAGGTGGCGCATGAGGCAGGCGCCGAGGTATTGATACGGCCGGCCGAACTTTCAGACGATCATTCCCCCACCTTGCCGGTTTTGCAACACGCCCTCCGTTACGCCGGCTCCGACTATCAGGCTGTTGTGACCCTGCAACCCACTTCGCCGTTTCGAACTGCCGAACATATCAATACTGCGTTGGTCATGTTTAACCAACATCCGGAAGCGGACGCGTTGGTCAGTGTCGTAGCCCTTCCACATCAGTTCCATCCGATGTCAGTGATGGAAATGCGCGATGGGCGCCTGTTCCCCTTTATGGGCAATGAAACCATGGTATTACGCCGGCAGGAAAAATCCGCGCTGTGGGCACGTAATGGTGCAGCCATTTACATCACCAGGTCGGAGCGGCTCGGTTCATATGTTTTTGGAGGCAATTTGCTGGCATTCGAAATGAGAAAAACAGAAAGTATGGATCTGGATGATCTGGAAGACTGGGCACTTGCAGAAGCCTTGCTTTTGTGGAAAAAAGAAAACAATGACGGGTGAAGAGCGAATCTGGCAGATAGTGGAAAGATATAAGACCTGGCAGTCGGGGCAACGGGGCTTAATGGCCGATTATGCCCATGCTTTTCAGACTGAAATCAGTGAAATTATTGCCCAATTACAACAAGATTGGCCACTTTCCGGCTACAAACTTTCTTCGGCAAGCAGCAAAGATCAGTGGAAAGTTATTTTGAAATCCCTTTTTAAACCCGCTTCGTCGTCGACTCCAGATATCGCCGGTGGTCATGCAGCAGATGTTCGTCTCATTTTTGTGGTAGAATTCAACAGTCATCTCAACCAGTTACGCCCGCTCATTACAATACTAAAAAAAAGAAACATTTCATACGCCGTATTTTTTTTGAGCAAAGATCTTTACGAGAATAAGGGAGCGGAGTTTGGTCATGCTTTTATAATAAGGGCCAATGGCAACTTGAAAATAAGGTTGCAATACATTTTTCTCAATTTTCGGGCAGTTTGCAGCCTGCTATATAGGTTTGGAAAAACCGTCAACCAGGGAATTTTTTTGCGAGCGCTGGCATTTCTGAATGCCAAAAGACTGTACATCTGGTTGGCTATGCGCCGCGAATTTTCAGCATGGCTGGATCAAATGCCGGTACACGCACCCGTGGTTTTTTTTAAGGCGGAGGGAAGCCTGACTCGGGGATTCATGCAAATTTGCCGGCAAAACAATCGCAGGATTTTTGCGGTACAACACGGATGGATCAGCAAAGAAATCAAGTACCATGCACTGCTCCCGGATGCCTACCTGGTCTGGTCAGCTTTTTTTGCTGATACATTAAACGCTTCGGGAGCAGGGTGTCCGGCCAAAATCTGCGGGTGCCCGGCTTACGACCAGGTTTTTGAAGTTGCTGCCCAACAACGATCACAGTCCGCTGAACCGCTGACTCTGCTATTCCTTCCTAATTCCGGGTTATCACAGACGCCTTTTTCAGAAGTGAATTGGGCGATTGAATGTTGTCTGCTTTATTTGCAACAGCATCCAACTACCCGATTAATCGTCAAGCCACATCCTGGCGATCATACCCGACGGATCGAAGCCATTATCCGGAATAACACCCAACCGGATCAGATTGAGTGTCTCGAAAACAACGCTCCGATACCTTATGACGCATGCCATATTGTTGTGACTATGAATTCAACTGTTGGTCTGGAAGCCGCTATTTATCAAAAGCCGCTGGTTATCCTTTTGTCGGAGGAAAAATACCTCTTGACTCCCGAGTATCTCCAAACCGGATATGCGCGATGGGTGCAGGATCAGGAAGAACTGGAGACAACAATCCTGGATATGCGCATGCACTACCCCCGCTACCAGGAAAAATGCCGTCAATTCGTCAACACCCAACTGGCATTCCCGGGAAAGGCCGCCGAAAAAATCGTTGAAACGCTGTTGTGCTGAAACAACTTAAAAGCATCTCAAACTCGACCTAAATTATTTCACGTTCCGAAAAGCACATCAGAAAAGACAACAATGACGGTTCTTCAAAAATTCATCTATTTTTTTCACTTTTACACAAAACCAGTATTATCTCCAGATTGGGGAGTGATTTACACGTATTTCGCTTATCGTAAATGCGGGAAAGTCGGCAAATCCCTGAAAATTAACGGTAAAGTGCGCGGACTGGGCAAGCATGTGGAATTTGGCGACAATTGCCATATCAACGGAGGCTTGCATATTTTAGGAAAAGGCAAGGTCAAAATAGGTCGTTATTTTCATGCAGGCGAAGACCTGACCATCATTACGCAAAATCATACGTTCGATACGGGTAATGCCATTCCATACGGCAGCGGTTACCATATAGAAGATGTTGAGATTGAGGACTTTGTCTGGATCGGCCATCGAGTTATCTTATTGCCTGGCGTTCGAATCGGCGAAGGCGCCATCGTCGGCGCCGGTGCGGTAGTTACACGAGATGTTGCTCCCTTAGCCATTGTAGGCGGGAACCCCGCACGCCTGCTTCGTTACCGAAACAGGGATCATTTTGAGCAATTAAAGTTGGCCGGCGCTTTTCATTGAATGCTCAAAAAGCATCTTGTATCTTTTGGAAAGGATACCTTGTTCTACGGACTGGGTAGTACGCTGGGGCAACTAACTGCCCTGATATTGGTGCCTTTTTTTTCGCAGGTATTAATGCCGGAAGAATATGGGGTACTGGCTATGCTGGCGCTGTTTTCCCAATTCATTCAACCCGTATTTTCGCTGGGATTGGATAATGCTCTTTTTCGTTTTTTTTCCCTGTCGGAACATCCTGAGGAACAAAAAAGCGTAGTAAGTACGGCGGGTTTTATCAGAACTTCTGCAAGTGGAATTGGAATTTTGCTCCTTTATTTTCTTTTCCCGATAACAAACGATTGGATATTTGATGAAAAATTGACAGCTACAATGTGGAATTTATCACTGGCAACTATGTTCGCCGCCGGCTTTAGTAACATTGCAGAAGTGATAATAAGGGTACAGAGAAAGCCACTGGTTATGCTGGCGATTTCTTTGCTCAATATTATAGCGGGCACCCTGCTTTCAGTCTGGTGGGTAATTGTATTAAAATGGGGAGTTACCGGCGCGTTATTATCAGGGCTTGTTACTCAGGTTATTACCGCCATTTTATACAGTTTTTACCTGCGACCTTTTATTTATCCCGGGGCTGTTTCCCGTAAAACTGCCAAATCCTTGTTACAATATGCCCTGCCTTACATTCCGCACCGTATTCAGGCGCAATTAATGCAATCTTTTTCCTTGTTTATCGTCAATCAGCAAATGGGAATCGTGGCAACCGGCTTGTATGCCATGGCTGGCAAATTTGTAAAACCGCTTAACCTCCTGGTTGATTCTGTACAACGGGCCTGGGTACCCTACAAGTTTCATATTCACAAAACAGCGGCAGAACCTTCCGAGGTATTTCGCCGAATGATCGGCAACTACTGGCTATTTCTTTTGCTGGTTTGGGGAGCGGGCTGTGCTGTTTTCCCTTTTTTCTTTAAACAACTGGTTGATGCCCGTTATTTCGATGGAATACCCTACTTTCCTTTTCTTGCTTTTGTACCATTGTCACAGGCATTTTATTACACATCAACTGTTGGGGTGGAATTAAACAAAAGTCAGAAAATACTGCCGGTTGCCTCTTTTTGGGGAATGCTCGCCTGCGTTATTTTGGCGCTCATCAGCGGACCAGTTTGGTCGCCATACGGCCCTGTGCTGGCGCTGATTGCAGGCTATCTGGTTATTGCCGGTATTGTTTATCAGACATCAAAAAAACACTTTCCGGTAGACTTCCCGATAAATGGCATCCTGACGGTGTTCGTTTTGCAATCATCCTTCTTATTTTACTGCTATAACTATGAAATAAAATGGTCTATCTTATTGCTATTGACTGTATTGTGTAGCGTTTTGTATATTTTGGTTTTTTATCAAATTAACTATGCGCCTCGGCTTTCATTACCACATCCCCGCCGTTGAAATAAACGGTCGCATCCATACGCTGGCGCTGCAGGGATTGTTTCTTGATGCACTGGCCGAACGGGTGGAGAAACTGGTACTTTTCCTGCATACCCCCAACGAAAACGAACGGGCATTGATGGACTACGCCCTGAGCTCCAACAACATCGAATGCTACAGCCTGGGGCCGCATAATTCCACCCCGGCGCGACTTTTGCGCGGTCGGAAACTGGCGCGCAAAGTGGCCGGAATTTGCCGGGAAAAACAAATAGACCTCCTGCTCTTCCGGGCGCCTACTCCGCTTTTGCCCTTGATCGTACCCCAAATCGCTCCCCGAACGCATTACGCCTATCTCGTTGTAGGCGATGCAGGCGAACACCTGCATACGCTTCAGCAACCCCGGTGGCGCAAATTCCTGATTCAACAATACATCCGATGGAATGAAAATCGCCAGTACACAATGGCCCCCAAAGCCGCTGTGGTGCTGACCAATAGTCCGGCTTTGCAACACAAATACCCTGCATCGCAACTGGTGCGAACTACCACCCTGCGCAAAACCGATTTTTATCATCGAACCGACGCGTGCAGCACCCCACCCTATCGCATTCTTTACTCCGGACGAATCGAATTCAACAAAGGGTTGCTCACGCTGGCGCGCGCCGTCGTCGTTTTGCAACAAAGCGGCATAAATGCCATACTGGATGTAGTGGGTTGGGCCGCACCCGGCGACACCACGCTGGAACATACCGCACAAGTATTCGAAGCCGCCGGTATGGCCGACAAATGGACATTTCACGGAAAAAAACAGGCCGGTCCGCAGTTGTTTGCACATTATCGGGAAGCCGATGTCTTTGTTCTCCCCTCGCAAAGTCCGGAAGGATTTCCCCGTACGATTTGGGAGGCCATGGCTCATTGCCTGCCGGTGGTGTGTACGCCCGTAGGCGCTATTCCGCATTTGCTGCGCGACGAAGAAACCGCCCTGTTTTTTGAAGCAGGCAATGCCGCCGCCGCCGCAGAAAAAATCGGTCGGCTGATTGACGCGCCCCAACTTCGCCGGCAGCTGACACAAAACGCCTGGGCATTGGCCCAGCATTCGACGCTGGAAATCCAAACCGACAAAATCATTCAATATCTGCACGATGGCATTGCCTAAAATCGTTCGCCTGTTGCGCTACGAATGGCCGCTTTTTGTAGCGCAATCCTTGTGCAGCGTTCTGCCCGACAACGTGGTATTTCTCCGCTTGCGCGGTTATCTGTGCCATTTTTTTCTGGGCAGTTGCGGACGTGATTTTCGCTGCGGACGACATGTTGTATTTTCCAATCCCGCCAACATCCATCTGGGTGATCGTGTGTATATCGCCTACGGCTGCTGGTTGCAGGCCGCTGCCACCATCACGCTCGAAGATGAGGTAATGTTGGGGCCCTACTGCGTACTGGCGCCGGCCAATCACACCCGGCTGGAACAGTCCTTTCGATACGGCCCGTTAAAGGCTGCGCCCATTCTTATCAAAAAAGGCGCCTGGCTCGGCGCGCAGGTCGTGGTTTTGAAAGGCGCCTGCATTGGCGCCGGAACGGTCGTGGCAGCCAACACCACGGTGCAGGGAGAGGTACCCGACGGGGTGGCATTCGGCAATTTACAACAAGCGGTAGTGCTCAAATCCACGACGCAGTGAACATTCTTTTCATCAGCCCGTCGAACACCATCGGCGGCGCCGAACGAAGTTTGTACGAGATGTTGAAATACCTCCACGGGCAGGGGCATAACCTGTTCGTCGCCCTGCCCCCTTCCAATGAGCGGGAGTTTGAATATCTGCTTCGTCCGTATGTATCCGGCCTCCTGTTTATCCCGCTGATGCCTGTTAACTGCCTGTCGGGATTGTCTTTTTTTCAGTCCCTCAAAGGCTGGACCAAGCGTTTGCTGGACAGTCGGGGCGCCTGGCTGTACAGCGTTCCGAGGCTGATCCGCTTTATCCGCAGACATCGGATTGACCGGGTACACACCAACACCCTGCTGGTGCTCGACGGCGCCTTTGCGGCGCGTTGGACAGGGATTCCGCATGTGCAACATGTGCGCGAAATAACGGGCTATGGCGCCGGGGCGCTCTATGCACTTCCTTTGCAAAAACGGCCGCAATGGTTCAAAAGATTGGCCGGCAAGCTGCATCATTTGATCATTGCCAATTCGAAATATGTAGCCGCTGCGCACGCGGCTTTTTTTCCGTCCGACAAAATCAGGGTATGTTACAACATCGTGGAAACCGGTGAAATTGCAGCACGCGACGGCTTCCATCCGCTCACGCTTGGAATGGTGGCCAATGTGAGTTCCAGGGTAAAAAACCATCTGTTATTTATCCGCGTGGCAGCCTTGTTGGCGCCGCGTTTTCCGGATTTACGCTTTTACATTTATGGCAAAATGCCTCCCGCCGCCGACCCGTACCGGCAATCGCTGGAGCAGGCTGTTGTGCGTTATGGGTTACAGAAAAAACTGTATTTTAAAGGAGTTTGCAATGATCCCGTCGCGATGTATGGCAACCTGGGCGCACTGCTGCATCCTTATCCCTACGAGACCTTTGGCCGTATTTATGTGGAAGCCATGGGCCACGGACTACCCGTTGTTGCAGCGGCCGGTGGCGGCGCGACGGAATTAATCAGCAATGACGAAACCGGCCTGCTTTTCACGCCCGATGATGCCGAACAAGCCGCTTTGCTCCTTGAAAATTTGCTGACCACCCCCGAACTGTACGCTCGCCTTTCCCGGAACGGCATCCGGCATGCACAAACCTTTCGATTGGTTCGATTTTTCGATTGTTTCGATTGATTCGATTGGTTTTTCCTCGCTGCGCTCGCAAGAATTGGTTGGATCCTTCTATCAAACAATCGAAAAATCGAAACAATCGTATCAATCGAACCAATCGCTCCATTCGTCCTTGTTCTTTGCGGCGGCGACATTAATTTGTCGGGCTTGCCCATTGCTACCGGCAGTTCAAATGCCATGATTCCGGTAAACGGGAAACCCGTCATTGGCTGGGTACTGGATGATTTATTGAAAAAAAACATTCGGGAAGCGGTCATAGTAGCGCAGGCCGGCAATCTCGCGCTGGCCAAGTATGTCGAATGGGCTTTTCGGGGAAGAATGCAGGTGCGATGGGCCTGGCTGGATACCCCGGGAAATATTATCCACTCCCTGTTGGCCGGCTTGTCCTCCCGTCGAAACAGCCCGGTGACCGTTGTACTGGGCGATACGCTGATTACCGACTCCTTTTATACCTCCGCAGATTATGTGCTCGTCTCATCCGACTACGACGACCCAAGCAACTGGTGCCTGGCCCAAACCGATGAAAATGATGTGGTATTACAATATTTTGATAAACAAGCCGATGCGCCTTCCGGACTGCCTGCGCTGACAGGTTTTTATCATTTCAGCGATGCCGCAGCGTTGTACGATGCGGGGCAAAGCGCCTTGCAACACAGTGGAAACGAGTTGAGTGATGCCCTTCGTTTTTACGGCAATAAACACCCGATTCGCGCCATTCAGGCCCAAAAATGGTATGATTTCGGTCACATGCCCCATTTTTTGAAAGCGCGGCAGGATTTGCTCTCTGCCCGGTATTTCAACCGGATTCAAATTGAACCGGTGCGGGGTATCTTGCGCAAAAGCAGCGAAAACATCGAAAAACTCTCCGACGAATACGACTGGTACCAATCGCTGCCTCCCGAACTGAGCATCCTGACGCCCAGACTTTTATCGGGCCAAAAAAAGGAAAACGCATTCCACCTCGAACAGGAATATTATGGCTACCCCAACCTTGCCGAACTCTATCTCTATGGCAATCTCGACCGCGACATCTGGAAAACGGCCCTGCGCAACCTGATGGATGTGCATAAGCGCCTGTGCAGTTTTCAGGGGCATGTAAGCGCCGAGGATGCGCGGGCGATGTATGGAGAGAAACCTCTGGCAAGATTCAGGGCCTGGCAGGAAGAAAACTCCTTGTTCGGAAAAATCGCCGCGCTGGAAACCATTGAGTGGAACGGGCAAACCCTGCTCAACCTGCCACACCTTTTGCCCCTTATTGAATCCGGCTGCGAACAACTGGCACAAAACGTTCAAGGCGGCATTCTTCACGGCGATTATTGCCTGTCGAATATCCTGTACGACCCGCAAAACCAGCTGGTGCGACTGATTGACCCCCGTGGCCGTTTTGGACGAAAAGGTATTTTCGGCGATCCACGCTACGATATGGCCAAATTGCGCCACAGCCTGAACGGCGGCTACGACTTCATCCTCGCCGATTTGTTCCAACTCGACCTGCCCGAACCGGGCGTTTTCCGCAGCAATATATGTCGCGACGCTTTCCACGATGACCTGGCTGTTTTTTTTGATCGCCTGCTCAACGAGGCAGGCTACGATTTGTCTGAAATCCGGCACATTGAAGCCACCTTGTTTTTATCCATGCTGCCCTTTCACCGCGGCGCGCCCGAACGGCAAATAATGATGTATCTGCGCGCTATACAACTGCTTAATCAATTACGCTGATGCAAATTATTCTACCCATGGCAGGGCGCGGCAGCCGTTTTGCCGACAGCGCTTTCGGTCTGCCCAAACCGCTGATCGAAGTGGCCGGCAAACCCATGCTTTTTTGGGCGCTCGACAGCCTGCAGGCATTCGACGGAAATCGTTTAATACTGGTCGTACTCGAAGAACACGAACAACAATATGGAATAAGAAACAGGGTGCAGCAATACCTCGACGGCCGGTCGTTTTCACTGGAAGTGGTGCAGATACCGGCAGTAACGGAAGGGCAACTTTGCACGGTGCTGGCAGCCCGGCATTTGCTTGAAGATGAAGAAGATGTACTTATCGCCGCTTCCGACACATTTATCCGGGGACCCCTGGCAAATGATATTCGCCATAAAGGGGCGGATTGTGCCGGATTGATTTCGGTTAACCGGCTGCCTGGCGAGCAATGGTCTTTTGCCCGTGCAGATGAAAGCGGTGTGGTGCTGGAAGTCGCCGAAAAACGCCGCATTTCCGAACATGCCAGCAATGGCTTGTACTACTTTTCCCGCGCAGCGGATTTGATCGCCTACGGCGAAAATATGATCCGGAACAACGAACGCACCCGTGGCGAGTTTTTTGTCATCCCGGTGTACCAGAAAATGATCGAAGCCGGCCTTAAAATCCTGCTCTCCCACGCCGATGAAATGTGGGACATGGGTACACCCGAAGCCAAAGCGGCTTTCGAACATCATCTTCAAAAAAAATGACCCCGCCGCTCCGTTTTTCCATTTGTATTCCGAATTACAACTACGCCCGCTATATCGGTACAACAATTCGGAGCGTACTCGAACAATCCTATCCGCATTTTGAAATAATTGTGGCCGATAATGCCTCCACCGATGACTCCGTAATGGTGGTGGAAACCTTCGGCGACCCGCGCATCCGACTCATCAAAAATCCGGTCAATCTCGGTTTCGCTCCCAACCTCGACCGCGCCACAGAAACCGCCACCGGCGATTACCTGTTGCTGCTTTCCTCCGATGATGTGATGAAACCCGAAGCGCTCGCCGCTTATGCGCGTTTGATAGAAATTTATGACCCGCAAAAAGAAGGACTGGTTCTGTCCGCCGGCATAGAACTGATTGATGCTCAGGGTAATCGGACAGGCGAAAAAGCCGGCCTGGGCGCCGAATTGCGTCGCAGCCTGAAAAAAACCGGCGCCCGGGCGCTGCACGACGACGATGAACTTGAAATATACCGGGGCCACGACCTGCTGCGCGCGGCATTTCAAGGGTCAATGACCAATATCGGTCAATTTTTGAGCACCTGTTATTCCCGGAATTTATACGAAAAAGCCGGAGGTTATCGCAGCACCATGGCCATGATCCCCGACGCGCAATTTTCTCAAAAATTGATGCAGTTCAATCCGGTCGTTATTTTCCCTAAAACCTCCCTTTTTCAATACCGCCTGCACGGGGCCAATTTTTATACACAAATTTTTTCGCACATTCAATTGTATTGCGACAAATACCAATTGGTGCAACGGCTGAACGGAGCAGAGTTACAGGTTTTGGGGCTAACAAAATCGGAAGTCGCGAACAACTTTATTCGCCACTGGTGCCTGAAAAAGTCGTTTTGGAATGCCGTAAAGGGCAACAACAGCATCGCTTTTCGCGCCTGGGCCTTTGGCTGGTCGGCCAATCCGGCCTGCATGGCGCGCAGCCTGCTCGCCTGGGCAATGCCCCTTGTTTTTTTACTTTCCCCCATCACAGGTTTCTTTTTCAGCAAAAGACTGAAAACATGAAAGTGCTTCTCCATCACCATGCGGGCGTATTCCGCGATGCGGAAGGCAGCATGCACTTGCCCGCTTTTTTGGGAAAATGGGTGGATTGTATGGCAGAACATGTCGCACAAATTGGATTGTTATTGCCGCAAACCACGGAAAAACAGGCGCATCAGGACCATGTATTAACCCCACGCTCCAACCTTCATTTGCACGCTTTGCCGACGGGTGGCAGGCGCTGGGATTTTTTCCAACGCCGCCGGCGCATCGCACAGATTTGCCGGGAGGTTTCCGGCGACTACGATCTGTTGCTGGTACGAGGTATAACGCCGCGCCAGTGGACGGTTTGGCAAAATTGCCGCACTGTGCGCAAGGCTTTTTTGCTCGTAGGCAGTCTGCGTGAAAATCGCCCGCCTTTTGGCTGGCAGCCCGATGTGTTTTTTACCTGGTTGATGTTGCGCATCCGAAAAATGGAATTCGGCAAAATATGCCGGCAACCCGGGGCGCTACTCCTGGCCAATTCGCCCCATTTAGTGACCGAATTACGTGTCGGGCAAGGCGCGGAGCCTTTTTTTGCAAGCACCAACACCATTGCCGGAGCGCAAATACCACCTTTTCAATTCCGTGAAATTCATTCGCCTGTTCGACTGCTTTTTACCGGCAGAGTGGTGCGGGATAAAGGCGTGGAAGATTTGTTGCATGCGCTGGCCTTGCTTCCCGAAACGTATACGTTGAGGATCGTAGGCGGAGTAGCGCCGAAATACCAGGCATACCTGAACGACATGGCCTCCGGCCTGGGCATTGGCAAGCAGGTGGAATGGGCGGGATTTATTCCGTTTGGGGAAACCCTGCTGGCAGAATACGGTCGGGCGGATGTATATGTTTTACCCAGTTGGCACGAGGGTTTTCCGCATAGTTTGTGGGAAGCTGCCGCGATGTCTACCCCTGTGCTTACCACACCGGTTGGCGGTATTCCTGGTTTGGTGGATGAAAGCATGGTAACGTTTGTTCGCCCCCGCGATCCGGCCGATCTGGCGCGGGGCATTGAAAATGTGGTAAAAGACCAAACAGAGCGCCATAAAAAAGCGGCAAAACTGCACGCGCACAGTTATCACTATCACCTGGAAAACGGAGTAAAACGATTGTTGGAGCTAATGACTGCATGAAAGCGCCCTTATTGTTTTTGTTATTATTGCTTCCCTTTTTGATGGAATCCACCGGCATACAAGCGTTTTCCGTTTCCCTGCCGGGGGTGCCGCTCAGTCTGGGCGGACTGGGTTTTGTGGCATTCGGATTGGCAAATGGCGTGATGAGCAAACGTTATTCTTCGCGTTTTTTCCTGGCTTTTCTGCTGATTTTTCTGGGCGCGCTGGGCGGCGCTTTTTTTTCCGACAACCTGCCCGGCAATCTTTCAGCGGCCACGGCGCAACTACTGTTTGTGTTGGCGGCATACGGCGTAGCGTTGGAACTGTGTAAACACAACACCCGTCTGTTCGTCATGCTGGATGTATGTATGGCGCTGGCATTTTTATACTGGGTTTATTATGTGATGGATAAAACCTTGTTGAGTGGACAATTTATTTCCTACACCAAACTAACCTTTACACGGGGGCCTAATCGGGCAATTAATCATCACGTACCCGGTTTTCATATCTCCGTGGCGGCCATTTATCTGGCGACACGCCTCTCCAACTACTCCAAAGCCCTGAGTTATTCAATCGTAGGCGCGTCGATAATTGGTTGTTTACTCATTGAAAGCCGGAGCAACACCCTGTTCAGCGCCTTTTCCCTGATGTGGCTGATTGTACAACATCGCAACCTCAACCTTTGGTCGGTACTGGTCTCGGCGGGCGCCGTAGTGTTGATTTTCAACCTGGTTGTGGGATTTGTAGGGCACTCCGACTTTCTCTCGCCGCGCTTCGCTGCCGGCGATTATGAATACCAGAACACCACCAATTTCAGCCGGATTTATCTTTATCAACAGTTTTTACCCACTTTTTTCCAACACCCGTTGGGTAAGGGACTTGAGAATCCGCGCATTCTGTACGAATACACTTATCTCAATCCACACAATCATTATCTGACTTTTATCCTGGCAGGGGGGATGGTTTCGCTTATGGGGGTGCTGTTGTTCGCCCATACTTTCTTTCAGATCATTTTTCGCGTTCGGTTCCAGTTGGGCCGGTCGCCTGTCGCGCCTTACATCCAGCCAATAAAAGGCGCTGCCTTGTTGTTGTTTGGCACCTTGCTGACCATTGAGTTTGGCGGGGCCATTTTTTCGCTGGGTATGGTGTTGTTGTTGTTTCTGGAAATACAATACCAGTTGCAGCAACAGGCGGAACGCAAAACCTTGTTGCAACCACTTGAAACGACGGGATAAAAAATCTGAGTGGCGTCTCGTATCCTTTTTATCGGTAACTTCCTTTCGCGTTCACGCGGCACAACCGGTCCGACCGAACGGGTTGCGCCGCGGTTAAAAGCGTACGGCCATGAATTTTGGCTGGTTTCGCGCGTTGAAAACCGGTGGTTGCGCTTCCTTCACATCCTCACGGCCTGTCTTTTTTATCCATACGACCAAATACAGGTGGATACTTACAGCGGACGTTCTTTTTTGTGGGCCCGATGGGCCACCCGCCTGGCTGCATGGCGAAAAAAAAAGGTGGCCCTCCATCTGCACGGGGGCGGTTTGCCCGAATATTATGAACAAAACCCGCAGATGGTGGAACGTTGCCTGCGCCGGGCAGGACGACTTTACGCGCCTTCAATGCGTATAGTGGATTTTTTTGCTTCAAAAGGATGGGAGGTGGTCTACCTGCCCAATTTTATTGACAACGACCTTTTTCAATTTCGGGAAAAAGCGGAACAACAGCACCGCATCCTCTGGGTGCGGGCTTTTGCACCCGTGTACCAACCCGAACTGGCCATTCGGACATTTGCATTGTTAAAACAAAAATATCCTGATGCCCGACTTTGTATGGCTGGACCGGATCTCGGCCTGCGTACGGGTTGTGAAAGGCTGGCCGCCCAGTTGCACCTGAGCGACAGTATTGAATTTGCAGGCCCGGTACCCAATGAAACCCTGCCGACTTATTACTACACCCATGATGTGTTTTTGAATACCACCCGCCTGGAGAGTTTTGGCCTGGCACTGCTCGAAGCCGCTTCGTCCGGAACGCCCATGGTGAGTACCGGTGTGGGGGAAATTCCTTTTTTGTGGCGGCATCTCGAAGCAGCGCTGCTCTCGCCCGAAAACGACCCGCAAACGTTGGCCGCCCTGATTACCCAACTCTTTGAAGAACCCGAACTGGCACAACGCCTTCGGAAAGTC
>JANRLZ010000382.1:0-9070 GCA_033762055.1 Saprospiraceae bacterium
CCAATACCAAACCCCATCGAAGGGCCGGCCAAAACAAAAAACCTGAAAGTTTCAGTCCCAAATTTTGCCTTGCCCAGTACCGGCACTTCCAATGCGTTGACGAACCCTTTTGAACTTACGTTCACGGTAGTGGTCACTCCAAGCAAGGTGCCGCTGTCGTTGGCTTGTCTTTTTACGCCGTGAGAACCAAACATGATTTCCGGTTGAACCGCAAATATTTCACCGATACCAATTTCGATGGGAACGGCAAACTGGAAACCGGTAACCGCCTCCGGTGTACCTTCTCCATTTTGAAGCGGATCAATGGCCAGATTATTGATCAGAAGACCGCCTCGAACGCCTATGCTGATTTGCGAAAACAACATTCCGTGGCCGGCGCCGAGAAAAAAGCAGAAAATAAACGCATTAAATACTTGTTTTGCCATAGAATTGAATCGGTTGGGTGATAACTGGTTCCAAATTTGGCAGCAAGGTACACGCCTTGACAAGTAAAATGCGCCTGTCACTTCAGATAAAAACATCCGGCGCCCTTGCAACGCTCCAGGATGGCGGCTTCGCTACCGGTCGTAGCTTCGGGATTCCCGTTGGTGGCGCCGCCGATAATTGGAGTCATAGGCTGGCAAATATCCTCCTGCAAAACAGGGATGAGTTGACTACACTGGAAATAGCCGGCGGTTTTTTCTCGGCAAAAGTACATGGCAGTGGTTGGCTGGCCGCCGCGGGTACTGGTGGCTTTCTGTATTTGAATGGAAAACATGAATATCATAACCGCCCGGTCAAGGTTCACGATGGCGATGAACTGGAAATAAGGCCTGAATCAAGCGGGTGTTACACCTATCTTTCCGTTAAAGGGGGCTGGGAGGCACAACGTGTTTTCAATCGTGAAGGCACTTGTCTGGCGGCTGGATTTGGCGGCTTCAAGGGGCGGGCCATGCAACCCGGAGATCGGCTTTTCGCCGCACAATCATTTGATGTTGAAATACTTAAGCCGGGTCTGAACTGGCGAATTAAAGATGTTTTTTTTTCCGACCTCCGACCAATACGCGTGATGGCAGGACCCGAATTCCACGAAAACCACACTTTGTTGTTCGAACAACCTTATTGCATTACACATCGTCGCAACCGAATGGGGGTTCGGCTTACGGCAACAACGCCGCTTTCGGGCGCTCATTCGGGCAGTATGATTTCGGTCCTAGTTGCGCCGGGTATCATACAGGCGCCCCCCGATGGTCAGCTTTTTGTATTGTTTGCCGACGCTCAAACAACCGGCGGTTATCCGCGCATTGCTCAGGTCATTGCGGCTGATTTGCCGCGTTTGGCGCAGATGCCCTCCGGCACAAACGTGCGATTTCGGCAAGTGGATCTACTGGAAGCGGAAGCCGCTCTGAAGAAAACAGAAGACGCACTTGCAAAAATCAGAACGGCAACGCGGCTTCATTCCTTATTTTTGCCGCCCGATGACATTTGATATTACGATTCCCGTCCTCAACGAAGCGGATACGCTCGATCGCCAGGTGCGCATGTTGCACCGGTTTTTACAACAACATTTTCCCGATGACAGCCAATGGCAAATCATCATTGCCGACAACGGCAGCACAGACAATACTCGCCACATCGCAGCAGCCCTGAGCGACGAGTTTCCGGAAGTCAAATGGATCAGCCTAGCGGAAAAAGGAGTCGGTCTGGCCCTGAAAACCTCCTGGATGCAAAGCAAAGCAGATATTGTTGGTTACATGGACCTTGATTTGGCCACCGATTTGCGCCACTTTCCCCAGGCCATCAACGCCCTGAGTACCGAGGGGTTTGATCTGGTGTACGGTACACGTTTGCACCGAAAATCACGCGTTATCGGGCGCACGTTGAAACGGGAAATTACATCGAGGGTATTCAATTTAATGTTGAAATGGTACCTCGGCACCCGTTTTTCCGACGGTATGTGTGGATTTAAATGGCTTTTACGCAAACACGTTTCACCGTTGATGGAAGGCGGCGCCGTGTCAAACGGATGGTTTTTTAGCACCGAACTTTTGGCCGTGGCAGAATGGAAGGGCCTGAATATGTGCGAATTACCCGTGATCTGGACCGACGACACCAGCAGCAGCCGGGTCAACATTCTCCGACTGGCGAAGCAATACATAGCCGCCATGCGCATCCTGAAAAAACGCCGATCGCCAGCCGCTACCTGATCAAACTAACATCCCCTACCCTTCTGCCAACCAAATTGCCGCAAGTGACCTTAACGATGTACACATATACGTCGGAAGATGCCGGCTTGCCGTCAATCGTTCCATCCCAGACAGCATTTCCGACCCCTTCATACACTTTTTCTCCCCAACGGTTGTAAATTTCAAGGCCGCTGATTACCTCGGACCCTTCATGGGCAACCACCCTGAAAACATCATTCGAGCCATCGCCATTGGGGGAAAAGGCATTGGGAATTCGCAGACTGTCTGCAGAACAAGGGGGAAGGACAAAAACGCGAAATACAAGTTCGCCCGGACATCCATCCTGTCCCGCAACCCGCAACACATATTCCTGATAGCCGGCAGAATCGGCGGGATAACTCACGCTGGGACAATTCAGACAGGGCGGCACGGGCGCCGGCTCCCAGATATAAGTCAGATAGCCGTCCGGACCGTTCAGGGTGATGATTTGACCGTAAGTTCCGATGATGGTATCCAGCGGCGTAAATTCAGGGGGTGAAACAGCCGTGGCCATCACACAGTAAGTACTGTCGCAGCCGTTGAAGGCGGTATAAACCCGGCAAATTTCTCCGCTTGAGGTAATCATTGTATCCAGAATCTCCAGTGTATCGCCTGCACAAAATGACAGGTTTTCAACCGTTTCTATTTTGGGCAAAACCTGAAGGGTTTGAATGAGCAGACTGTCGCAACCCGCAGCATTTTGCAGCATCAACTGATAGACGCCTGGCACATCGGTGGTGGTGTTCAGGATGGTAACCGGCTCGCCTTCGCAGGTGCTTGCATCTGCCAGAATGAGGGTGTCCGGTTGTAACACCGTCACCGAAAACACATCCGAAGCGGTGCAGCCGTTTTCAAAAGTCACGGTTACGGCATAGTTGCCTCCTGCAAGTGGCTGGATGACCTGCTGTGCCAACGCGGGATTTTGAATGCCCGCACCTTCCCAATAATAAGCAACCCCGGGAGGGCCGACATTCAGCGTGACAGAAGCGCCCTTGCAAATCTCTTCTTCACCGTTTACAACTGCAAAATTGTCGGCAAATGAAAGTGTGAACTGGTGGGTCACCTCGCAGTTATCGGTGCTGGCTGTCAAAGTAAGTGTGTGGGTAATTCCGGCATCGTTGGGCCCGGGCGTGTAGATAATGTTTGGACAAGTGGCGCAATTGATGCCGACAAGCGGCGACCAGGCATAGTTAAATCCCGGCTCTTCCGGCACGCCCAGTTCGACCGGATCAAGATTGCAATAATTCAGGGGGGTATGGGTCAGTTGAATGGAAGTCAGGGGGAGTATCAGATCGTCGCAGGTACAGTTTTCTGCTGCCGGCAAAACCAGCAACAAATTGCAGAGTTGTGTAGAATCAAGACTGGTCAATACGCCTGAAATCTGAATACCTGATCCTGCTGGTATGACGCCCCCGCTTGTCAATGTTTCGAGCAGAACATCGCCGGCGCTCAGGTTTCCATTTCCGTCAATATCCCGCCATATTTGGAGTGTAACGCCATTGGCCGATAGATTGCCGATATTGGAAACAGAGAAAACGCCATTCACCTGTCCGCCTGAAATGCCCAGTTGCGCATCAATGATGCTGAGTTGAGGATGTTCGGGGTTGATGTTCCAGATTGCTTCGCCTGTAGCAACATACACGGCACAGGGAGCGCCAGATGTTTCGCAAAATGCTTCCGTACGAACCAGCGTCTGTGCACGAACAACCTGATCGTTACATCCTGCCAATGCGCCAAGTTCCACCATAAAATTGAACTGCAAGGAGCCGCCGCCTGCGAGCATTGGCAGGGGTAACTGAAAACCTGAAGTATTGGGTGTAACCGGCCCCGGGGGTGCATTGACACCGGGTGCGTACGAATCTAGCAACAGGCTCACGCCTTGCGGCAGGATGATGTAAATGCTGTCGCCGGCAGAAGGTGTGCCCAACAGATTCAGAGAAACGGAGAACTCCTGATTTTGTCCGCAAGCGGCGGCATTCCCTACAGGCAGCAGGCTAATCTGCACCCCATATGTCGGGTTAATACCTGTGATCTGGATGGGGTCGCCGGGTTTATTGAGCACATTGGCCGAGCGGCCACAGGGTTCCGTGCCGCTTGTCCCATAAATAATGGGGGTGTTCAACACGGCTCCGCATTCGGCAATAACTTTAAATCGAATACGGAACGCATTGGCGGGATCGAGATTTACTCCCGGCAATCCGTTGGCAGCAATCTGCGCCTGTATTTCGCCGGCATCCCATTGAAACAGGTTGCCAGGCAAGGTCGCAGGGTCGGAAATATTGACATAAGCAGCGCCGGCAGGATAAGAAACCTGACAGGTGCCTGGTGCGATACGCAGTCCGGCGGGTAATTTTACACTGGCCTCCAGCTCGTAGGCATAACCGGTTTTTGCGTTGAATATTTCAAATTCAAACCAGTCGGAAGTGTCGCACAAAGTAAGGTTGTCCGGTTCCTGCAAGACATCGAGTTCCAGTTCGGGGCGCTCTAATTGGAGGATGATACGGACACTATCGCGGCCGCAACCGCTTTCATCGGGTGAGTTTTGAGGAGTACATGACCAGCCGTAAATAAGCCACAAGGTGTCGGGCAGGCAGGAAACACTCTGTCCCTTCAGGCGAAATTCTTTCTGGCTAAAACCATTTAAAACACCGGCATTGAAAAAGTCATCGTTCCCGACAACCGGCTGATTTTGAGGCATTTGAAACAATTCAAAATCGTGGGTCAATCCGGAAGAAGAAACGACCGTAATCCAGCTGGCCGGCGCGTTTGACACTACCTGGTTGTTCAGCGTGAATGCGATTTCAAAATCACGTGTGGGAGAAAAAACAATCGTATCGCCGGTGAGCAGTTCAAGTCGGGGGGTATTGGAAAAGAAGCCGATGGGGTTTTTGATGGAATCAAGTTTTACCATTTGATCGCCATTCAGACAGCCGTTGAATGTGGTTTCTATGTACTGTCTTGAGGTGTCGGGAAGATTAAACAGGCAATTTGGTTTGAATTGCAGGCCTGTGCGCAGGGTAAACCCTTCGTCAATCGGTTGCAAAAACGCGGGTGAAAAATCGAGATGCAAAAATCCGGGAGTTTGCGAAAACGGCAGGGCTACGTTCAGCAGATTGGGCACGCTGTCCTGCAAAGTGAGGTATTCGACCCGGGCGTTTGCCAGCTCAAGTCCGGGCGGCAAAGTCTGGTAATAATCGCTGATGAATGCCAGTGGCCGCACTTCAAAGGGAAACATATTTTCCCGGGCAATCCGGATGGAATAACGGAATTTTCTGACCTCCGTGCTGTTTTCGCAGGGTTTGATACTGTGTGTGTTGGGCGAGAGGGTTCGCCGCCAGCCGGAGTATTGCAGGTATTTGCGGGGTTGTTCATTCCAGGCAAACTCTTTCCCTCCCGAGCTGCTGGCTGTACGAAAGCCGATCAGTGGAGGGTCCGGACTGTTCGTTGAGGTCGGCGTAAAGTTGACGTCTAGTTTGAAATCCGTAAATACAAAGATTGAATCGCCATAGGCCATAAATGGCTGTGGCAGACAGCCCTGATTGAAGAGCTCCGGCAGTGAATACAGATAATAAAATTTCTCTGTGGCGATGTCGTCAATCGGAGTCGGCGGGAATGCGTTGGGCTGAACGATCTGGAAGTAATTCTTGTCTTCGATGTAGGAGGGCGCTCCGGCATCACATTCCACCACGGTGCCATCTGCATAGCGGATCCGAAGTCGGGCGCCAATAACCCGAACCTTTCCGGCATCGGCAAATCCGTTTTGCGCCGTAATAGTTTGAAAAACATCCTGATCGTTTTGGCCCATGTCACTGCCCACTATCTCCTGCCAAATAGCCCGCACAATGGTATCAACCGTGCCGCCCATCGAATCAATAACGCCGCAATATTCCACCCGCAAAGTATCGCCGGCCAGAAAACGGTCGCGCCTGGGATTGAGGGGCGAAAGCAAATTTTCTGCATGACGATCGTCATCCGCATCGCGGTAGCCTAAATTAAGCCGATAAACATTCCACCAGTCGCGCAGATAAGGTTCATTTTCAAGTGAATCTACCCCTGAAAAAATTACGCCACCCCCACCCGACCCATCATCAGTCGGTATTACCGCCAGCAATTGTTCGTCGCAATCGCTGATGGCGCAATCAAACGACGTATTGACAAGCGGCGTCCAGAAAGTCCGGCTTTCCATATCCAGCAGGCAACAATCTGAGGTATAAATGACGCCGCCGCCCGGCGTCTGACATTCCAGCATGGAGTCGCAGGCGTAAAAAAGACAAAAGTTCATCAGCAGTGAATCGGGCGCCATGGGGGTTTCCCAGGCGAGATGAACAAGGCTGCGGCCATCGGTTTGGGGCGAAATTTCAGTCAAAACTGGTGAGTAGCCACCCAATTGGGCGCCGCAGGACGAATCAAAAGAAATGCCCTTGGGTAAATCAAGTTCTATATGTAAAAAACCGTCTTCCCCGATGTAGCGCGAGTTCACAAAGTAAACAAACGGATACGACTGATCGCAGGTCAGACAACTGCTCAGGCTCGAACGCAGTTCACCTTTCACAACATAGCCGGTTTCGGGTACAATCAGCGCATTGTCGGATACAAACCCGTTGATTGGACAATCTTTTCGGTAAAAATAATCGGTCCTGAACGCAGGTTGAACATCGCCACAGGGCGCAACACAGGTAATGACGTCAAACAACACTGAAGCGGAATCCATGGCAGCAACAAGCGGAATAAGCATGGAGGCCTGCCGGATCGCCGATATGCCACAGGCTGGAAGAAAAGTGCTTAAGCTGAGGTTGGGAACCAGCGGCGTGGTGTCGCCAATGGTTCCCAATCGAATTGAATTCGGCACGATAGCGGCCTCGGTAAGTCCTTCGATCAGGGTGAGGTCAAAAATAATATCTGTGGCATCCGCCCTGCCAATGTTATTGATCTTGTAGCCCATCGTCACGGACGTTTGGCCGCAATAATCGACGGGAGGGGTCCAGATTTGTTCAAAAACCAGCTCGGGCACCAGCGTCGAGGGTTTGATTTCGATAAAAGCAGCGGCGCTGTCGTAGCGACATATTTCCGACCCGCAACCCCAGCCCACCCGGATGGTGGAAGGATTGGTAAATGACGGAATGCCACAGTCCGTGATGGCAATTTTTTCAACTATGCACAAGGTTTCATTCAAGTCAAGCCAGGCATCGCCATTTCCGACAGATTGCAACAGGTTGGTCTCGATTGCCGCGCTGAACAGCGTCGGCGTATTACTTTGCGCCGATGTGCCCGGCACTTCAATTGCAATGCCAGGCAAGTGCGCATCTTCAAAATGAAGGTTCGCTATTTTCCCCAGACGGGTATTCCGAAAGCAAATCGTGCGTTGCAGGGTGTCAAATTTTTCCCCTTCCAGCACCTCCTCCGTCACGCTCTCAATAACAACGGCGCCGGTCTCGACCGGAATAGAAGTAGTGGTCACTTGCGCATTGCCTGTTGGTGCGGCCACCGAAAGTTGGGCGACAAACAACTGACCGGCATCCAGTACATCGGCAGCGATGCAATTTGTCTCGATTAAAAATGTAAGGTGGACTGTTTGCCCACTCCCTATGTCCGGCAGGGAAAATACCGGGGAACCGGGGTCGGAAATATTTTGCTCAACCGCCCCCTGAATAGAACCGGGCAAGTAAAGCAGTCCGCCCGGCAAGTTCAGGCTAAAAGTTGCGCTCGTCAAAGCCGTCGACTGGTTGTTCTGGATGCCGACCCGGAAGGTATCGGCGCCACAAACAAACAGGGAATCACTTTTTGTATAGGAGATCAGGATGTTTTGGGCGACAAGCGAGGATGAGAATGAGCAGACTAAACCGAGAGTAAGAAGGCGGATAAAGATGTTCATAAGGCAAGTAGTTTTTCGTGCGGCAATATAGAGGAATTCTTATAACCGTACGCTGCCTTTTGAAAACAAGAAAGGCTACCTTCTCTTAACCAATCTCTGGTCAAAACACATGTTCCACCCGCAGTGCCGAGATAAATATATCCTGCCTGTGCGGGTTCCAGATATAGACGGTTAGCCGGCAGGAAGGGTCGAAACCGGGCGGCACTTTTACAAAAAACGAGGCCGTTCCCCAGACGCCTTTCCCGTTGGTCTTCCACAAAATGTGGTCTGGATTACCAATTTGTGTAGCGATGTTAATGGATCGGTATTTTAATGTTTTCCCTTCGCGGGGAGAGAAATCAGCCACGATTTTTGCCAGATGATCCAACCCGGATGTTCGCGAAGTATCGGGCAGGTAGGCCTCGACAGAGATACGCAACCATTGACCGGGCATAAGGCCAGAGGTGTCGTTTTGTAGCGTAAGCGTATGGCTAAATTCATCGCGGCCCGAAACAGCCCGCTTTGTACCCACCTCAATACTGCCGGAATCAGCCATTATTCGGGCCAGCAATTTTTGGTTTTCAGGAATAAAGACCGGTTGCGGTTCTTTGCTTTCAAAGGCGGCAATCGCCTGCGCCGAACCACCGGGCCGAATCAGCATTTCACGGTAAAACGCCCAACTGCCTCGCTCCGACCAATAATGCCCCCAACGGGTTTGAAAGGTTTGTAAAATATTAATGGTTGAAAACACCCCCAATACCATCCAAAGCAGCCATTTCCGCGACATACTGTTGATCCATGCAGCAAGCGGAATCGCCAGCAAAGCATAGGTATCAACCATTGGACGCGAACCGAACCCGTTGATATACATCCAGCACCACCAGGCGTAACTAATGTAAACATGTATGGGAAGGAATAGCAAAATCGGCCAGCGCCACTCGCCAGGCAGGCGCCATATTCCCAGTAACGCCAGAGCCATGACCGGGGTATATACCAGCCAGCCATTGGTCAAACT
>JANRLZ010000383.1:0-3608 GCA_033762055.1 Saprospiraceae bacterium
CGACATAGCCGTCATGCTTGCTTAAGATAGATACCGCTCCGCCGTGGTTGTTGGCGAGGACGCCAACAACGGAACCGGGCCAATTTGCGTTTGCCGGTGTCCTCACCTGGCTCTCAGGCTAATTTTGCGAATAAGTTTCAACGAGTTGTTTTTTGGGATTGTGCTGACTTTCACACCATTTCCGTTGTTGGCGCGGAGCCGGGGCCAATTTGCGTTTGCTGGTGTCCTCACCTGGTACTCAGGCTAATTTTGCGAATAAGTTTCAACGAGTTGTTTTTTTGGTATCGTGCTGACTTTCACACCATTTCCGTTGTTGGCGTCCCCGCCAACAACCACGGCGGAGCGCAATTTTAGGTAAATTCCGTCTATTCAACATTTATCCTTACGAAGCAGGCGGGGAGGCCAGCCAACACGGAAGTGGATCAAAAAATCACCCCTGCGCCCAACGAATTACCGGCCGATTGCGTCTTGTCGGCACAGCAGCCTTTGCTGTTTCTTTCCAAACCTACCGACTATGCAAGCAAAAAACACAATTACTCCCGTTCTTTTTCTTTTCCTCGGTTTTACCGTCCACGCCCAGGCCTGGAAATGGGCCAACAGCCTCGGCGGCGCCAACAGCAATACCACGGTAAAAACCCTCCAGCCCTACGCCGGAAACGGCGCCCTTGTCAGCGGCTCTTTCGCCGCCGCGACGCTTTCGCTGGGTAATTTTTCCCTGAACAACGCCGGACAAGACGACGGTTATCTCGCCATCGCCGACGCCGACGGGCAGTACCTCTGGGCCACCCGCTTTGGCGGCGCAGGCCGCGATTTCGCGGTGGCGGCCACCGC
This sequence comes from Saprospiraceae bacterium, assembly GCA_033762055.1. Classification (GTDB taxonomy): domain Bacteria; phylum Bacteroidota; class Bacteroidia; order Chitinophagales; family Saprospiraceae; genus M3007. Next base: position 832 of record JANRLZ010000383.1, read on the forward strand.
TGCCGCCAATGGCGATTTTTTTGTAGCAGGCAACTTTAACAGCGTTTCCATGACGATTGGCGGCGCCACGCTGTTCAGCAGCGGCGAAACGGATGCTTTTGTCGCCAAATTTAACGCGGATAAAAGCCTCGCCTGGGCGCAAACGATCGGCTCGGCAGATATTGACGAAGCGATCGGACTGGTCGTTGACGCGGATGGAAATGCCTGTGTTTTCGGACATCTGCGGGATAAAATCACCCAAAACACCCGGCATACCTTCGTCCGGAAATTAGACGTTTCCGGTAATTTACTTTGGGAAAAACAAGGCGTTAATCAGGGCGGTTACCTGAAGGGAACGGCCTTTACCATAGACGATGAACAATCGGTGTACCTGGCCGGCACGATGTACGGTGTGGTTGTTTTTAACGGCGTCACGCTGACCAACGATACCAGTCAGGCGGCGTTTATGGTCAAATACAGCACAGCCGGCGACCTGCTCGAAAGTCGCATTTACCCGCAGGTGGATGAAATAAACGCACTGACAAGCAACGGCAACACCGTATATGCCTGCGCCACGAGCTTCTATGGCTGCATTGGCTGGGGCTGGCCTTTGTCGCATTCCGCCGTGCATGTTTTTAAACTGGAAAGCGATCTTGATATTGTTTGGCACAAGGAAGCCGGCGGCGTCACCGAATGCCAGAGTCTCGACATCCCGCAAAGCCTCAGCGTGGATCCCGCCGGGAACGTGTACGTTACCGGATATTTTTTCAGCGACACCTTGCATTTCGCCGGACAAATACACCCTAATCTGTTCAATATCAATTATTTTTACCCACAAATCATGGTTTTGAAGTATTCCGCAGAAGGCGGGGAATTGTGGGGGAAATCATTGGGCGGAATTCACGCCGAGGAAGGAACCAGCATTCTGGCTTACGGCGACGACCAGTTTTATGTCGGCGGCAATTTTGAATCCGATCCGCTCCAGATCGGCGCGCACACCCTGCGCAACCAGGGCGCCCTGGATTCGATGTACGTCCACCTCATGCCCGCTCGTTTTGTGCGCAAAACCATAGGTTTTCTGGCGGCTTTTGACAAGGAAATTTCAGGACTGCCCCCGGCGCCGGGGTGGGGGAGTGCAAGGGTAATTCCCAACCCGGTTGCCGGATTGCTTTACATCCAGTTGGAAAAAACCAACACTTCGCCGCTGTTGCTCGACCTCTACAACGCTACGGGACAATTGATGCGCCAAAGCCGTCGGGCCGCTCCGGTTTCCGGGATTTATGAAGATGTTTCGGCCTTGCCGCCCGGCGTGTACTGGTTTGTCCTGCGTTCGGCAGAAGGATTGACTTCCGGTCAGTTTATCAAAGAATAGATCGCAGCCGTTTTTTTGATTTGAACACACAGCGCCTTTATTGATTTGCACACAAAGCGCCTCCTTTCGCCATGAAATTCCTGAACATTAAACACATTCTCTTCCTGCTCCTTGCCGCACTGCCGGTGTTGCATCCATTGCAGGCGCAAATACGCATCAACGAAATCCTGGCCATCAACTCAACCGTGATTCACGACCCGGATTTTGGGGAGTTTTCCGATTTTGTTGAATTGCACAACGCTTCGGCCCACGCCATTCAGCTGGCAGGCTACACCCTTACCGACGATGCCGCCGATAAAAACAAATGGGAGTTGCCGGCGCTGACGCTTTTGCCCGGCCAATACCTGCTCATCTGGACCGATGGTCGCGACAAACACCCCGGCGATACGGCCTATGTGGCGTACAAAAACGCGGTGACAACCATGACGGCCCTGCACGCGAATTTCCGCCTGAGCGGTGGCGGCGAATACCTGGCGCTGTTCAACCAGCAGGGACAAAAAGTGGACGAGGTTGTTTACTATACCCAAACCGACGATATTTCCTTCGGCCGCAATGCCGCCGAATGGCAGTATTTGGGAGAAGTCACCCCCGGAGCAGCCAATTCCGCATACGGATCGGCCACGATGGAACGGGCAGGGGAACCGGTTTTCTCCCTGTCCGAAGGGTTTTACGCCGCTCCGCAGGTTTTGCAGGTAAGCAGCAGTGAACCCGGCGCCGTAATTCGCTTCAGTTTCGACGGTTCGACGCCCAACAGCCAGTCGCCTGTTTTTCCCGCTAATTTTCCGCTGAATCTCACCCTGAGCATCAAAGCCCGGCTGTTTGTGCCGGGAAAAATGCCGGGGAACGTGGTGACCAAGACCTATTTTATCCACGAAACCCCCGATCTGCCCGTGTTGTCCATCAGCACATCGGCGGCGCACTTGTACGGCTTTGATTTTGGTATTTTGCAAAACGCCATCAAAGACCGGGAGGTGCCGGCAACGATCGAATATTTTGAACCACAAACCGGCGAACGCGCCTTCCTGAGTGTAGCGGGTTTGCGTGTATTCGGCACCTCGATCTACAACCTGCCGCAGCGGCCGATTTCGGTTCGTTTTCGGGCCAAATACGGCGATGATGTCTTGAAATACCCGCTATTTGCCGGAAAACCAATTCCGGCCTACTCCTCATTTTTGCTGCGCAATGGCGGCAACGACTACAACAACGCCTTTTTTCGCGACGGGCTGGCGGTGAACCTGGTAAAGGGCAAAATGAACCTCGACTACCAGGATTACCAACCCTGCGTCGTGTTTATCAATGGCGAATACAATGGCGTTTACGAACTCCGGGAGCGCCTCGACGAGGCTTACATCGGCAATAACCACCTGGTCAACCCCGACGATCTCGACTACCTCGAAGACAGCCTGCAGGTAGTTGCCGGCGCGCC
>JANRLZ010000384.1:0-1725 GCA_033762055.1 Saprospiraceae bacterium
CAAGAACACGGATACGCTGCTGGATATCACTCTCTTTTTACTCTCAAATGTCGGGAAGGAAATTACATACAACAGCCTGCGTAAATCCTTTCATGTGGGATCCGCCAACACCGTTTCAGATTATCTTGCCTGGCTCGAAGACACCTACCTGATATTCTTTCTCACCCGGTTCAGTTGGTCAGCAAAAAACCGGGCAGTTAACCCCCGGAAGGTTTACGCTGTAGACACAGGAATGATCAACGCCAATAGCTTAAGTTTTAGTGAAGACAAAGGCCGTCTCCTGGAAAATGTAGTCTACCTGTTTCTTCTGAAAAAGAATTTTGACTTGTTCTACTTTCGTGAACAAGGCGAATGCGATTTTGTGGTATTTGAAAAGGAAAAGTGTAAAGTGGTTATTCAGGTTTGCCAACAATTGCACAGGGAAAACAGGGACCGCGAAACCAGAGGCCTGCTTGAAGCGATGGACTTTTTCGATTTGAAGACGGGCCTGATCATTACACAAAGGCAAAGCGATATTTTGCGCTTCGGTGACAAGATAATCGAATTAAAACCTGCCCATCAATTTTTGATGGAGGAGGCTTGAAGTTGGTTGTATTCTCAACCCGGCAACGGCATTAGAATTTTTTTATCCAAGAACCTGATTAATATCAGTCCAGGAGATTATTGATTTCGTTCTGTTATTGCGAACTTTCATCTATTCTAAGTTGAAAATCTGGCTTACTTAATATCCGGATTATGAAATCGTATTATGCCCTTGTCTTTCTACTGTTCGTCACGGCGTGTGTTAAAACGACCAGCAGTAATCAAACAACCATTGATGTTCGTGTCGACTCAGTGCTGAGCTTAATGACATTGGAAGAAAAAATTGGCCAGCTCAACCTGCCGTCAGCGGGTGCTTTTGTAACCGGGGAGGCAGAAAGCTCGGACATCGCCAAAAAAATCGAAAAGGGCAAAGTAGGCGGGCTCTTTAACATAAAGGGTGTAGCCGCCATTCGGGAGATGCAACAAATCGCGATGGAAAAAAGCCGGATGAAAATCCCTTTGCTTTTTGGAATGGATGTGATCCACGGCTATGAATCTGTATTTCCTATTCCGCTGGGACTCAGTAGCAGTTTCGATCTGGAACTCATTGAACATACCGCGCGGATTGCTGCCAGCGAGGCCAGTGCCGATGGTATCAACTGGACTTTTTCGCCGATGGTGGATATAAGCCGGGACCCACGGTGGGGCCGGGTTTCTGAAGGCAGCGGGGAAGATACTTACCTCGGCGCTGAAATTGCCAAAGCCATGGTGCGTGGCTATCAAAGTAATGACTTAGCCGCCAATAACACGATAATGTCATGTGTTAAACACTATGCGTTGTATGGCGCTTCCGAGGCGGGCCGCGATTATAATACCGTGGATATGAGCCGTCATCGTATGTACAACGAATACCTGCCGCCCTACAAAGCCGCGCTCGACGCCGGAGCAGGTTCCATCATGGCCTCCTTCAACGAAATCGACGGTGTGCCCGCCACGGCCAACAAATGGTTGCTCACTGATTTGTTGCGCCGACAATGGGGCTTCAAAGGTTTGGTGGTATCCGATTACACGGGAGTCAGCGAGATGGTGGATCATGGTTACGGCGATCTGCCCTCGGTAGCCGCGAAAGCCCTCATGGCGGGCAATGATATGGATATGGTGAGCGAAAGTTTTGTGAATACCCTGGGTAAATCGCTGCAAGAG
>JANRLZ010000385.1:0-9311 GCA_033762055.1 Saprospiraceae bacterium
AAAATGTTCCTGGCCGACATGAGCTACAAACAAATCTACCATTTCCCCGACCGCAAGGTGAAGAGTTCGAACAACAAACTGGCCGAAGTCAGCGAAGACAAACACACGGTCAGCTACACCATCAAGCCCTTCGATGAAGAGCAACAGAAGCAAAAAGCGACGGTTGCTGCGAAGATTAAGTTAAAATAAAGAGCGAACCATTTTGGTACAGAAAACCTCCTTCCTGTTCCGGGAGGAGGTTTTTTATTGGGAGCCGTTTTGGCGGGGGCTGCTGTTTTTGGTTTTCAAATTTTCTGGCGTACATTTTTTCTCCTGATATTGTCTTTGCGCGGAAAAAGGCAGGCTCATTGTTGCTTCATCAGTGATAGCCGGCTTGTTGTTTCCAGCCTTTTAGACGGGCGTCTTAGCCGTGGTCGGCTATTTGCGCTCCCTCCGCTTCACCTCTTCCCGTACCATTTTTAGCTCGCGGCCGGCATCGCCGGTGACCGAGGTGTTTTCCTGGGCCCGGCGAATGAGGTAGGGAATCACCTCTTTCACCTGGCCATAAGGCAGGTACTTCGCCACCCGGAAACCTGCGCGTGCAAGGTTGAAGGTCAGGTTGTCGCTCATGCCGTAAAGCTGGCTGAACAAGGTGTGCGGATGATCGTGCGCCATTCCTTTTTTATCCATCAGTTCTACCTGTAATAACGCACTGTCGGCATTGTGGCTGGCATTGCAGAAAGCCAGGGTATCAAGATGATCCAGACAAAAACGCAGGGCGGTGTTGTAAAGGTCGTCGGTCGCTGCTTTGTCGGGGTTAATCGGACTGGAATAACCCATTTCTTCGGCGCGGGCGCGTTCTTTTTCCATGTAGGCGCCGCGCACCAATTTGGCGCCCAGCATAAACCCTTCTTTACTCGCGCGGTCGTAACTTTCAGTCAGGAAATGCAAGCGGTCGTGGCGATACATCTGAAACGTATTGTAAACCACTACCCGCTGTTTGTTATAACGGCGCATCATCAGCCAAACGAGGTGATCAATCGAGTCCTGTATCCAACTTTCCTCGGCATCAATAAATACACTCACATTTTTCTTTGATGCATGGTAACAAATCGCATCAATCCGCTTCAATGCATTGCGGTATTCTCCGATTTCATCCCGGGTCAGCGTTTCGGCCGACTGTATGCGTTCGAGCAGTCCAAATCGCATCAGACCGGTTACTTTGGTGCTGATAACCGGAATACTTTTTACCGATCGGGCTGCAAAATCAATGGCCCGGATGTTCTCGTTCATCGTGTGATTGAAGTCGAGCTCTGTTTCCTTGGCTTCTGCACCATAATCGAGGATGGTCAGGGTATTATATGCAGCAAGGCGTTCGATACTGGGCTGACTATCCAGTAGTGTAGTGCCGCCGACGAACTGCTGGAAAACCGTTTTTTTAACCGCCCATTCGGCCAAAGGAATACCGTTCTCAACGGCCCAAAGCGCAAGTTTGGAACCATAATTGACCAACCATGGCTTGTTCATCATATTGAACAACCAGGCTGTTTTCTTTAGTTCTTTGTCCGAAAGATGGGCAAAGGCAATTTCTGTATTGGTAAAATCTATGGTGGGCATACGGACGTTTGGCAGGTTTTGAGGGGGAAAGTACAATCGGCCCGGGCAGATATTTATACGCCGGCGGAATCATTCGAAAAAATCTTCCATGCGGCTTCGGCTTGCAAATGCAACATTTCAAGGCCGTTTTTTACAAGACCGCCTTTTTCCCGGGTTTCGCGCAAAAGTAGCGTTTCGGCGGGATTGTAAATTAAATCATATACAAACATACCTGCCCTAATGGCTTCTGTCGGAACCGGCGGTCGTTCATCCACCGCCGGGAATGTGCCAAGCGGGGTGGCATTCACTATCATGGTAGCAGGCGATGGCAGGTGTTGTGCCATTTCAGCATAGGAAACCACTTCAATGCCTGAAGGTCGTCGGGAGACAAAACGAAATGAAACGCCGTACTTGCGCAAAACATACGCCACCGCTTTTGCCGCGCCCCCGCTACCCAGTACCCATGCCGAAACCTCAGGCTCCAGCCATCGGCCCTGTTCAAAATGCAGCAGCGACTGTTCAAATCCGATTACATCGGTATTATAGCCCGTCAGCGTCCGATCTTTTTCAATCTTGATACAATTGACGGCGCCCACCGACCGGGCAGTTTCATCCAGTCGATCCAAAAAGGGGATTACCGTCTCCTTATAAGGGATGGTTACGTTCAACCCGTATAAATCGGGCTGTGACGCCAGCAGCACAGGTAATTCTGTAATTTTTTCGAGTGGAAACAACGCATAGTGAGCATCGGAGATGCCCTCTCGATCAAATTTTTCGCTGAAATACCGCTTGGAGAACGAATGACCCAACGGCCACCCGATAAGACCGAAAATGCGCAATGTTTGAGGGAGGTTTATGAGGTTTATGGGGGTTATTTAGGTTTAGGGGGGGTAAGGGGTTATCAGGGTTTATGAACACAGCCCAACAAATTAAAAATCAAGCCCCAAAACCTCCCTAAACCTAAATAAACCCTCATAAACCTCCCTCAATATTGCTTGATTCCTGTTACGTAATACATATCCATCATGCCCTTGTTCTTGGCGGCGATTTTACCACGGTGTTGCCACTCGAATTCATATTTAGCCAGCCAGTAGGCGTCTTCGCTGACATTTACGCGACCGGGTTCACACTGTTCTTCAAGGCGGGCCGCGGTATTGACCGTATCGCCCCAAATGTCGTAGGCAAATTTTTTGGCGCCCACCACCCCTGCAACGACAGGGCCTGTGTGAATGCCTACACGGGCATCGAAGTACGGCAAACCCTGTCCCAGGCGTTCGGCTTTTAATCCAAGCAGAAAATCCTGGATTTCAAGCGCGGCTTTTACCATGTCGGACGGACTGGCGTTCATATCCGACAAGCCGCTGGCGCAGATATAGGCGTCGCCGACGGTTTTGATTTTTTCGATCCGGTATTTGCTGATAATGTGGTCGAAATTGGAAAAACAAAGGTCGAGTTCCTCGACCAGTCGTTCCGGACTTAGTTTTTCAGCCACATTGGTAAAGCCTTTAAAATCTATAAACATCACGGTAGCCTGGTCGTATTTTCGGGCGGCTACCTTGTTTTTTGTTTTTAATTCTTCGGCGATAGCGGGGGGCAAAATATTGAGCAAAAGGCTGTTGGAACGTTTTTGCTCTTCTTCGATGAGGGCGTTTTTTTGGGAAAGTTCGTTGGCCATTCGCCGTTTGGCGAGGAAGCGGGCGTAGAACAAGCCGGCCAGGAGCAAGACGAACAATACAACCAGCGCAAGGATATTGCGAATGTTTTCGCTTTGTTCGCGGGCTAGTTCCGCCTCGGCGAGTTGGGTTTTGTTGGCTTGCAGGTCGCGTTCCTGCTGCGCTTTCACGATCGAGTCAATCATTTGCGACTCGGTCAGGTTTTTTACCCGCAAAGAATACACACGCGCTGCCGAGTCGGCTTGTAATTTTTGCATCGAAACCTCGCTGAGTTTTGCTTCGGTTTCGGTGAGTTGACTTTGCGTTTTTTGCTCGACCTCTTTCAACTGGTTCTGGTAAGTATTTTCGAGCAATTCCGTTTGGCCGGTAGCGGAAGCCAGTTGTTCGCGCAGGGCGCGGTTATCCGATTCTGCGGCAGCCAGCTGGTTTTCCAATTTCCGCAACGCATCGCCGCCGCCCCGGGCGCCGCCACCTGATTCCTTGAGGTACTTGACCGTTTCGGTACTCCATTTGAGGGCTTCGCGCAAATCATTCTGTTTCAGGGCAATGTCCTGCAATTTTTCGGCTGAAGTAAGCACCAGATCACGAAACCCGTAATTCCGGGCGGTGTTCCAGGCACGGTTGTAACGACCGGCTGCTTCGCGGTAATTGCGTTGGCGATATTCTGCTTCGGCCGACAATACGGCTGCGTCGGCCTCCTTGCGTTTATCACCGATCTCTACGGCCAACTGATTGGCGCGCAAGGCAAAATCCGAAGCCTTTTTGGCGTTGGTAGAAATGGATTTTTCTGCAATCTGGTAAGCATAATTCATTTTTTCGCTCTTGGAAGAAGAGCGATTAAAACGGGCTTCCAGCTCGGCAACCGATTGTGCGGAAAGTACATTCAGCCCCATGCAAAAAAACAGGGCAGCGAAGGCGGTTAGGTATCTCATCGTAGCTGGTACTGGTCTCTCGGCGGGTCGCGCTAAAACGACCGTCAGGGCGGCTTGGTATGGCGGTCCTCTTCAGAGTACACCGATGTTAATTGCCGTTTGGAAAAATCTTAAAAACGCCAGCCGACCCAACGGTCAGCAAATGTCGAATTTTCCAAACAATCACAGCACTTAATAATCCACAGCGTCGCCAAGTGGATTCTTTTTTTTCACATGGTGCAGAACAATATGCTGCCGGTCAAGCATGGCCTCCTGTCCTTCGTAGCGTGCATACAAGGTCACAGTCATTTCTTTCTGCCTTGGAATCAGGCATTTTACCACACCATTCGTGAACGGTTTGCGCGGCTGCCCGTCGCCCATATCCAGCTCGTAAGTGGGCCCTGTCATGGATTCAATCAATTGAAATTCAAATGCTTGTCCGGCTTCAGGGGGCTTGTCGGTTCGGAGCAGCTTGCCGGTAATTTTTTGAAATTTCGCCGCCGTTTGAGCGTCGGAACTCACCTGTTGGCTCTCGGCTTGCACCAGTGCCTTGTTCTCTGTCTCGGTCGGACCCTTTTGTGCAAACTGCAATGCCGCCAGTCCGGCCAGTCCAAACCCGGCCACTACCAGCAACAAGATGGTTTCCCTGTTTTTGTTTTTGCCTTGCGACATAGTATAAACGGTTGTAATAGCGATTTTCAGAGAAGGAAGGGGTTCTCCCATTCCTGAATGTGATCCGGCAAAAGTAATCCGACATTTTCAACGTTGCAGCAAAACAAATTTGCCCGCTATCTTCCCATTCATAATCAAGATGTAAACTCCGTCTTGCAGAACGGGCAACTGAATTTCCCAGCGATTTTTGCCTTTTTGCGCCGTCAGGGTTTGGGCATAAACCACCCGCCCCAACGCATCCGTCAGCTGTAATTGGCGTATTCCCTCCAGCGGCGCAGATTCCTGTAGCACCAGACGCCCGTTCGACGGATTTGGGGCGTATTCCAGGGCGGCGTCCGATCGTTCCCAGCCCCATTCCAACGGAACGATGTTGCCGGTAGCAACATAGGCTTCCGATCTCATTCTTTGCTCCGCAGGAAACAACAATTCCGACAACCAGCCGCCTTTTATTGCACTCAAATCAAGGTATAAAACCGGCGCTTCCCGCTCCACCATTCGGCCAGGTACGGAAAACCATGAAACAAGTGCAGCATCCGAACCAATGTGATAGGACGATGCATCAAAATCTGTCAAATTTTCCGATCCAATACCCTCCAAACGAGCCTTTTCCGGGTCGAACGCGATGGCAAACTGAAGGCCTTCGAGTGGCATATCCTGTTCAAAAAACAAGGGTATCCGAAGGGTTTCGCCAGCGGCTACAACGCGGTCGCGTATTCGCAGCATTTGCGGCAAACTTCGTGTTGCGCCGATATTCCCCAGGCTGTCGGTGCAGACGCCGGCGTTCAAGTCTCCGAGTTTTACACCGATAAAATCCTGGCAATTTCCGCCGTTTAGTTCAACCGAGTCGGGTAAAAATCGCCAGGCGCCACAGGGAAGTTGAAGTTCTACGCCCAAAATCACTTTTCGGGCCTGTAAAATATCAAAGGTGGTTACCGTACCCGAACAATTCACATCAGCAGCCGTAAACTGATAGGAACAGTGGAACGGCTCCAGGCCGAGTATGTGTTTGGAAATCAGCACCAAATCATAGGTAGTCAGTCCATCGAGCGGGCTGCCGTTTTTGGCCGGGCGAAGCGTGTATGTACCGTTTTGCAGGGAACTAATTTCCCGCACCGCATACGTGCCCGATGCAACAAAAGTAGTGTCGAACGAGGTCGCACGCGCATTCATCGTCACCTCATCCAGCGGACTGCCGAAAGGATCTTGCAGGGTGCAATCGCGCAGTAGCAGTTCTTCTATTTTTTGTTGAATGAGCGACATGGTTTCGGTGGGTGAACTGCCACGTATGTCAAAAAACACCTCGCCGGTTTCGGGTGCAATGATGAAAAAAGTAGGCGTCCCTTCAAATGCACCCCATTGGCCGCTCAAATAGGGTTGAAGGGCGGCAATACTCCCCCCGTCGTTGCCAGCGCCGGGCATGGTAAGTCCCTTACTGGTTTTGTACTGTGCTACTTTTACATTGGTGTCTGAAAAAAGGGTACTAAGCAGTAAAAATTCCACTTGTCCCGGAAATTGTGCCTGCATCCCGGTGTACAGTGTCTGGAAAAATGGCGCATGTGTATTGCAGGGCGGGCAAGTCGTAAAAAATGCTTCCACTACTACCAGTTTTTGCTGGTTGATGTAGTCCTGGTATAGTTGCCTTTGCTGACCATCGGAGGTAGTAATGGTAAAATCGGGGGCGGGCATCCAGTCAGGTTTGCCGGTTGGGTGCGCAACTGCCGAAAATGCAAGGAACAAGAGCGGGAAGAAAACCACATTTTTCATATAAATCGGAATTTGAAAGCCGAAATATAGCTGTTTCGTTTCAAAAACCTCCATGCGCAAACGGTTTCCTAACGACCAACCGCCGATTTGTCGGGCATCTTACTTTTGCAGTATGAAAAACAGCTACTTCTTTTTCATCCTTTTTATGCTGGTTGCACTCCTGCTTTCCTTTGCCAGCCAGCCGCTTCAAAAATCCGAACAACTCGGCGAACGCCTGTTTTCCGACCCCATACTTTCACTCGACAGTACCATCAGTTGCGCGTCCTGCCATATTCCGGCATTCGCATTTGCCGATACCGCCGTATTCAGCCGGGGGGTTGGCGGTAGAAAGGGAAAACGCAACGCTCCGGGCATCACCAATATGACAGCGCGTGCGCATTTTTTCTACGACGGACGGGCAGCCACGCTGGAACAACAAGTGTTAATGCCCATCCAGGACACCCTTGAAATGCGCCTCACGCTGGATGTAGCGATCCAGCGACTGCGCCGGCATCCGGTGTACGCCGGCAGTTTTCGTCAGGTTTTTGGCCGCGAAGCCGATGCAAGTGCGCTGGCTCTCGTGCTGGCCGATTTTGTTCGCACCCTTGAGACTCCGGATACACCTTTCGACCGCTGGATGATGGGCAAAAACAATCCGATGAACGAAGCCGCCGTTCGTGGTCGGGAGGTCTTTATGAAAAAAGGAAAGTGCTTCGATTGCCACTTCTCGCCCGATTTCACCGGCGATGAATTTCGAAATGTGGGTTTGTACACCGGCCAGGGCCATCTGGCCGACCGAGGTCGGTTCGAAGTAAGCCGCGACAGTGCCGATTTGGGCAGGTTCAAAGTACCCGGACTGCGTAATGTTGCACTGACAGCGCCCTATATGCACAACGGTATGTTTAAAACGCTGGATGAAGTCATCGAATATTACGACACTCCCGACCGTCTCATACCCGGCAGTATCAATCGCGACACCCTGTTGAAGGCGCCCCTTCAGCTAACGCAGACAGAAAAATCCGACCTGAAAGCATTTCTGATAGCCCTGACCGATGATCGTTTCAAAATTTGACGGTTAATTTGCTGCCGTCCATCTTCAAGTTCTTCGGCGGAATTGGTTTAAAGAATTGAACGCCGGAGTACTTAGATCAAAATATCCACATAATAAAATGGAAAACAACGCGCAAAACTGGAATCCACTGACCCCCGAAGAAGCCTATGTGATTGAGCAAAAAGGCACCGAACGGGCTTTTACCGGCGAGTATAATCAATTCAAAGGGATCGGCACCTTCATTTGCCGCCGCTGTAACGCGCCTTTGTACCGCTCGTCCGACAAATTCGACAGCGGCTGCGGCTGGCCTTCATTCGATGATGAAATACCCGGCGCCATTACACGGCATGAGGATCGTTCCTTCGGCATGAAACGCGTGGAAATCGTTTGTGCCAATTGTGAAGGCCATCTCGGGCATGTTTTCGAAGGCGAGCGCATGACGGCCAAAAATACCCGGCATTGCGTGAATTCACTTTCAATCCGGTTTGTAGCCGACACAACTACGCTTTAGGAAATGAAGCGGTCTTACAGGTTTAGTTTCACCCGCTCCTAAACATCATTCCTGATTTTTAACCAGTTTTTTTACCCCTAAAACCTGGTTATCGCTGTATAATTTAAGGAAATAGAGTCCGACAGGCAAGTTTCCCAGGTGCAATTCCCGGTTGGAGGCCACGACATCCAGCGTCTCGGATTGTATGATCGCGCCGCCGATGCTGATGATGTCTGCTCGCAGTTCTCCCTCCAGCGGACCGGTAATGTAAACCACATTGTTGGTGGGATTGGGGTACACCGACCACCGGCCTGTTTCAGGGGCAAAAACCGAAACCAGATTACTGTCGCACTGGGTGATGCAGAGTTCATTGGCCTCCCAGGCATCAGCCGTTGCCCGCACAAAAACCATCCATTTCTCATCTGCTGAAAGAGTAGGCATGGCATTGTAAATGCCGTCCTGACTAACACCGGGAATAAGCTCCAGGGTTTCGAGTGCAAATGTGTCAACAGGGGTCGGTCGTGTCATGCGCGCAATGACTCGATTCACGGAATCTACCTGTAGTCCAAAATAAATGCTTAAATCATCTTTCGACAATTGGCCCGGGTTGGCGCCATAACCATCTGGGAGCGTCAGGTAACGCTGGAAAAGGAAGGCGTGTTCCGCAACTTTTGCATATTGGGAAATGTAGCCGTTTGGATGGGTATAAGTGTATAAAAACAGTTCGGTTCCTGCTTCATTCAGCGAAGCGCCGGCCAAAAATTCAGGTTTTAAACCCAATAATGTTACCGGTACATACGAGGTAAAACCATCATTCAAACTTTGTCTGCTACTATAATACAATTGCCCGCCCCCACAGAAATAAACACCCAGTTCGTTTTCACTCAACCAGCAAGAAGTCAGACTTGCACCAAAATCCGGCAATGGAACATTGACCGGCATTTGAAAAGGGCTTTGCAGATTGTTGCGTTTGGCAAGCGATAACTGCTCCCCATTATTCTGTTTGGTAAAATACAAACGAAGTCCATCCGACGAAAGCCAGGGATAGGCATCGGCGGCGAAAGGATTGTTGATTTCCGTCAAATAACGGGTACTATCGAAGTAACATTCCAGGGAGGGGCTGTCGCCGATTTTTTCTGATACGGAATGCGTTGGGGGCGGGATGGCCGTCGGGAGCCTGCTATTGGGGGCTGTTT
>JANRLZ010000386.1:0-19806 GCA_033762055.1 Saprospiraceae bacterium
GGATTCAAAAGAAATAAAAAAATAAAAAATTTTCAACTTTTTTTTGCAGAGCAAATGGTTAACCTACCAACTGTTTTTAGCAAAAAATGGTTTCTAACTCTCTCATAGAATGACTCAATTTTTCTCTAAAGGAAGAATTAATGCTAAAAAAAGAATAAAACATCGAAATTTTTGAGAGAAAACGCGAGCATTCCCAAATGGGCCGCAAAAGTAGTCTTTTTTTTACGCAGAAAAAAATGTTTCACCGCCAAGTAATTGTTAATAATAGGCGAACCGGTGAGATACAGGGGTGAATTACTTTGTTCGCTCCCTGTTTTTTGTGTCCAAAACCAATCTTCTATTCTGTGCTCGCTTCGATCAAAAAACCGCCCGCACCTGTGCCCGACCGACGTGTATGATGCGGTTTTCGCCGGTTTTGCGTCCTTCATAACTGAGATTTAATTGCATGGATTTCGATAACTGCCGGTCGAGCCCCAGGCTCCAGAGATAGTTTTTGCCATCCTGCAACCCTTCCAGCATGGCAAAAGCCACCGCCGAATTGGCCTCGCCGGTGTAACGTACATCGGCAAAGGTGCCTTTCAGACGCAGCGATGTGGCCGCGCGAAATCCCTGTGCGTTGGTCTTCGCCGCAGGGTTCCAGGTAATTTCGGTGCTCATGTTGTTCTGTCGCGCACTTTCCGCCGAAGGCAAGGTGTTGCGACTGTTCAACCATTTGACCGTTGCCACTACCCGAAAGCCCCGCGAAGGCAGCCAGGTGGATTTCGGGCCAAATTCCCACCCTTCTATCCGGTAATTCCGACTTGAAAAAGCCTGATTTTCGCTGCTGCGAATACTGTTTTCCACATCGGCCTCGGCACTCCAGCGGCGCCCGAGGTTGGCGCGCAGGTGCAAGGCATACTCCAGCGACCGCCGCTGCTCGAATCCGGTACTAAGCGCCAGCTGACTCCGGTTGTCGCCCGCCGAAAGGGAAGCGTCCCAGGCAGGTTGTGCGCGGTTGACAAATAAAATATTCCGCCAGGCGGCGTTGAGGTGGGCCAGGGTGGTGTCGGCCAGCCCCGATTGAAACGGGTCCCAGGGCCGCACTTCGGGCGCATTATCGAAGGTGCGCCGCGCAATCTGCAAGGTACTTTGGGTGGACAAGCGCCCGAGTTTTTTTCGCCAGCCCTTGCGCGCCGAAGGCCACAACAGCCGCGGCTCGAAACGAAGGGTCTGATTCAGTGCGACATTGTTGGTGCGTACGTAATCGGGGGTCGTCACCGCCACCCGTACATAATTGGCCTGATCCTGAAATACTGCAATTTCCATTTCATCCACCTGCAAAATACTGTCGCGGTTGCGATCCACCCAGGTGTATTGCCCCTCGCCCGGATTGACTGCCAGGTAGTTGAATTCGATGCGTGGACTTTGCCCGGAACCCAGTTCGTAACCCGTACTGCTTTGCAGGGCGTTTTTCCACACGCCGACGGCATAATCCACCCGCCCCAACCAGGTTGTTTGCGGGGTTTCTTTGGTTAGTTCGGGCGCCAGAATTCGCAAGCGGCGCAGCGTCAGGGTCCAGGTTAATTGCTGGGTGGTAGAGGGGGGCGCCAGCACCAGCGGACTGTGCCGTCGCGGGATGGTATTGTTCCAGGCGCCATTGAAATTCAGATCGTTGGCAAGGGTGTTTTGCTGAAAAAAATTACCGTTGGGCGCATAGTCGTTGCGCTGTGAAATATATCCGCCCAACTGCCAACGCCCCTGATTTTCGGGGGTTTTGACATAGAATCGCAGCAAATCGTACCAAAAACCCGCGGCTGAAAGCGTATCGGCGCCGGTAGCCCGGCGGGTGTTTTTTTCCCGTTCGGCGTACAGTCCGATTTTGAACAGTGGCACGGTGTCTTTTCCGATAAAAAAGGTTTTTGACAAATCGCCCTTCGGGCGCGAAAACAGGGTTTGTTCGGCAATGCCCCGGCTTGTCAGGGCATTGATTTCGCCGGAAAAATCCCAGCCTTTTTTTTGTAATTGCCAAGCTCCCAGGTGCCGGAACCCCTCGTAAAATCCCTCGCGCCGAAACCCGCCGAATTCGTAGCGTATTTCTCCCAATTGTTGTCTCGCTACACGCAAGCCCAGTTTGCCCAGATGCTCCGCCGTGGTATCCTGATTCGAACCGATGTTCCAGTCGCGCACGAATTCAGCCGGCCGGTAGGGATTGAGCGGACGAAAATCGCGGGCGGTAAATTCATAATGCCCCGTGATCTGCGCCCGGTATGTTTTTTCAGATGGATGTTTCCCGCCCCAGCCCAGATTTTGTTGCCAGCCAAGCATGGCCGCCGGGCCGAGGTTGTTGTTGTTTCCCAGGGGGGAAAAACGATTCAAATCGCGGTTGCTCAGCGCCAGTTCAGCCTGCACCTTGGCGTTTTTACCCGCCTGTATTTCTGCGCCGAGGCTGTACAGTTGACGGGTTTCGGGCGCAACCAAACGAACGATCGGTTCAAAATTGCCCGTAGGCCGGCAACTCAGCGGGTCGGGTGGACTCCAGCGGAAAACGCGGCCGTTGGCGGCGGTGAGGGCGAGCACATAGTTGCCTTCGCCGGGCGGCACTTCGGTAAAACGCGCTCCGTAACGCGCCGAATCGGGGTGTGTGCTGTAAATCAGAATTTGCCGCAACTGTCCGCACACCACAGAATCCACCGCCCGGTACAGCACCCTTGTCGGGTCAAAGGATTCGAGTGTATCGAGGCCCGGCGCGTAGGCATTGCGCAGGTCGTCGCCTGCCAGCGCGAGGCGGCTGCGTTCGGCAGGAGAAAGTTCCTGTGCTCCGCCGTTGTTGCGGCTGTCCTGTTCGGAGTATAAATTGAAGTGAAACTTCGCGCGGGGCAATTCCCAGCGCGCGTTGGCGGCCACCGTAGATCGCAGGTAGGTTTGCACGGCGTATTCGAACTCGACGATGAGGCGGATGTCTTTGGTGATGAGGCGGCGCGGCGTGAACGTGATTTCGCCCAGGTTGTAATCAATGACATAATCGTCTTCGAGTCCGCGGCGCAGCAACTGTCCGTCGGCAAACACCTTTTCAGTGCCGGCCAGCACGATGATGAAGCGTTCGCCTTCAGCTCCCTGGAGCCGGTAAGGGCCCTGATTGCCCTCCTGGCCCTGAATGAGCTGGCGGGCAAATTTGCCGCGCGAAACAGCTGCCGCTACGCGGAGGGCGCCGTATGTTTTTTTCTCCCCGTTTTTTTGCGCGGCGCCCATATTTTCCACCGCCACCATCGCGCCTTGCAGGCGTTTGAAATAATGGGCAAAGTAGCCGCCGCCTGCGGGTCGGGCGAGATCGAAATCGCCGGCGGTGAGGGTGGCGTTTTTTCTTTTGAGCTGGATAAAAATACGGTCGAATTCCTGCAATTGCCGTGTGGTGCCATCGGGTTGAAGGGGAATGGAATTGTCGGACA
This sequence comes from Saprospiraceae bacterium, assembly GCA_033762055.1. Taxonomy (GTDB): domain Bacteria; phylum Bacteroidota; class Bacteroidia; order Chitinophagales; family Saprospiraceae; genus M3007. The sequence goes on from JANRLZ010000386.1 coordinate 3,426, forward strand.
GTGCGGCGCTCAGTTCGAGGTCGTTGCCGAGTTTGCCGTCGAGTTGCAGGTTGAGGTTGGAATTGAACACCAGGTTTTGGCTGTTGCCAAACGACAGTCCGCGCGTGTAGGCCCCGGCGGAATTGAGGCCGCGTTGCTCCCAGATTGGTTTGGCAGGCTGGTAGGGTTCGTAGTCGAATTCGATGGCGTCGTTGAGGATACGGCGGCGGATGGCGGCGGTATCGAGGCGACTGATGCGGGTGTTCAGGTTCAGGGGCAAAACCCGATAACGCAGCTGCAAATAGCGGCAGTCGGGACAGACGGCGCGCAGGGCGGCGGTATCGGTGCGGAGCAGGTTGTTTTGCAGGGAAAAAAAGCGCAGCGGGAGCGGTTGCCCCGACAACAGGTCGGTGGCCGACAGCAGCGGGGGGGCAATACTCAATGAATCGAGGGTTTGCAGGGGCTGGCGGGCGTCTGCGATGCGTTCGCGCAGGTTGGAGAACTGCGCTTGTCCGACGAAGGGCAACAGCAGGCACAACAGGAGCACACCGACTAAGGCCGGCGGTTTTCCTGTGACCCCAGGGCGCCGGCCAGGCCGGGCGACGCTGTGTAAAAACCCGTACAAATTACGCAAAACCACGTGCAAAGAAACAGAACCGCATGGACGCAAAGGGCAAGCAGGGCGTTGCTTGGTGTGTGTGGGATTTTTTGAGGAGAAGAGGGGGGAAAATGAATTAAAATCAGTGTGACAGGAATATTAATTCAGTTGGGTGGAATTTGAATTAAGCCGGAAGGTGTTTAAATGCTGTGGCGGGTAATTTTAATTCGGTCGAGATTAGCTGGCGCTGCACGTGGGTTTATTGACCCGATGCCAAGGCGATGTAAATCGGGCCTCATCGCTTACTTTTTTTAAGGACACTGGTTAAAAAATCCACGAATGCGTACCTTTAGAATGGGAAAACAATTTTAAACCTTTCAAACTATAAAAGATGCGACTTTATTTAATTGCACTATCGTTTCTCGTCATTTTTGATGCTTCCGCTCAGCCCCGGCTAAATGCCGATCTGCCTTTGAGTGCTTATTATTTGGGTATTGATAGTAGAAGTTTTTTTCCCAAACAAACGGTGGATAGCTTGATTGACTTGCACGACAACCCAAATATCAATGACACAACAAGAATTGAAATCATTTATCAGTTGAGTAAATATGAATGTGCACGGACTGTAGAATTTTTACTTGAAAATGTTGATCGGTATTATAGATATGGCATATATAATATGGATGAATATTACGAACAACAAAATGCTTCATATTGGACATTGATAAAGATAGCGATGAACCCGGATCGGGGCTGGTACCTGTTTCCCCATTTACTTTATTCCTTAAAACAAGAAAAGAACAGAGGCCGATTATATTATGTTCGATTATCTCGATTGCTCGCTCGTTATTCAAATAGGGAGGCTGCAATATCAATTATAGAAAACGAAATTACCCGAGACCTTGCAAAAGAGCGCATACCTTTTTCAAGATCAATATATGTTGACAACTTAAATTTAATATTGAAGACAATTGAGGAAGACCGATGAATGGGGTATTTGAAAAGATGCGGGGTTAACCTTCCTTGATACACCGCTGATTAAATAAAAAATTGGTACTGTAAAGAAATGTATGCTGATGAGGTTTGATATGAAAAACAATGGGAACGAGCTAAATTTGGAGGTATGTTCGAAGTACTCATCCAAGTTTGCTGTCCCCATTGCGCGGGAACAAATATAAAGCGAAATGGTCGAAAGGCCAATGGCAATCAGAATTATCGCTGCTTGACCTGTTTGAAACAGTTTCAAGATCGGTATCGCTACCGAGGGGCTGATCCGAAGATCAAAAAACAAGTCATTGATATGACACTCCATAGGGATATTAGTCAGGTTTTGGGACTTTGTGCATCCAGTGTGGTATATATTCTACGTCGCCACGCTAAAAAAAATCAAAGAACCCTGCCTTGAATGGCATTTTGAAGCGGTTGAGGTAGACGAGTTTTGGTCTTTTGTGAATCAACGGAAAAAACAAAAACGATGGTGTTGGTATGCATTTGCCCGAAAAGAGCGAAAAATTTTGGCCTTTCATATCGGAAAACGTAATCAGAGCGCTTGCAAAGCCTTACATAAGAAACTCAAAAACCTGTCTATAGGTCAGTTCTACACAGATGATTACAAAGCCTACTCCAAGGTTCTGCCAGATGAGCAACATACGATTGGAAAAGAACACACAACGCATATCGAAAGGTTAAATCGAGACTTTAGAACACACATCAAAAGTTTGGCACGGCGAACTGTTTGCCACTCCAGAACTGATGAAATGTATTATTCCATGATCAAAATATACATCAACCACCGAAATGCAGCATGATTATCAATGGATTATATCAGCACATATTTCTATATAGTGCCGAATTTTCATCCTGGCAAGTTGAAAAAACGGGCCGGCAGTCTGGTCGCAGATGTTGCCCGATTCACCCCGCTTGATCTGGACATTGAATTGCTCAATCGTTGCGACAATTACCATTGTAATGAACTGAAACCGGAAACAGACCGCAGTTACAAATACGCCACGAAAGCATACCTGATGTTTTCAAATGTACTGGTCAATGAGGCCAAAACAATTGCTTTGGTTGGATGCGCTTATCACGATCGCATCAGCAATGGAACCAAGGGATATTGGCTATTCTGAAAAAACAAACGGCATTTGGAAAGTCCAGCAATTCATGAGTATTTGGGAGGAATAAAAATTTGGATACACTATCCTGCCTGATCTTTATGGCAAATTTGCCCCGTCCCGCGGAGATGTAAAATCGGTTTTGAGACATCGTGTCACACCGATGCTGCAAGAATAGACAGTAAACCCGGAGAAGGCACTGGGGGCTGCGATCACTTCCAAAAACGCTCCGCTTGCGGCATGTTCTCCAAAAACGCGCAGGTTTGTTGATACCCCTTCTCGATCACTTCTCGCCATTTTTGCCAATCAAGCAGTCCATAAGAGCGCAAATCCATTTCCAGATACATCGAAACCTGCTTTTTGGTGTTTTCCTGTTTTTGCACGCTGTTCAAGGTCAGGGAATTCATCAGCAAAGCAGGCATTTTGGGCAAACGGTACCGATGTTTTTTGGTGAAAATGTTCAAAAAGATATCCCATGCCGACGGTATTGTTTTGATATCTACCAAGCGCGGCGACTGGGCCGACAAAGCAATGGCAATCACATGGCGAACAGGTTTTTCATACATAGCCTCAATGGGCAGATTGTCCAGTACGCCGCCGTCAACGTGCAAATGACGGTCAATGATCACCGGCGGGAACACCCCCGGAATGGCGATGCTGGCCTCTACTTTTTGCCTGGCCAAACCCGTATCGTGCACTTTTACACAGGCAGATGAATAATTGGTAGACACACAGTAAGTATTGATCCAAAAATCCTCCAGGTGTACATCGCCGAGCATTTGCTTGAGGTATGTCCGCATGTTTTTGCCCGTCATCAAGGATAAAAACGGGAAATGGTAGTCGCTCGAAGTGACTTTGCAATCAACACCCATTTGGCAAAAATCGCGCACCTTCGGCAGGTCAAAGTCAGTAACGGTCAGGCCCATACCGTACAAAGCGCCGGCGCTGGTTCCGCCGACAAAGTCGAATTCGAGGCCGGCCTCCATCATGGCTTTGGCTGCGCCAATGTGTGCAGCGCCTTTAGCACCACCACCACCCAATACCAGGCCGACCGCCTGATGCGTCAGGATGCGGCAAAACCGCCGGATATCGCGAGCATTGCCCTGGCGCATATGCAAGTGCAGGTTGACGGGGCGCTCCTCCAACCAACGCCGCGTCTGACTCGGGAGCGGTGCATTTTCGGGGTGCAGCAGCAATAAATAGATTTTTTTATTGAGGATGTTTTTACTGTAAATATTCAATTTCTCCTCAATGGAGTACAAGCTGCTCGGCGCGTAAAATTCGGTCGCCACCACCACCAGGTCGCAATAGGTCAGGCATTCATTTGCCCAGGTGGGGTTTGCCTCGTCACAAAGGAGAATGTTCATGCCCGCGCTGTTTTCCATCTCTTCAAACATGGCATGCTGATCGGCAAACAAGTAGTCTTTAGCCTCATACACGGTTACCGGCGTATCCATGGCGGCGAGTTCCTGTTTGATATCGTTTGTCCAGCCTGAAAAATCTTTATCGGCTTGCAATTTGATCACCGCTACATTTTTGGGTGCTGCGCCCAATTGGTGTTGAAACGACTTGCGCCGCATCCGGTTGATGACGAATTGGGGCAACTTGTAGGCAAACTGTGGATTTTCCGCCACAATTGTTCTGTAATCTGCTTCATCAATTTGCAATACCAGCGATCCCCGAATGGCTACCACCGACGCCGTGCGCGGGTCGTTGGTAAAGAGGGCAAATTCGCCCACTGGTTCACCTGCTGCCACATCGCCCAAAATATGGGTGCCCGTCTCGGTTTGTTGCACCACCCGAAGCCGCCCCGACAGCACGATGTACAGGGCATTGTCGGTGTCGCCTTGCTGGAACACAAATTGCCCCGTCTCAAAATGCAGGATCTGGGCAACCGAAAACACCTGATTTAATTGCGCATCCGTCAGTTCGCCGAAGAGCTGGGTCAAATAGGGACGGAACTGTTGATGGTGTTCTGCATGCGTTGTATTGAAGGCGCCTGCGAGCGACTGATCAAAGTGATAAAGACGGGCAGATTGGATAGATGAGTTGTGCAGCATAATAGAAAATTTGCAAATCCATTGATGCAGCAAAAATGGGGGCCGACCACCTTAAACGACGTGCCCTGTCGTTTCAAAATCATGCCCTGTGGTTACATTTCAGGTAAATTTGCCCCAGTGTTACCGGCACATGCCCTGTGGTTACATGGCCTGGCTGGGCGGAACGCCAAATCGCTCCTTAAAGGCGCGTGAGAAATAACTCTCGCTGCCGAAACCCACCCTGGCAGTCACATCACCTACATTACCCTCGCGGTTTTTGAGCATTACCATCGCCCTGTCGAGCCGGTAATTGCGCACAAAATCCGTCACACTTTGGTTGGTGAGGGCCTTTAACTTTCGGTACATCTGTACCCGGCTGACAAACATTTTGCGCGCGAGGTCCTCCACGCCGATTTGTTCATCCGATAAGTGTTCTTCCAGCAGTACAGTGAACCGGCGCATAAACTCCCGATCAAGCTGGGATGGGAAAGAAGTTCCGTCGTCGGCCACTTGAGGAATGGCGGCAGTTGTGTGTTGGCTGTAGCGTTCGCGCAAAATACGCCGAGTTTCCACCAGATTTTCCATCCGCGCCAACAACTCCTCGGTGTTGAAGGGTTTAGTCAGGTAATCGTCGGCTCCGGCGCGAAGCCCTTTGATTTTGGATTCAACCGCTGATTTGGCTGTTAATAAAATGATGGGGATATGGGCTGTCAGCTCGTTGTTTTTCAACTCGTCGCACACGGCAAAACCGTCTTTCCCGGGCATCATCAAATCGGAGATGATCAAATCCGGCAACAGGTCAAGGGCGCGTTGGATGCCCGTCTCGCCGTCGGGGGTTTCCACTACCTGCCACTTGTCTCCTATGGCTTGATGAATGAAGCGACGCAAATCGGGATTGTCTTCTATCACCAGTGCAATGGGTTTGGCCCCCGGGCCGTCAGACGTCTGGCTTCCCCCTTCGATCTCCAAATCAAAGGCACTATCCGGCAATGGCGCAGCATCCAGTGTTGATCGAAGTGGTATCCAAAACGTAAAGACAGAGCCTTTGCCGCTCACCGGACTTTCCGAGCGAATGCCCCCGCCCATGAGTTCGGCCAGTTCTTTGGAAAGGGAAAGGCCAATGCCAGTACCTTCCCCACCTCGAGTATTGGAGCCGTCCACTTGATAAAAACGGTCGAAGATTTTATCCAAAGCTTCCGGCGGAATACCGATGCCGGTGTCTTTTATTTGTAAGCAAATTTGAGGTTGATTTTCAGCGGCTGGAACAGAAGTCGTTAATGATATTTCTACTTTTCCGTGTTCGGGGGTGAATTTCAGGGCATTTGAAATCAAATTATTCAACACCAGCTCCACTTTCCCCGCATCATACACCACCCTGGATAGCCTTTCAGCGGTATCGCGTTCGGCATGGCGAAGGCTTAGTTTTATCTGGCGTTTTTCAGCCAACGGCAAAAAGCGCTCAAAGATGTCACGCAGGGTTTCTGCGAAATTGCCCAGGCGCAGGTCAAGGGCCATTTGACCGCTTTCGAGTTTGCTCATATCGAGCAACTGATTAACCAGCCCCAGCAATTTCTGGCTGTTGGTCTCCGCCAGGCGGGCATTTTCCAGGATGTCCGGGTCTTTGGTTTTTTGCGATATAAGCCGCAAAGGCTCCGTCATCAGCGTCAGCGGGGTTCTGAATTCGTGGGTGACGTTGCTGAAAAAATTGGTTTTTATTTGTTCCATCGCCTTGATTCGCTCTGTTTCGCGTTGTTCATAGGCCAATTGTTCGCGTTCTTTGACGCGCTGTATCTGGAATTGGTAAGCCCGCCAGCCGCCCCAAACCAACAACACAAAATAACAGAGATAGGCCCAGTTGGAGCGGTACCACGGTGGATGAATCACTATGACAATGGGGTTAGGTGCTTCTTGCCAACCGCCTTCTCCATTGCTGCCCTGCACCCGAAATTCGTAGTGCCCCGGCGCCAGATGGGCAAAATGCGCGAATCGGGTGCCTTTGGTTTCCACCCAATCCTTGTCGGCGCCTACCAGGCGGTAACGATAGCGGTTTTGAGCAGGATCCGTGAAATCCAAAGCGGCAAACTCAAACGATATGTTGTTTTCGTCGTAGTTCAGCCGGAGTCCCCGCAGGAAGTCCAAAGAGGTTTTTAATCCGCGCTTTGTCAAATTGACGGCTTCGTGGTTGATGGAAATACCTACGACGAATACCGGAGGTCTGGAGGTATCGGGTTGCACAGCTTCCGGGAAAAAGTGGTTGAGTCCGTTTACCCCGCCAAACAACAATTCACCATCGTCAGCTTTGAAAAATGCCTGGGTATTAAACTCGCTGCCTTGCAAACCCTTGGCGGCGGAGAAAACCGTGATCGCGGGAGATTCGTCGTCTTTAAGGGATTCGGAAAATACCAATTTGGCTAAACCCCGATTGGTGCTGCACCAAAAGCTGGAGCGTCTTTGCGATGGATCTTCATTCCCTGGTAAAATCCCGTACACCACCATGTCGGGCAAGCCGTCGGCCGTTGTAAAATGCCGCACCTGGCGACTCCGGATGTCGAGGCGGTTGATCCCACCTCCCTTGGTGCCGATCCAAAGCCGTTCGCCTGGTTTGGCGGGGTCGGGCAGCAGGCAGGCAACGACGTTGTGGTTAAGCCCCTGCGGGTTGTTGGGGTCTGCACGCATCAATTGGAATTGTGGACTTCCGGAGGCCATGGAACATTTCACCAGACCCAACTGAGTGCCGATCCAAAAATCCCCGTTTCCGTCTTGTGCAAGGGCCATGGACTGCACCTGCGCCGCTTTTTCGCCAAACAGGTGGCTGAAGTCAAAACGCTGGATTTGGTTGGAACGGGTATCAAAACAACTGAGCATGGCGCCCCCTTCTATGATCCAGAAATTGCCGTCGCGTGCGCGCTTGAGCAGTGAATAATAGGAGGCATTGATGTCAAACTGATATTGCTGTTTCAGGTTCCCATTAACATCATATGCTGCCAGGGTTTCGACCAATGTTTTTTTGTCGGTACTCAACAGCCACATCGTGCCATCAGGATCGAAAGCCATGTCCCTTTTCCAGGTATGTTGTAGCGTTGGAAAGGAGAACTGATCGTGGGTGCCGGTCTTGGGGTTGTAATTATAAATTTCCGTCAGGTTGCGCCAGTAATACACGCTTTGTGGACTTCGCCACAATCGCCAGATGCTGCTGTTGGCAGCGCCTGCGTGAAAGGCCTTTCGTTTGGGGTTGATTTTGCGCAATCCGTAACCCAGGGTGCCAATCCATAAATTTCCGTTGCGGTCGGAAGTGAGGCACTTGACATCCTGGTCTACCACCCAGTCCGGTTTTGCGAAATCGAATGGCTTTTCCGGCTCAAGTTGCCAGATCAGCCCTTTGAACGAAAACCAGAGTCGCCCTTGCGCGTCTTTGTAAAAATAGGTGGAACCGCCCCGAAAATGGTTGGGCGGCGCATAGCGGGTGGTTTTCCCGTTGTGCCAATGGCAGAGAAAATTTAAATCATTGAAGGCCCAGATATGCCCTCCGTGTTGGTAGGCCCCTAAGTATTTGTTGCCAAACGAAGGCCAGGTTGAAGGCTTTGCTACGTTTTGCGAGGCTGATACTTCGAATTGTTTTGATAAAGAAAACAACACAAAGTCGCCGTCTTCCTTTGCCCAAATATTGGCAAACCGATCGGGCGGGCCGGCGAACCCTTCAACCGGGATTTTTTGGGTTGCGACGAGCGAGCTGAGGTCTGCATTGTCGGGCATCGTTTTTTCCCAGGTTTCGGGAATGGATAAACGAATCAGTTCGCTGGTGGTGGCCACCCATAAATTCCCGTCGCGGCCTTCGGCAAATGATACACCCAGCAATTGTGGAAAATGGTGGAAACGTCCCCGGCGGCGGTCGTAAACATCTACGCCTTTGCTTTCGGTGGCCACCCATAAAAGGCCCCGACTGTCTTCAAACAATGCTACCTGGGTGTTTTCCGCAAGGGTGTAAGGATCGAACGGGTTGTGTGTAAAAATTTTGAAGTTATAGCCGTCATATCGGTTCAACCCGTCTTTTGTTGCTGCCCACAAAAAGCCGTCTCGGGTCTGCAAAATATCGAAGACCATGCCTTGCGACAAGCCCTGCTCGATGGTAATTTTTTCATAAGCAACGCTTTGCGCCATCAAGCTGCCTGTTGAGCAGCCCAAATAACCGAAAAACAAAAGAAGGATTGACCTGAACATGAATGCACAAATCCTGTATGATGCGCAAATAACGTGATTTTTTATTTAGTTCATACAGGTAAACAGGCATCGCTTTGGGCTCATGAACAGCGATGAAATACCTAATCCCTGACAAGCCAGGTGCAAAAAACGGAAGTGTAATATTGACGATCAATCTGGCCAGCAATGGAAAAGTAATTTCCAATAAGTGAAGAATGCCCGGCACCACAAACAGGGCAAATGTGATGGTTGAAAAATTTTATTACAATGGTTATCACGATGCTATGTTATTAAATAAAAATGTCCTGGATCATATAAAGTTTAATTTTACGACAAATGATGGCCGAGATATTGCTTGTTATTTGATGTTACCAATTACCTGTTCACAAACTTCAACCCGGGCTGATTTTAACAGATCGGGCAGTTTCGCATTGCGCGTCGTGGAGTAACCACCTCAAATCCCCAAAGCCGCAAACACCGGGAAATGGTCGGAAAAATCGCTGTCGCGCAGGGTGCGGCAGGAGAAGGTGGTGATACTTTTTTCGGTCAGGATATAATCAATACGCAAAAGCGGCAGACTGCCTGCAAACGTGGTGCCGAAGCCCAGGGCTTTTTGCCGGAAAGCATCGTTGAAGCCTTCCGACAAGAGGGCATACACGTACGAATTGGGTGTGTCGTTGAAATCGCCGCAAATAATGACGGGGTGTTTGCAGGCGGCAATATGTTCCTGCAAACGCTGGGCCTGCTCGGCGCGCAAACTGGTGGCCGAACCCACACGCCCCAGCACAAACCCGATATCTTCCCAGGTTTCTTCCTCGTCGAGTTCGCCTTTTTTGATCACCCTGGTCGCTGTTTTAGTCACACGGTTCGATTGCAGGTGCACATTGTACACGCGCACGATCTTTTTTTCACCGATTTTAATATCGGCCCAAAGGGTGGAATTGGACGTGTTTTCAAACGGAACGTCGCCGCCGCTCACGATGGGGTAACGGCTGAGAATGACGGTTCCTTTTTTCAAATTGAAGGTGTGCGGGTAATTCATTTTTTCGGCCAGCAGCCGGTAAAATTTCCCGCTGGTTTCCTGGGTGCAAAGAATATCGGGAAATCCGTTTTCCTGCAAAAAATGCGCATACGCCGCCACCCGTTTATCCCGCCAGGCATCAGTGGCTTCACGGCCCTGGTAAATATCGCCCAGGTTGTGTGTGGCAATGGTAAGGGCGTTTTCGGGTACGGCGTCTTTGCCAAAATCAAAACCGATGAATCCGGTGATGTAATGCCAGCCAAAAACAAGAATCCCGATATGATACAAGGCAAAACGATTTCCGTTCCAGGTCCAGAAACCAAGCAACAACAGGTTGGCTAATAACAGCCAGGGAAACGCCGTGCCAAAAAAAGACAGCCAGGAAAATGTTGCGGGGTTGATATGCGGACAAACATAGGCCAGCATGGTGAAAAAGATCACCACCGCGCTGGTCGTCCGGATCAAATAGTGCAACAATGATTTCATAGGTTCCATAGCATTCCGGGAGGAATGCGTTAAGAAAAGTCTAATCCTGCCTTCGATATGTTCCCAAACGCAGTTATTTGCGTTTGAGGCTGTCTATAGTTTTTTGACGGAGTGTCTTTTAAAGGATTTTGAGGTGAGACAAGGCAAATTTTGCAGCCATAGCCGGCAGCTACGGAGAAAAATTTAACGCAGTCGGAGCCCAAAAGACTTAAAAGGCAGCCGTTGAAAAAACTATAGACAGCCTCTTTGTGTAAAAGCTCCGTCGGGAGCATCCACCCACACATTAAACACTTTTTTTATCATGCTGAAAAAATCACTGCTCTTCTTTTTTGCGTTGTTGCTTACCCAGTTTGCCCATGCTCAATTCGGCAAAATCCTCGACAAAGCCAAGGAAAAAGTGGGCCTCGACGCCCCGCTAAGCCAGGAAGAAGCCGGCAACGGCCTCAAGGAAGCCCTCAACAACGGCATTGGCGAAGCCGTTGATTTTCTCTCCGCCAAAGACGGCTACTTCAAGTCGCCTTACAAAATCCTGCTTCCCGAAGAAGCAAAAACCGTTGTACAAAAACTCAAGGTCGTACCCGGTTTTTCCAATGTGGAAGCCGACCTGACCGAACGAATGAACCGTGCTGCCGAAGATGCCGCCACCAAAGCCAAACCGATTTTTGTCAACGCCATCAAAAAACTGACTTTCCAGGATGCCCTCAATATCCTCATGGGCAATGCCGACGCCGCCACCCGTTACCTGGAAAAAACCACCTACGAGCCGCTGTATGCCGAATTCAAACCCATTATCCAGGCTTCACTCGACAAGGTAAATGCCCGTGAATACTGGAAAAGCGCGGTAACCGCCTACAACAAAATTCCGCTCGTCACCAAAACCAATCCCGAACTCGATGATCACGTAACCAAAATGGCGCTGACAGGTATGTTCAGCCTGGTTGAAAAGAAAGAAAAGAGCATTCGCACCGATGTCGGACAGCGCAATTCCGATTTGTTAAAAAAGGTATTTGCCAAACAGGATAAAAAGTAAGGAACGGTCAAAAATAAAATTTCAAAAGGGATCGCTGATGTATGCAGCGATCCCTTTCTTTTTGGTCGTTCCTTACCCCATCTTTCGCTTGTTCAATTCAATCAGGAAACGATTCAATTCATCTACGGAGTAGTACAGCACCTCGCGTGGTTTGGAGCCGTCGGCCGGACCAACGATGCCCAGTCCTTCCAATTGATCCATGATGCGCCCGGCGCGGTTGTAGCCGAGTTTCATGCGCCGCTGGATGAGGCTGGTGCTGCCGTGCTGGGTTTCGACCACCAGTCGGGCAGCATCTTCGAGCATATCGTCCATGTCGGCAAAACTGAACTGTTTGCCTTTGCCTTCGCCGCCCTGTTCGCCTTCGGGGTGGAATTCGGGCAGGAAAAACGGCTCGGGGAAACCTTGTTGTTTGGCAATAAATTCGATTACCCGTTCCACTTCGGGCGTATCCACAAAAGCCGATTGCAGGCGAATAATGTCGCCGCCTACAGAAAGCAGCATATCGCCGCGGCCGGTAAGTTGTTCGGCGCCGCCGGTATCGAGAATGGTGCGGGAATCCACCTTGGAGGCTACTTTAAATGCGATGCGCGCTGGGAAGTTGGCTTTGATCACACCGGTGATGATATTGACCGAAGGGCGTTGCGTTGCTATAATAAGGTGTATCCCAACAGCGCGTGCCAGTTGTGCCAGTCGCCCGATAGGCAATTCGACTTCCTTGCCGGCGGTCATGATGAGGTCGGCAAATTCGTCAATGATCAGTACGATATAAGGCAGGAAGCGGTGGCCCTTGTTGGGGTTGAGGCGCCTTGCCACAAATTTGTCGTTGTACTCGGTGATATTGCGCGTTTCTGCTTTTTTGAGCAGGTCGTAGCGCGTTTCCATTTCGATGATCAGCGAGTTGAGCGTGTGTACGACTTTGGTGGTGTCGGTCACGATCGGCTCGGTTTGATCGGGCAGGAAACCGAGGAAATGGTTTTCGAGGTGGGCATAGGGGAACAATTCCACCTTTTTGGGGTCAATGAGGATGAGTTTGACCTGCGAGGGGTGTTTTTTATAGAGCAGCGACATCAGCACCACGTTGATGCCCACCGATTTGCCCTGACCGGTGGCGCCGGCTACCAGCAAGTGCGGCATTTTGGTCAAGTCGGCTACAAACACCTCGTTTTGAATGGTTTTGCCCAGGGCGATGGGCAATTCCATTTTGGCGCGTTTGAAACGTTCGTCGGTAATGACCTCGCGGATGCCTACGGTCTGGCGTTTTTTGTTGGGCACCTCGATACCGATGGTGCCTTTGCCCGGAATTGGTGCGATGATACGGATACCGAGGGCCGAGAGGTTGAGGGCAATGTCGTCTTCAAGGTTTTTGATTTTTGAAATGCGGATGCCTTTGGCCGGAATGATCTCGTAAAGGGTTACCGTAGGGCCGATGGTTGCCTTGATTTTTTCAATTTCAATTTTGAAATACATCAAGGTTTGCAGGATCTGGTTTTTGTTGGCTTCGAGTTCTTCGCGGTCTACTTCGAGTACCGTGTTTTCGTGCTCGACCAGCAGTTGGGAATGCGGGTATTCGTAATGTGAGAGTTCGAGGGTGGGGTCGTAGGGCTCGCTCAGGTTGGGGTTGTCTTCCTGGATGGAAACGGTAGGCGGTTTGTAGGCTTCGGCATCGTCGGGCGTTGTGGGCGGCGGTGGCGGGGTATTGACGACAATTTCGAGGTCGCTGTCGTTGCCGGGCACGAGTGTTTCGCGGGGTTCGGCAAACAGGGCCGAGCGTTGCGAGAGATCGAGCGAGAGTTGGCCGACCGGTTCGAAGTCGTCGTCTACCGGCAGGGGGGGGGGCACGACGGCGGTGGCGGTGGGCGCTCCGGTTTTGGTTTCGGTGGTTTCGAAGGGTTTTTCTTCAAAAATGGACGTCCGGGGGTGACGGGAAGTCGCGGCGGGTTTGCGTTTGCCGAAATTGCCGCTCAGCAGGTCGTTCCAGGCTTGTTTGGTTTCGAGCCAGAGTTTTTCCCAGGTAAAATCGGTCAGATCGGGGTTGTTTGACCATACAAAAGTAGCAACCAGGGCAAACAGCATCAGGGCAAGGGTGCCGACTACACCGATAAAATTCTGTATGTATTCGCTGATGGCTTGCCCGAACACACCTCCCCAGGGAAATTCCAGTTTTTGCAGAAAAAAGGACGACAGCACGGAAGCAATGACCATCAGGATGATGGTTCGTTGAAAAGTGCTGTTCAAATAGCCCATTGGCGTACGGCGGATGAGCGCCAGGCCATATTTATACATTAAGTAAACGAAGCCGTAGGAGGCGATACCAAAACCCCAGTATATAATTGAATCGGAGAGGAATGCGCCGAGCCGTCCCAGCCAGTTATCTACCGGCACATCGTCGAAAAATACATCCCAGGAAAACCGGAACACGACGTCATGGTCATTTTTCCAGGTAAAAAAGTACGAGGTAAATGCGATGAAGAAATAAAAGGAAAGGAAAAGCAGGAACACGCCGAAGAGTTTGGAAACCCGTTCGCTGTCGAAATTCATGCTTAGTTGTCCACGCTTTTTGGCTGCCATAATAATTGAGCGGACTACAAAGCCGCTTTTTCAGAGTGGGGTCTGTGTTGCAATGAGAGTGAGTTAAGATCAATTCTTGTCCCTTTTTTAAGAATTTCCTTCACCCAAGGACTGGTTTTCTCGTCATCGTCTTTTGAAAAGGTGTGTAATTCGATCAGTGGAAATTTTGTCAGTATATGCTTTATCGGTTCATAATCAATCGTTAGACAGCCAGAAAAATGTTCGTCCCATAATGCCAGATCAATATCAGAGTAGGCATGAGTCTGGCCGGATACAACCGAACCAAAAAGATATGCTTGATGAGGGCGATACCCCAGTTCGGATAGCGCTTCAAGTAAAAGAGCCACTTGATTCAATGCAATTGTTCGATTAACCATTCCCTAATCTCATTGACAATTTCAAATTTTTCGATAACATAATCCTTTGTAGTGGTTCTAAAGATGAGGTCTTTGTAATCCTGATACCGGCCTTCGATGTTCCAGGCATTCATAATGCGAAGTTCGTCAATTTTTTCGGCAGGTAAATCAAGTGATGTTTGTGCTAATATGAACTCAAGATTATGTGTTCTTGGAGGAAAATCAGCAGTATTGTCTTTTATCCAGTGTGCTTTCAAAAGTTTTTCGATGACTAAATGTGCAAAAAACAAAGCTTGCACAAAACTACCGGATTCAACCAGTGCGCACGCCGCCTTCCAATCTCGTTCGGAAGAGTTTTGCCAATAAGATATAATTTGTGCTTGAGTCATCTCTCCGCAAAAGTAGCGGGTGTCTGTGTAAAACCAGCGTTGATTTTTGCATACGATATATTTTGCGGGATTTAGGAGTTATCTTTTCATTTCTTCCTGACCATCATCAGTCCGTCGCGGAGCGGGAGCAGGAGGTTTTCCACGCGCGGGTCGTGGTGGACGAATTGGTTGAATTCGCGGAGGAGTCGGGCGGTTTCATCGCGGTCGTTTCCGGTGGCCACCTTCCCATCCCAAAGCACATTATCGGCGAGGAGAAAGGCGCCGGGTCGCATTTTGGCGAGGGCGAGTTCGTAGTGCAACGGGTAGTCGAGTTTTCCGGCGTCGAGAAAAACCAGGTCGAAGATTTCGTCGAGATTGGGCACGACCCCGGCGGCGTCGTCGAGGTGTAGTATGATTTTTTGTTCCATACCGGCGAGCCGGATGTATTTGTGGATGATCCATCCGAGTTCATCGTTGGCTTCGATGGTATGCAGGATGCCGTCATGGGCCAGTCCTTCAGCCAGGCAAAGCGCGGTATAACCGGTAAAGGTTCCGATTTCAAGGATTCGGCGGGGCCGGATCATCAGGCTGATCAAACGGAGGAGTTGGCCCTGATAGGGACCGCTGAGCATTTGGGGTGAGAGGGTGCGAAGATGGGTTTCGCGTTCGAGGTCCCGGAGCACATCGTTGGGTGATGTGGTGTGGAGTTGGCAGTATTCGTGGGTGGCGGATGCTGCAGGCGTCATAATTTGCGTAATTTGGCTTGTTTTGAGGGGCTGCGGCAAATGTCTCACTAAATTTTACGGTTTTTTTTAAAAATTGTTTTTCTGTTTAGTTGGAGAGCTATACCTTTGCACACGCTTTTCGGGAGGGGGTAAAATTTCGCTCGAAAACAAGTTGATTGACAACGATTTTTAGCCTTGGAGGCCACGAATTCAGGCCACTGTAGCTCAGTTGGTAG
This sequence comes from Saprospiraceae bacterium, assembly GCA_033762055.1. Classification (GTDB taxonomy): domain Bacteria; phylum Bacteroidota; class Bacteroidia; order Chitinophagales; family Saprospiraceae; genus M3007. The sequence continues at coordinate 19,143 of JANRLZ010000386.1, forward strand.
AGCAGCTGATTTGTAATCAGCTGGTCGGGGGTTCGAGTCCCTCCAGTGGCTCCTGTTTAATAGAAGCGACGACTACAGATAGTCGTTTCACCTTTCAAGGGGGTGCCCCGGAGTCGGAGAGCCGGGCCAGACTGTAAATCTGGTGCTTTACCGCTGAGTAGGTTCGAATCCCACCACCCCCACTTTTTTTCTTCTGCTGCTATTGTTAGGGCGGAAGTATCTGCGTCTGGTTGTATATAATAAGGCGTAGGGAAAAAATGCCGTCTTCGCCAAGGCAATGGCGGATCAAGCGGTGGTAACTCAGTTGGTAGAGTGTCAGCCTTCCAAGCTGAATGTCGCGAGTTCGAATCTCGTCCGCCGCTCACCTTTTTGTATTGATTGCTGATCGGTGTTGGGGAATCAATGATTTATCTTCGGTTAAATCGCTGGTTTTCAACGGGCCATCAACAATCAGTTTTGCTGTTGTAGCTCAGGGGTAGAGCACTTCCTTGGTAAGGAAGAGGTCGTGAGTTCAATTCTCATCAACAGCTCAAATGTTTCTCTTTTTGCTACTGGTTGTTGAAACTGTACAAGTGAGTGACACAACGAGGTTGATCAAGGCCTACCTGCTGGTTCAATAAAAATATTAGTCCGTGGTTAACGACTTAAAACCTCAACCAATTAA
>JANRLZ010000387.1:0-9808 GCA_033762055.1 Saprospiraceae bacterium
CTGGTAAACCAACCGTTTAAAGTTCCTCGGTACACTTATGCGCCATCCCCGATTTGCGGGGTGGCGCATATTTTTTGTACCTGATCTATATTCGAAACCGCATCACGATGGTTTGCTGGACAGACCAAAGGAATCAAAGGCAACACAGTGTGGAGGCAAAAAATGGAAACCTTACTTCCTCCTTATGCATAAGGGCATGTATAGATTTTCCTCTATCCGCTGCAATCGCCAAATTTAGTCCTGGACTGCGTTGGCTTTTTTCGCCGTAGCCTCTCGTCTGCAATAGTCGCCTTGCCCCAAACTAAGGTGTGTCTGAAAAATGCTGGCGAGACAGACAAGAGCGGGTTTTGGGTGCCGGGCAAAGGTGCTTTTGAGGGGAAATCGGGCCATATTGCCCGAAAAAGACCGGAAGAACAGGTTCCAAAAGATGCCTTTTCAGTCCGGCAAGTATTTTTTAGACACACCCTAAATTTGTACGCTTTCGCTGGATCAGGAAAATCTATACATGATAAAAAAAGTGTGGCCCACCTTTACAGAGGGGCCACACCAAATAAACCAAATCAACTTTATCTTTTCAGCCAAAGCGGTTGGATGAACCGGCGATGGTTGGCTGTTAAGCAATATTCAAAAACAAGTTCCTAATCGCGCTGATTGCGAATTTCGGCGCCGCCATCTACCCGTACCGAACTTTGTCCGGTGGACAATACCAGCGCATTTTCCCGGGCGAAAAGTCGGGCACGCGTGGCGTCCGAAGCCGCTACTTCTACCCGATCGGCCGTCCAGTTGCTGGCCTCCAGTTCGGCATTGTCGCTCAGACTTACATTCATATAGTGCCCTCGACCCGTCAGATCGAGTGCGGCGCGATCCGACAGCACCACGTTGAATTCAGAAGAGACATCCATGTACGCTTTGATACGGGTGGCGCCGGAAGCGGTAATATCGGCGCGGCCTTCATCGAACCCGCGGATGATAATCTCGCCGGTATTATCGGCATGAAGCGAGGTAAAAACCGGGGTCTGGATAAAAATACGCACCGCGCCATTGGTTGATTTTCCGTTGGTCGTGAACGTAATTTTATCGCCGGTCTGGATTTTTTGAATTTTATCCTTTTCACCGTTGGGGCCTTCAATTTCTACCCGGAAATCGTCGCCTTTGCGAAATTCTGCAATAAAATCACCTTCAAGGATAAAGTTTTCAAAATTCCGGTCGGAACGGTAACCGCGGTCGCCGAGGTTCGGACAATCGGCGCATACGATCCCGTTGGTACCCATTCGGAACACCTTGCCAGGTCGGCGCGAGATGTAGTTATTGTTGTTGTTGTCGTCGTATTCATCCAGATCGGCGCCGGCGTAACGGTGAATTTTTTCGTCAAAAACGATGCTTTTCCCCGTCGGCACCTCGATATTGATACGTACGCGTTGTACCCGCCATTTTTTTCCTTGCGGGATGATATAGGAGGTAGGCGCCAGCAAGGTGTTGCCGTTCAATTGCACCTGATAATTTACCATATCGGCGTTTTCCTGTGCCTTGAGATTGGTAGAACCCTGGGCCTTGATCACTTGCGTGGCACGGAACCGACCATCCCTGCTCGGAAAAATGCGGATTTCCAGCGGACATTTCATCTCCATGCCTTCGTTGCCCAGACGAACATCATCTTCATCAAAATCAAACTCGTTGGTATGGTCGCCTTCGAGCAGGGAGTTGGGCGCTGCACCCACCCGCAGTGTATCGGACTGGAGTCCTGAAAGATCAATATCTTTCGACACGGTTCCGGTATGGCTGTATTCGCGGGCGGCAAACGGCAGTACCGCAAAGGCTGCGATGACACTCATGATAAACAGGCCGGTCAGCGTGCCGGTAGCCCAGGATGGCGTCCGGGTTTTAAACAACAGCCGGGAGAAAAAGAGCACGAGTGCAATGGCCGGAATACCCAGCAGAAAAAACAGGTTGATCACCGCAAACCAGGTCCAACCTGACGACAAGGGGCTGAAATACTCCACATAGGGCGCGCCGACAAACAGCGTCATGATGCTGCCGATCCAGGCGGCGCCCACGCCGAAAAACAAGGCCAGACCGATCAGGATGGCGATGACAACGGCAAATTTTGCAATAAAACGCAGCACCAGTCCAAATGCCTGTCCGATGGCGGTCACCCCGGTACTAACGGCGTTTTGCGCCACGGAACTGTTTTTTTTTCCCGCTTCTGCGCTGAATTCATTGACCCGTTTACCCAGACGGTCGAAGCCTTCTTCCACCTCGCGGGCGATGTTGTCCATGGTTACTTGTTCGCCCCGCATACTAAGCCGGTCGGCAGCGGTTTTGGCAGGCGGTACGAGAATCCAGATGAGTACGTAAGCCGGCGCCCAGAAACCAAAGGAAGCAAAAGCAAGCAACACAAAAATCAGGCGCATCCAGAGCGGGTCTTGAATGCCGAAATAGGCGGAAAGGCCCGAACAGACACCCGCCACTACGGCGTCTTCTTCATCGCGGAAGAGGCGTCGGCCCGTTTTGGTCGTACTTTTTGCGCTTTTTTTGCCGCCTTGTGCGCTGGCGCTTTGACCAACCGGATCATCGCCGCCAAAATCTTCTGGTTTGCCCATAACGGCTACCGCCGCTTCGGCGTCGGGGAGCATCACAATAGTGCGGGAGCCCATGCCCTGGCTGATGAGTTCACCCAGCCGCGCTTCAATATCGCCAATGATTTCATCGCGTCCTTCGCTTTCGCTGAAACGCCGGCGAATGCTGTCGAGATACGAATTGAGGTATTCGTAGGCATCGTCATCTATGGTAAGGGCATAACCGCCCAGATTGATATTCAGAATCTTGTTCATTGCTTGAAGTTAGTGGTTGGTTGTCGGTTCGGCTGCCGGATCCTCGGCAGGCGTTTCACTTTTGCGGCTTTTTTTGGCAGTGGGTGGTTTGCCGATGGTTTGACCAACCGACTGCACCAATTGATGCCAGCTGGAACTGAGGGCATCCAGGAACTGTCGCCCCAGGTCTGTGATTTTGAAGTACTTGCGCGGCGGACCGGCGTTGCTTTCGCGCCAGGTGTAGTCGAGCAGTCCGTCATTTTTCAGCCGGGTGAGCAAGGGATAGAGGGTACCTTCCACGACGATCAAATCATTGGCTTTCAGCCTTGAAATGATATCGCTCGGATACACCTCGTCCTCTTCGATGATGGCAAGGATGCAGAGTTCGAGCACGCCTTTGCGCATCTGTGCTTTTGCATTTTCGATATCCATAGTTTTTACATTGTTCAGTTGTGTTGCATCGGCGATTACCGATGAAGTTAAGAAAGGTTGTTTTCGTAGCTACTGCTATTGTTGTTGTTTTACAGGCGGGAAAACCCGACCATTTTCAAAACGAATGTTTCTGCAAAAAAGAAGAGTACCAGACACGCTGCCACGGCAACAATGCGCAGGACTGCTGATTTCATGTCTGCTTTGTCTGGGTACAGGGGCATCGTCAAAACACGGATGGCGCCCAACACTTTTTGCCGGTTGAAGTAGAGAATCAGACACAGCAAAAACAAATAAAAGGCAGCGCTCATAATGGCGTCTTTTACCTCGTACACCGCATCTACCACTATAATATTGATCAATACGGGCATTAAAATCGCTACGCCCAACAATTTGGTGCGCTCGGCAAGCAGCAGCAGTCCGCCGCTGATTTGCGCCAGCCCGATAAACAGGATGTATGCCTGCGAGTAGCCAAAAAACGTCCAGGCAAGTTCAAAGGCGCCCAATTCAGCCACTGTTTTATGGGCGATTTTTTCGGGGAGATGGCCGTGTCGGTAAAACTGGCCGCCGGCAATTTTCCCCAGCCCATACAGGCCAATCATAACAAATACGTACCATCGTGCGGCCAGTTCAGCAATGCGGGACAGGTGGCGTTGAGCGAACATAATGTTATTCTACGACGGGCAAGGCAAGATCTATAGAGTCGGTTGGAGCGACGGGCGCTTTTTTCTTTAGTACTTTGGGACTCAGGCTGATCATGCCGGGGTTGAAAAAACGTTCTTCGTTGCGGGGGGCGGAGGGGCCGGGCATTTGCTCGGCGGCAGCCAGGCCGGTCAGAACCATAGCGACGAAGGTGAGGACGGTAAGGGTAATTTTAACTTTTGGTTGCATAGCGACTGTTGTTGGTGGTGCAAAGATAATGGCACGGAAAGGTTCTTTGCAATACATAGAACCTATTTTGACCGGGTACTATTGTAAATTTTGCATCCTTGTTTTGCATAAAATATTGATTTATAAAACTTTGTATGAAAAAAATTTTTAAAAAAAATTTTAAAAAATTCATCCGCCCACCCGAATTTCGCCACCTACAAAGCAACATTTAACATGAAATTACTTTTCCCCACCCTTCTGCGCGCTGTTTTGGTATTTGCCGTCGCCTGCCTTGTGCAGTACCTGATACCCTGGTATTTTTTAGCCGGTGGCGGCATTGCTGCCGGGCTTTTTATGTTAAAAACCAGCGATGATCGCCCCATGGCATTGGGAATGCTGATTGGCAGTGTGGCGTTTGGCATTTTTGCCTACTTCATGGCGCAGATTTTTCCGGTTCAATAAAGAGATCAGGTGCTCGAGGTAAAAAAAATACATACCTGCACGGGTCACCGTGCTGCCCTTTATGCGCTGGCGCCCGGTCGCAGCAGCCGCCATTTCATCACCGCCGGCGGGGATGGATGGGTTGTGGAATGGGATTTGGACCGTCCGGAAAACGGCCAATTGATCGCTTCGACAGAACAGCAGGTGTTTTCGCTTTGCACCCTGTCCGACCGGCGTCGCATCGTAGCAGGAAATATGCATGGAGGGCTGCATTGGGTGGATCGTGATGCGCCCGAAAACAGCCGTAACGTGCAACATCATCGAAAAGGGGTTTACACCTTGGGCGCTACCGGCGATTCACTTTTCAGCGGCGGTGGCGACGGACTACTGACACGCTGGGATACAGGGCGGGCAGGCAGCATGGAAAGCATCGAATTGTCGTATCAGGCTTTACGCGCATGGGCCTGGTCAGACGGTCGCGCCGAGATTGCCGTGGGAGCAAGCGACAACAACATTTATGTATTGGATGCCGCCACCCTTGCCGTTCGAAAAGTATTGCAGGCGGCCCACACCCTTTCTGTTTTTTGCGTCGCTTATTCGCCCGACGGGCAATACCTGCTGAGCGGCGGGCGCGACGCTATGTTGCGGGTGTGGGATATTGGCCGGAATTTCAAACTGTTATCAGAACAGCCTGCACATTGGTACACCATCAATCACCTCGTTTATTCGCCTGATGGCGCCCTGTTTGCCACAGCAAGCCGGGATAAAACCTTTAAAATCTGGGATGCCCGCACCTTTGAACTCCTGAAAGTAGTAGACACCCTCCGTTATGGCGCACATACCCGGTCAGTGAATCGGCTGCTTTGGCTGCCGGATTGCCTGGTTTCCTGCGGCGACGACGGTTTGGCTATGTTGTGGAAAATTGAACACAGCGCCACGTAGTGCAAAGTCGCTATTTCTTGCCGTTTGAAATTCGCAACATCCGCTAACTTTGTCTGCCCAAAAGCAGGTGCAAACATTTGAAAAGAACATTTCCCAACCATGCATTATCATTCGCTCGGCCATTTTCCCCAAAAACGACATACCCAGTTCCGCAAGCCGGACGGATCGTTGTACCACGAAGAATTGTTTAGCACAGAGGGTTTCAGCAACAATTATTCCCTGCTTTATCACGTACACCCCCCCACTCAGATCGTTCAGGTGGGCGATCCCTACAGTGTGGCCGCCAAAACCATTCACGACAAACAACTTAAACATCGCTGTCTCAAAGGATTTAATATCGAGCCGGAAGACGATTACCTGCGCTCACGCAAGGCGGTTTTGGTCAATAGCGATTGCAAGATTATTCTCGCCGCTCCGCGAAAAAGCATGGACGGTTATTTCTACAAAAATGCCGATGCCGATGAAGTAATTTTTATCCATGAAGGAACGGGAAAACTCCTGACGATGTACGGCGTCTTGCCGTTTGAATACGGTGATTACGTGGTCGTACCGCGCGGCACCACTTACCAGCTGCAATTCGACGGGCCCGACAATCGCCTGTTTATCGTGGAAAGCACCGGCCCCATCACGACCCCCAAACGTTATCGCAACGCATTCGGACAACTGATGGAACACGCGCCTTTCTGCGAACGTGATATTCGAAAACCCGTTGATCTGGAAACCCGCGAAGAGCGCGGCGATTTTCTTTTTTATATCAAAAAACAGGACCACATTTATCCATATCACTACCTCAATCATCCTTTTGATGTTGTGGGCTGGGATGGCTACGTGTACCCTTATGCATTCAGTATTCACAATTTTGAACCCATTACCGGTCGCGTTCACCAGCCCCCTCCGGTACATCAGACCTTTGATGGCCATAATTTTGTGATCTGTTCTTTTGTTCCGCGGCTTTTCGACTATCACCCGTTGGCCATTCCGGCGCCCTACAACCACTCCAATATTGATTCGGATGAGGTATTGTATTATGTAGACGGCGACTTTATGAGCCGCAAACACGTGGAACGCGGGATGATTACCCTGCACCCCGGCGGTATACCCCACGGCCCACACCTCGGAACCGTGGAAAAAAGTATCGGCGCCAAAGAAACCCGCGAACTGGCGGTCATGGTTGACACCTTCCGTCCACTCCTCATGACCGAATACGCGGCAGGCGTGGAAGATGGAGCGTACTATCGTTCCTGGCTGCCGGACAAGCCCTGACCGCTTGCTATTATTCGTTGACGTTAGAAACTGTTTTAAACCGAAGGAGGCATTAAGGCAGTTTTTTACCTTCAAAATCAATTGTTTATGGAATCTGTTGTTGAATATTTTACCGATATTCCGTCCTCGCACCGCAGCGCCTTGTTGCTGGGCGGACTCACTTTTTTTCTGTTGCTGGAGAGCGGGCTGCCTTTTTACAAAAAGCCTTACAAAAAAGCGGCGCACACGGGCATCAACCTTTTTTTCACCCTGACCACCGTGTTGGTCAACTTCCTGATGGCCGTTATTTTACTGCGCACCGCCGATTGGGTCGTGGCCGAGAAAATCGGGGTGCTGCAATGGCTGCCAGAAATGCCCTTGTGGTTGTTTACCCTGCTGGGCTTGTTGCTGCTTGATCTGGTGAGCGCTTATGTTATCCACTGGGCGCAACACCGCATAAAATGGATGTGGCGTTTTCACCTGGTGCATCATACCGACCCGAATGTGGACACAACCACCGCCAACCGGCACCACCCCGGCGAGAGCGTATTCCGGTTTATTTTTACCGTTTTGGGCGTAATTGTATGCGGGGCGCCCATCTATCTGGTCTTTATGTATCAGTCCATGTCGGTGGTGTTTACCCAATTTAACCACGCCAACATCCGCTTTCCTCGTTGGCTCGACGATACATTAAGTTGGTTGCTCGTTACACCCGGCATGCACCGGGTACATCACCACTATGTATTGCCTTATACCGATACCAATTACGGGAATATTTTTTCGGTTTGGGATCGGCTGTTCGGCACTTTTGCAAAAGTAGACAATGATCAGCTGGTGTTTGGTATTGACACCCATCCTGACCCTCACGAGCATTCGAATGTTTGGGAGTTGTTAAAAATGCCCTTCATGAAATACCGCCCGCCGGTAGGAGCAAAGTTTGAAGACTGAACTTTCAAAGTCAATTTATTGAAACGGCGCCGGCACATTTTTTAGTTATGGCAGCAAAAACAACCCGATCGCCCAATGCCATCAAACGCCTGTTGCGAAGCATCAGTCAGCGATCCGTGGTGGCGCTGATGGCTACCTTCGTCAGTATATGCGCTTTGGCTGTTTCGCTGTATCAGACCCGGCTCGCGCGACAGCAGCAATTAGCTGCCGTATGGCCTTATCTTTCCATCGGCGGCTATGGCACCGCCAATGCAGGAAATCAGTCCTGGGGTATACAGGTGGCCAATAAAGGGCTTGGCCCAGCTATTATTGATTCGCTTACCGTTGTTTATGAGGGCAAATCCCAGACTTTCCAAACGCTGATTAATGCCGTGTATGCGGAAAGTGCGCATCTGGATTCGATTCGTTCACTCAATTATGCAATTAACGAGATTTCCAGAAAAACAGTTATTTCAGCCGGAGCTACTGTTGAATTGCTCTCCTATGATCTTAAATTTTCCGGAGGCAAGTCGGATAATCCCGTTTCAGAAAAGTTTTTATCCAAAATAGGCCTTCATATTTATTACAAGTCACTTTATGGTGAGCGCTGGGAGAGTTGTTTTAACTGTCGTGAAAATGAAGACGGTGTTAAAAAATTAGACTGACCGGCTGTACTTTACCAAAAATAATGCTACCTTCGCGCCCGCTTTTAAAAAAGCGAGGGGCAACGGCTTCGCCCCGAAGTGAGGTCGAAAAAAGGTTCACGCCATAAAAATCCCCGTTTCGCTGAAAAGCGAATAAAAACCATCCTCTTTTATCATGTTACTTGACGACGAAAAGGACCCCATTCAGGAGCAGGAAGAAAATGTTCCTACGCCTGAAACCCATGAAGAACCCGCCGCCGAAGCAGTAGCCGAGGCAACCGAAGAAGTTGCTGCTGTTGTAGCAGCAGAAACGGAAGCCGCAGTGGAAGCAGTTGAAGAAACTACGGCGACGGTAGAGGCAGAAACGGAAGCCGCAGTTGAAGCGGTCGAAGAAGTGCCGGCCGTTGAAGAAACCGCTCCCGCAGAGGAGGCCGTTGAAGAGGCAGCCCCCGTAGCGGAGGCCGTTGAAGAGGCAACTCCGGTAGCCGAAGCTGCGGCTGAAGAAGCCCCGGCCGGTAAAGCAGCCGAAGCCGCTGCTCCTGCTGCCGACCATACCGACGAAGAAGACGAAGAAGACGTGGAATTGCCCGTTTTTGATGCCATCCAGGCCGGTGGCGCACACGATGATTTTAACTGGAATGTTGACAAACGCGGCGCCATCGTTTATTCGAGCGAAGAAAAAGCAGCCTTGCTGAAATCTTATGACAAGGCACTGCACCAGATCGAGGAAAATCAGGTCATCAAAGGCCGGGTAAGCGCCATCAGTGGCGGCGATGTGGTACTTGATATCAATTACAAAAGCGACGGCCTCATCCCGATGAGTGAATTCCGCGACACCCCCGGTCTCGCCCCCGGCGACAGCATTGAGGTGTTTGTGGAAAGCCAGGAAGACAGCCAGGGCCAGTTGGGCCTCTCCCGCCGCAAAGCCAAAATTCTTCGCGCCTGGGAATCCATCGTGGATTCGTTCAAAAACGGCACCATCATCCGCGGTTCTGTTATCAGCAAAACCAAAGGCGGCCTGATCGTTGATTGCAACGGCCTCGAAACCTTCCTGCCCGGCTCGCAGATTGACATCAAGCCGGTGATGGACTACGACCAGTACGTAGGCAAGATGATGGAATTCAAGGTGGTGAAAGTGAACGAACAGATCAAAAATGCCGTAGTGAGCCACAAAGCGCTCATCGAAAGCGATCTGGCCGAACAACGCGAACAAATCCTTGGCAGCCTCGAAAAAGGCCAGGTACTGGAAGGTATCGTCAAAAACATCACCGACTTCGGGGCATTCCTCGATCTCGGCGGCGTGGATGGCCTGCTCTACATCACCGACATTTCCTGGGGCCGTATCAATCACCCCACCGACGTACTTTCGCTCAACCAGCGCATCAATGTGGTGGTGCTTGATTTCGACGAGAATAAAAAACGCATCAGCCTTGGTCTCAAACAACTCACTCCGCACCCCTGGGAAGTACTCCCGGCCGATGTGGGTGAAGGTTCAATTGTTAC
>JANRLZ010000388.1:0-2293 GCA_033762055.1 Saprospiraceae bacterium
CAACAACCCCTAAAATCATCTCACCCATTTTTCATCTCCTAAGTTGGTTCACCACTAGGAGGGTTACCCGAATCGTATATCCTGATTATTAAGGGTTTGAAGCCGGCTTTTTTACCCATTACTTTCTTTTGGGTTTATATCCCGGTAAATGAGCCCTCCTTCTGTGGTTTCTTCCAATGCATGTGATTTCAGGTCTAGTGCCGCATCCCCTCGGGTGGATGAACGCAGCTGATGGTGTGCACAAAAGTGTCAAAATCCGTAAAAAAATAGCGCGATTGTAAAAATGCAACTTACTTTCGGGGCGCTCTTACCCAACTTTCCGGTTAAATTATCTGTAACACTAAAAAAATCAAAACAATCTATCGTATGGAACCAAACGACATCTTGAGCGATAAGGAACGTAAACATTTGCTCATTGAAAAAGCCCAGCTGTATTTAGGCGGGGTGGATATGGCGATTGATACCGTCACCGAATTGGCAAGCAAACTATCCGACCTCCAGGAATATGCCTATGCGCGTCGTTTGCGCACCAAATTGTACGAAAACCGCCACCGCACCCCCAAACTGATTTACGACTTGTCGGTCGCTATCTATAAAGACGAAGACTTGCCCAGCGACCAGCGATTTGATCTGGCAGAAAGGGTATTGCTGGAGAACTTTGAAAACGACCTTAAAAAAGTCAATACCGTCAAAGGCTTTGGCATACTGGGCGCCATTTATAAAAACAAATGGAAGTACAACAGCCGGATCGAAAACCTGTATCGTTCGCTGGAATATTATGAACTCGGTCATGAAAAATGGTGGAACACCTACACAAACAACACCACCGATGAAAACGTCAGTCACGACGGTTATTGCGCGGTAAATGCGGCATTTTTGTACGACCAGCTGGCAATCTGGCACACCCGGATAGAAGGATTTGAAAACCGGTTGGGGCGGGAAGTAGCGCATAATTTCAGACAAAAAGCCCGGGATTTACGCCTGAAAATTGATGAATTCAGTCAGGCCGTAGCGCAGCGCTATACCGATGCCTGGCAGCGATTGAAGGAAAAAGAACTGGGTCAGCAAGCTTATGCGGTTACCCAAAACGAGAAAGACGCAGAAAAAAAAGATGCCAATCTGATGCACGGCTGGTACTGGTTTTACGTCACCTGGGCAGAGGCATTGTTGGGACTGGAACAATTTGATACTGCCTTGCAAATGTTTATCCTTTCCAAAAAAGTATATGAACTGAAAAGTACGAATGCCGACCTGAACCTGCCGGGCGACGATCCAAAAATTTTCGGCAACTGGAAGCAGGAAGTCACCCTGCGGCAGAGTATCGAACTTGCCAACAACCTTTTTGAAAAAGATCACGAAAAACGAGTGCTCGCCTACAAGACTTTGTCGCCATTGGGCAGTATTGAACACATGGATAACCCGGGCGAAAAACTTGGCCTGGCGCTTTCCGGCGGCGGTTTCAGGGCTGCCCTGTTCCACATCGGCGTGCTGGCGCGACTGGCGGAAGAGAACCGGTTGAAAGACATTCAGGTCATCTCCTGCGTATCAGGCGGCTCGATCATCGGTGCATATTATTATTTGAAAGTCAAGCAGAAATTAGAAGAGAAGCAGGACAAAACCGAACAAATGAACGATAACGAGATCCGGGACATGTACCTCGGCATCGTGCGGGAAATCCGCGATGAATTTCTCGACCGGATCGGGCCGAACCTGCGGATGGGCATTATGGGTAATACATTCAAAATGTTAAAATTGCTCGTAAAACCCGGTTCCCGCTCCGCCACCCTGCAAAAACTGTATGAAAAACATCTCTACGCCCCGCTTTTACCCAAAAAAGGGCCTATTTTCATGGGCGATCTGTTCGTTAATCTGGGTCCCGGCTTCGATTTCAAACGCGACAACTGGAAGCGAACATGCAAAGTGCCTACCCTGGTTCTGAATGCCACCAACCTGAACACCGGGCACAACTGGCAATTCACCGCCTCCTGGATGGGAGAGTCGCCCAATTACATCAACAACGAGTTCGACGCCCTTCCCACCCTCCGCCGCATGTATTACAAGGAGGCGCCGCAAAAATTCAGGCAAATTCCGCTCTCGCAGGCCGTTTCGGCTTCCTCCTGTGTGCCGGTACTGTTTTATCCCGTCGAACTGAAAAACCTGTATTACGACGAGAAGAACAAAAAAAGCATTTCCGTCAAACTGGTAGACGGTGGCGTCCACGACAACCAGGGCATTTACGCCCTGCTCGAACAGGAGTGCAACACCCTGATTGTCAGCGATTCTTCCGGACAAA
>JANRLZ010000389.1:0-2304 GCA_033762055.1 Saprospiraceae bacterium
AGTGAAGTCATGGTGTGGATGCTTGAGTGGTTATTGCTTTGGATTCGTTGAGGCGGATGAGCGCAAAGACGGCGTAATTAATGATATCGCGGTAATTGGCTTCGAGGCCTTCTGATACGAGCGTTTGGCCCGCATTATCTTCTATTTGTTTGATGCGCAGCAGTTTTTGCAGGATCAGGTCGGTCATGCTGCTGACGCGCATGAGGCGCCAGGCTTCGCCGTAATCGTGGTTCTTGGCTTGCAAAAGCCGCAGGTTTTCTGCGGTATGCCGGTCGAACAATTCGGCAACTTCTTCGGCGCGTAGCTCAAGCGGCGCATCATCCGGGATGGAAAGCTGAATGAGCGCGAGAATGCTGTAATTAACCAGTCCCACAAATTCCCCCTCCACCGGATCATCCACTTTTTGCATGCCTTTCTCTTCAATACTCCGGATGCGCAATGCTTTGATATACAATTGATCGGTAATGCTTGCCGGACGAAGGATCCGCCAGGCAGTACCGTAGTCGGCTGTTTTTTTTACAAACAGATCGCGGCAATGCTGTACGACTTGTTGAAACTGTTCGATTGTTTTTTCCATGCAGGAATTGATCCGGTTTTCACCTGGCCGGGTACCGGCGTCAGAAAGCCCGGCAAAAGTAGAAATCTGAACTCCGCCCCAGCAAGTCGGCGAGCGGTTTTTGAATATTATTAGAATGTTGACCCCAATGCAGTGCATTCATTTGTCAAATCAGGAGCGTCTCGTGCCGTTTGTTGAGCGAATTGGACAGATCGTTGAAAACGGGCGTTTGGAATAAAATTTGGAAAATCGAATTTCGTTTTGGTCTTTTCCAAACAAAACTGAAGCGCTTGCTGGTCGCCGTCTGAAATTTGCCTGGAAAAATCGAACCTTTTTTTCAATTGGTCGAATCAAATTTTAAAACCCTGTCGGAAGTCTGCTATTTGCAGAACAATGTTTGCTCACTCCTGTTTTTAGGTTTAATAACAGTTTTCCGGCATTCGTGTTAATAAAAGTATTACTAATGCATTGTACTTGTGACAACTGATTGCGGATAATTTCACCTGAATATCACAAGAATCAAGGCATATTTACCCACCTCGCCGGGGCCACGGCGATCACACATGAACTACTCCTTTCTCCCCTTGCTCGCCTTTTTATCGGTGCAAATCACCCTGTCGGCTCAAAACGCTACGGTCAGCGGCACCCTCCGCGACAGTCAGAACGGCGAAACCCTCATCGGCGCTACGGTGCAGGCGCCCGGACTTGGCAAAGGCAATGCCAGCAATGAATACGGCTTTTATTCCCTCACATTACCGGAGGGGAAAGACTCGGTAGAACTGCGTTTTTCCTACATCGGTTACCAAACCCAGTCGCTGAAAGTGCTTCCGCGTGGCGCTGTAAAACTGGATATTCAACTGGCGCCCATCGGCGCGGTACTGGAGGAAGTGGTCGTGAAGGCCAATGCACTGGATGAAAAGCGCAAAAGCACTGAAATGTCGGTTTCCACCATTACTACCAAGGAGGTAAAAGCCTTGCCGGCGCTTTTTGGCGAAACGGATATCATTAAAATCCTGCAACTCAAACCTGGTATTACCCCGGGATCGGAGGGCACCACCGGCATTTATGTGCGCGGCGGCAACAACGACCAGAACCTGATCGTACTCGACGAAGCCGTAGTGTACAACGCCAATCACCTGTTCGGTTTTTTCAGCACTTTCAACTCCGATGCAGTCAAAGACCTGAAAGTGTATAAAGGCGGCTTCCCGGCGCAATACGGCGGACGTTTGTCGTCGGTCATTGACGTTCGGATGAAAGAAGGGAACAATAAAAACTTCAGCGGCGCCGGTGGTATCGGACTCATTTCGAGCCGCCTCACGCTGGAAGGTCCCATTCAGAAGGAAAAATCCTCGTTTATTATCAGCGGACGGCGCACTTATGCCGATATTATCACCGAACAAATCAACCGCTCCAACGAAAATGATCCGGAATTTAACAAAATACCGCGATATTACTTTTACGACCTGAATACCAAGGTCAATTTTACCCTTTCGCCCAAAGACCGCCTGTACCTGAGCGGCTATTTTGGCCGCGACGTTTTTACTTTCAAAGACCCGACCTTCGATTTTCGTTTTGACTGGGGGAATGCTACCGGCACGGCGCGCTGGAACCATGTTTTTGGCCCGACCTTGTTTGCCAACACAACATTCACCTTCTCCGATTATCGTTACAAAATCCAGAATGAACTGCAAGGGTTCTCTTTCAGTCTGGGCAGCAATGTAAAAGACGCCAAAACAAAGGAGGATTTT
>JANRLZ010000390.1:0-5993 GCA_033762055.1 Saprospiraceae bacterium
TGGAATGTCTACGACGACGAACGACGACTGGAATGTCTGCGATTTTTTCACGCCACAAAGGTCAAATAGCCCATCCGAACTGATTTCGGATGCGGAAAAAAGGCATGATTTTTTTAAAAACGCATGTTGGCAATCTCCCTGCGAAGATGTTCAAGCAGGGATTCCGGCTCCAATACCTCCATATCTAAATGATAAAATCCCAAAATAAAATTCGATAACCCCTTAAACTCATGGTTGACCCGGCATTGAAATTCAAACCGGGTCGGGTCTTCTGTAGGCTCAATATAATTTCGTGTAAGCGGATACCGTTCGGTCAACTCGTTGTAGGCGCCGACACTTAGCCGCAGCCGTACCATCACCTGCTCGTTGTTGACTATGCGGAAGGGGTCGGTCTGCATCACAGTATGCAGTTTTTCATACTGCCAATCGGCATTCAGCAAACGCACCCGCGTACATCTCGAAATGCGGAAATGACGTACCTGCTGCTGCTCCACATCTATAGCGTGTATCATGTCTTCGGCGGGCGAGACAAAAAAAGGCTCTACAAAACGATGGCTGATTTTGCTGCTGTTGGATGAATGATAGTTCTCCAGCGCAACCTGCTTCTTCTCTTTTCTCGCTTGTTCCAGCAGATCCACTTTCGTAAGATATGGTCTGCGCAAATAAGAATGTCCCAGGCGACTAAAATCATACAAGGCTCCCAGTTTCGATTTTAACTGTTGATGTCGTTTGGTACTATTGGGCAGATTGTCAATAGCCTGATACAACAAAGCCTGGTCTTCTTCCGAAAAATGCAGCAGGTGTTTTAACTCCTGATAGGGCTTTTCAATAACTAACGCATAGCGAGATTTTTCGTCTTTTTCAATGGTCAAACCCGCGTCTCGCAGCACTTTAATATCACCCTCTAAGGTATCAACCGTTACAGCATAACGATCCGCCAAACTCTTAAGCGTATGGCGAAACGGGCTTTGAACCAGAATGAGCAACACGTTTATTAAACGGGCGCGGGTTCCATATTCTGTATCCTTTGGCATGGCTGGGTATCGGTTAGGATGAATGAAACGCAGCGCAATATATGCAGGTTTTCTTAATAACCTCACCCCCTCTTAAGAAAAAAATACGCACCCGGTTACGTCACTTTCGCCTGAAAAGTCTGTTACCTAAGGTGCTTAGTACACTCACTTTCGCTCCTTAGGTAGTACACCTTCGCATCGAATGTGTCATACTTTAACACCGAAAGTGCTACACCCTGGCGTCTGAAGTACTACACTTTCGCACCTGAAGTGAGTTACCTAAGATGCTTAGTACACTCACTTTCGCACCTTAGGTAACTCACTTTCGCACCTTAGGTATCACACTTTCGCACCTTAAGTATCATACTTTCGCACCTGAAGTATCACACTTTCGCACCTGAAGTATCACACTTTCGCACCTTAAGTATCATACTTTCGATGCGATTTACATACACTTTCGCATCGAAGAGTAGCCGCAGGTTTTGCTGTCAGGCAAGACTTGTTTTTGAGGGAACAGCCTTGTCCTGTTGCCGAATAAACAGCCGCTGCATGGCGGCAAAAAATGGGGCTTATCACCCGTCAGGGGTTTTAAAACAGTTTCTCAACAATTTCATCGCAGCTTCCTGAACACTTCGGTCGCAATGGCATTTCTTTGCTCTGCCATCTTGTCAAACAAATTTCCATGCCGCTTATCAACCTGCTCTCCGATACCGTTACCCGTCCTACCCCCGGCATGCTGCAAGCCATGTGGGCCGCTGAAGTCGGCGACGATGTGTTTCGCGAAGACCCCACGGTGAATACCCTCGAAGCAAAATGTGCCGAGCTGTTTGGTCACGAAGCCGCACTTTTTTGTCCCAGCGGTACCATGGCCAACCAGATCGCGCTGAAAGCCCACACGCGTCCGCTGGATGAGGTAATTTGTGATGAAATGAGCCATATTTACCAGTACGAGGTGGGTGGCTACGCTTTTCATTCCGGTATCGGCGTCAACCTGCTGCACGGAGAAAACGGCATTCTCGGCGCTGAAATGGTGGAAGCCGCCATCAAACCCCGTCAGGACTGGCTACCCCGAAGTACGCTGGTGGTGATCGAGAATACCTGCAACAAAGGTGGCGGCAGCATTTATCCCTTAGAAACGATCCGGGCCATTCGGCAGGTTTGTCTGCGACAAGGCATGGCCCTGCACCTCGACGGTGCGCGATTGTTCAATGCGCTGGTGGAAACCGGCGACTCGCCTGCAACGATCGGGGCGGAGATGGATAGCATTTCCATTTGTTTGTCGAAAGGGCTGGGGGCGCCGGTAGGTTCTGTTTTGGTCGGCAAACAGGCGTTTATCGCTGAAGCCCGCCGGATTCGCAAAGCCATGGGAGGGGGCATGCGCCAGGCGGGTTACCTGGCTGCTGCCGGTATTTACGCCCTCGATCATCAGGTAGAACGTTTGCGCGACGATCACACACATGCCCGCCAACTGGCGGCGGTTCTGGCCGAATTGTCCTGGGTGCGCCATATACGTCCGGTTCAAACCAATATTCTGATCTTCGATCTCGTTCCACCACATACGCCGGCATTACTGCTCGACTATTTGAAACGACAAGGCGTAACCGCTTCCGCATTCGGGCCGCAGACCATTCGTTTTGTGACCCATCTGGATGTTTCGCAGGAAATGATCCGGAAAGTGACGGAGATATTGCGCGCCTATAGCCCCGTTTCAAAATAAAAAACTTTAGGAACGATCAAAAAATAACCGCACGTTTCAGCCTGATCTTTCGCCCTCCAATTTTCCATTTTTTTCGTTAAATAATTCATTATTCGCCTCAAAAAACAGTCAATTGGAAAACGAAATCTTTAGCCTGAATTCGTGACCTGATTTTTTGATCCTTCCTTACCGACTGGCCGGACAACTTTTTGCCCGTTCAAAGTCTCTTAATGGCGTTTCAATTCCTTGAAGATGAACACAAAAACGAACCGCTCGCTTTTATGGATCGCCGGAGCATTATTACTCCCGCTGTTGCTGACTTTTTGCACGTACACCCTGAAAGTCAAGGATGGCCGAACGGCGTACGAGCGCAAACAATTCGCCACCGCCATTCCATTTCTGGAAAAAGAATTTCAACGCGCCAAAACCCGTAAGGAAAAAGGGCAACTGGCCTTTCTGCTGGGCGATGCTTACCGGCGGATCGGACAGGACGAGGCGGCGCTGCCCTGGTTTGAAGCGGCCTATGCCAATAATTTCGGAACGGAAGCACTGCGCGCGCAGGCATTTACCCTTAAAAAGTTGGAGCGCTACGCCGCTGCACGGGAAACATTCAAAAACCTCGGGATCGAAATCGGCTCGCCCTACGAATACCGCAAGGAAATCACCGCCTGCACCATCGCGGAAGGCTGGTTGGGCGAACGCCCCGACAACGGCTGGAGCATTGCACCGGTGGCATTCAACAGCCCGCAAAATGATTTTGCCCCCGTCCTTCTCTCCGATGGCCGCCTGGTGTTTACCAGCGACCGCAGCATTGGCGCCGGTAAAGAGAATTATCGCTGGACGGGCAACAAGTTCATGGATATATTTATCACAGAACCGGAAAGCGCCAGTCCGCAAAACTTTGACAGCCAGTGGAATACAGCGGGCAATGAAGGTACGCCCTGCTTTAATCAAAAAGGGAATGAAGCCTATTTTGTGCGGGCCATAGGCGCCTACAAGGAAGACGATGCTTACTGCAAAATATTTGTCTCTGAAAAAAATTCGGCAGAAATGTGGACGCCCCCTGTGCCGCTGCCTTTTCAAAAAGAAAAGATCAATTACCTCCATCCTACCCTGAGCCCAGATGGCACAACCCTTTACTTTTCCTGCAATGATCCGGAAGGCTGGGGGGGCTATGACCTCTGGTCGGTGCAACGCAATCCGAAAACCGAAACCGGTTGGGACGAACCGAAACTGCTTCCGCGAAGCATCAACACGCCCAATAACGAGTTTTTCCCCGGCTTCGACGCCGATACGCTGTACTTCTCATCCGACGGACATACGGGCATGGGCGGACTGGATATTTTCCGTACCTATCGCTCGGACAAAACGGCCTGGGCGCCGCCCCAGAACCTGAAGTCGCCGATCAACAGCGGCGCCGATGATTTTGGTTTTTTGTCCGATTTTGTACCGGTAAAAGGCGCCAAACCCAAGGTAGGTGATGTGATTAATACCGGTTATTTTACCAGCAATCGCAGTATGGACGGCGCACGTGGCGGTGATGATATTTACCGTTTCGAACAACGTGTGCCGCCACCCAAACCGCCCAGGGTGGATACGACGCCGTCCAAGCCCTTAGCCTATAAAATCATCCTGGAAGGCTACGTACTGGAAAAAATCTTCGCCAACCCGACCGATCCAAACAGCAAGGTACTGGGGCGCAAACCGCTCTCCGGGGCCACGGTTCAGGCCGTATGGGGCAGTAAAAAACAAGCATTCACGGTAAAGGAAGACGGCTTTTTCCGCATGGAACTGGCCGAGAATACCGATTACAGTTTCACCGCTTCCCTGCCTGATTATTTGTCGAACAGCGCCAAATTCAGCACCAAAGGAATCGCGAAAGACCCCGCCAACCCGGTGCAGACGTTCGAACTGGAAATCGTGCTCGACATGATTTTCCGGAACCGGGAAATTGTACTGGAAAATATCTACTACGACTACGACAAGTGGGATATTCGCCCCGATGCCGAGCCGACACTCAACCGCCTGGCGGATGTGTTGCGCCAGAATGCCGATATTCGCATCCAGCTGGGCAGTCATACCGACTGCCGCGGCAACGACGCGTACAACCAGACCCTTTCCCAACGTCGGGCGCAAAGTGCGGTCAACTACCTGATCTCCAAAGGAATAGACCCCTCGCGCTTGTCTGCCAAAGGTTATGGCGAAAGTCAGCCTGCCGCGGATTGCGCCTGTTCGTCGTGCAGCGAGTCGGAACACCAGACCAATCGCCGAACCACATTTAAAGTAGAAGGATGAGATAAGAGAGCGGTCAGGAGGATGCTTTGCTCACTTGTTCCATGCGTTGAAACCAAAGCGTATGTTGCCGGCGGAAAACGCGTTGCATCAGGGGTTTAACCGGCAAAAAAGAGGAGAAACCGACGGTTTCTTCCACCCTGGCGCCTTCCGGAGTCGCCGTGACGGAAAAATGCATCTCGATCCCGACTGATTTCATGACCCTTGCGCGGATCGTAACGGTTTTTTGCTCGCGTTGATACGACCAACTTGCCGGGTATCGAAAGGTAAAGGGAATACCTAATGGCCGCAGGGTTTCATGAACCAGATAACTATGCTCGGAAAGGGGTTCCGCTTTTTGGATAACCGGATGGGATGCCACAAAGCGTTGCATGTCGGTCAGGCATTCAAAAACCTCTTCGGCTGGAATATTCAGGTGAAAAATCAGTTTCATACTCGAATTGCATACAGCAGATTTGTATTCCGCGTAAACATAGGTATTCTGTGAGATAAGGAACGTGTGTGAAATAACATACCTGTTTTGGCTGCCTTTTTTTTCGCCCTGCTGTGTTACTCGTCGGTTACGTAGCCCCGCTATGCGCCCTCCTTGCGCCTTGCATGACGAAAAAACGACTACCCAAAACAGGTATGTTATTTCGCACACGTTCCTAATGCATATTTCTCCTCATTTTTGCACCCTGCTCACGGCGCGAGGCAGGACTCTACCCAAGGGAAAATGGTTGGCGAAAACCTCTGTGGGCAAATCATTTAATACCTGAGTTTTGGACAGGTAGGTTACAACTGAAAATTAATGATCGGGGATGGTTGGAAAATCCTGGCATCGTGCTATACGGTTCTTTTTCCTTGATGAAAAAGATTCGAAAGGGTACACATTTTCAAGTCCGACCTCGGAGAGGTCGAATCTTTGTAGAAAAATGGTCCCACCGGATTTACGACCTCGGAGAGGTCGAATATTTGTGTCACCTTCATGTGGAACAACTGTTACATTAACC
>JANRLZ010000391.1:0-8422 GCA_033762055.1 Saprospiraceae bacterium
GAGAATATCTTTGTGGGCGCTTCGGCGCATGGAAGGGGGGATTTATGCGTGAGAAACACAAATTTCCCCTCCATTTTTCTTTTCCGATATATCAAAGAACTAAACCCGGTTTGTTGCCGGAAAAATGTGTACCCTTTCTAACAAAATAATAAAAGCGATTGCCAAACTAACAAACAAAATTAAATCGAAGCGAATTCGTATTTCTTGCCTGCCTATTGTCAACGTTGGATGTGTACTGAAACAAAGGGGAAATATACAACAAATCAGTCCAGTCAGAAATAGACCACGTGCCCAAATTCTATTTTTCACTTTGTGAGATTGGGCCTTGTCAAAATTCATATATTGCGTTCCGCGCTTTTCTAAGGTCAGAATGTCGCACCCCATTACACCTATTGTAACAAGTTCGCCGTTTTTGATACTGTCTTTAAAAGCGGGGTAATCAAGGTATTTATAATCAATTCCACTAATTTCATATTCCTTGGGGTCGCCAAAAAAATATAGGTTTACCCAGTAGTCGCTGCCCTTATGGTGTTTTTCTTTCCATACCGGGTTGCCGGATAGTTTAACCGTCTTTTTGGTCAATTCAGAAAGTCTATAACTTGGTGCCATAAAAAAACTAAAGACAACAAAAAAAGCAAAAACAAGTGTCCCTGCCCAATAGTCCTTTTTTATTTTATTCCATCGTTCATCCATAATAGTGTGAAAATTGCCTGCAACAAAATAACATGCGAACCTCTCGCATATCCATCACAAATGTAGAAATCTTGTGAAGAATTGCAGATTCAGGGGTGAAATATTTCAAAAGGCAGGAAACCAATGTTTTATGAATGGAAAAAACTTTTTTCAGTTTGCTCCGGGAATCTCACTATGAGAATAGGCTAATTCAGCAAACAGGCTTTGCACAACTAAAGTTAGGGGTCAACGCGCGCCTAAAAAAAAGCCGACCGGTGCAAACCGGTCGGCTTTTTTTTGGATCAATATTTCTGGCAAGAATTATTGCTCTGATTTCTTCTCGCTTGTGGCGGCAGGTTTTGCGCAGCAGGCTTTACCGGCAGAAGCGCCACCGGCACATGCTTTCTTTTCGCTGGCAGAACAAGCTTTGGCTTCGCTGGCGGAGCAGGATTTTTTAACCATGCCTTCCGTTGCCGTTGCGCCGGCCGTTGCCGATTTGGGCGCTACATTTACAAAAGCATTGGAAGCCTCGTCGTATTGTACGCTTACGAATTTTACGTTGCCTTGTGCGTCGGCTTCTTTGCGAACGTAGCTGATGGAACCGTCTTCTGCCTGGCGCTTTTCGATGTTGGCGTCGGCAGAAGCCGCTTTGGCTGCTTTGTTGGCGCAGCAGGCTTTGCCGGCTGTAGCGCTGCCGCAAGATTGTGCATCAGCGGCTGCAATGCCGAAAGCGAGGAAGAAGGCGAAGAAAAAAATCGCTTTTTTCATGAGTAAAAAGTGTGCTTTTAATTGTGAGAGAATTTTTTGCTTTCAAAAGCAGCTTCAAAAATAGCGCGTGCTTTTGGTAAATCAGGTCGTTTTTGAAAATCTTAACAGATACCGATAGGCACTTTGTCGGAAAATGGCCGAAACCGGATTATTTCCCCGACAGGATGGACTGATAACGTACCGGATCATTGAGCAATTTCACGGCTTCTTTCACCTCCGGATCATTCACCAAGTTTTTCCGCACTTTCCCCCGCTGGAAATAGTAGCGCCCCACAATTTCCTGTTCAATTTCATGCAGGATGCGTTCACGCTGCCGAGCAATTTCACCCCGTTTTTCGGCTTTGATCTTTTCTTCCAGCGTTTTGATTTCGCCGTCAAGCGGCCAGTTTTCACGTGCTGCTATGTCGCGCAACTCGGCTAATTTTTTTTCCGACTGGGTTTCATAATCAAAATTGCGGGCTTGCACAAAACGGGTAAAATCATCAAAATCTTTGAACTCGAAAATTTCGATGGAATCAATACCCGGACGGTTTTGTGCAAATTGGGTGGCATAATCGAAGATCACATGCTGCTCGAGCAAGGCTTTAACCACCCCGGTTGCGGTGTCGTGCGGCAGAATAACATCGGGTTTGATGCCTCCGCCGTCGAGTACAATACGGCCGTTGCGCGTTTTGAATTGCGCGCGTTCGGCCTCCGGAATATCCACCGGCTCACCGTCTTTGTAACGCACCGACTGAATACAACGCCCCGAAGGGACGTAATACTTGGCGGTCGTCAGTTTGATACGGGCGTTGTAACCCAGTTCCTTGGTGTTTTGCACCAGTCCTTTGCCGTAGCTGCGCTGGCCCATGATGACAGCCCGGTCGAGGTCCTGCAAAGCGCCTGCGGTCACTTCGCTCGCCGATGCGCTCATTTTGTTCATCAATACCACCAATGGAATATCTTTATCGAGTGGTGAAACCTGTGTGCGCAGATTCAGGTCCCATTCCGGCACTTTACCGCGGGTGCTGGCTACCAGCTCGCCTTGCGGAACAAAAATGTTGACAATGCTGACCGCTTCGTGCAGCAAACCGCCGCCATTGTCGCGCAGATCAAGGATCACACCTTTCAGGCCCGGGTGTTTCTTTTTTAATTCGCCTAATGCATTCGAAATATTCAGCGATGCACCGTCGGAATAAGTGGTGAGATTGATGTAACCAATCCCGTCGGCGACCAGGCCGTAGTGCGGCACATTGGGAATGTTAACTTCGGCGCGTTCGAGGGTGATTTTCAGGTCTTTGGCTTCACCCGGACGGCGCACGACCAGTTCGGTTTTGGTACCCGGAAAACCGCGTAAAAAATCCTGTACCTCTTGCTGGGTGCGCCCCCTGGCGCTTTGCCCGTCAATGCTCAACAACGCATCGCCGACTTTAAGGCCGGCCTTGTGCGCCGGACTGTTTTCGATGATTTCGATGAGTACCACATAATCGCCTATTTTTTCACCGGAAGCACCCAAGCCGTTGTATTTGCCGTCAACCTGAATGCGATAACCTTCGATGTCGGTTTCAGAAATGTAGTTGGTAAAAGGATCTAGACCTTCGAGCATCGCATCCAGTCCGCGCCGCATGACCTGATTGGGATCGAGCGCATCTACGTAAGAGTGATTGACTTCTCGGTAGGCATTGGCGAAGATTTCCATGTTTTTGGCAATGTCGAAATAATTGGCCTGTGCCGAGACAAAACCTAAGGCGACAAAAGGCGATAGCAGGAGTAATTTGAATTTGCTGTTCATGTTGTACGGTAATTCAAGTGATGTTGCAACTTCTCAAAACAAAAAACAAACTTTCCGAAGCAAGTATGCTCGGAAAGTTTGTGTGTAATAAAAGATTTCAAAGGGTACCCTTTTTGGAAACTAAAGACGCCAAATGCGTCGCTTGGTTGTGTGTAAAACCGATTTTTTAGACCAGTTTCTACTCTACAACCAATTTCCGCACGCCCACGCCCTGTTTGGTTTCGACGCGTACGACATAAATGCCTTTGGGCAATTGCCCCAACTGAATTTGCACTTTTGTCTGGCCGGTCGGCAATTCTTCCACACTTACCAATTGGCCTGCTGTATTAAACAGGCTGATACGGGCGTCGGAGGATAAAACCTGGCTGAAAGCTACCCAGGTAGCGCTGTGAGAGGGGTTGGGGAATAAACTGAAATCAAGTTTTTCACTTCCCGGTTCGAGCGCGCTCACCAAGGGCTGTACGATGAATTTGGGCGTACCGAGGAAACCGCCTTCGCCGTCGGTTACGACAAAGTAAAAACCGTCGGGGTCGTTGTGGCCGCCAAAATCATAATAATGAATCCAGCCTGCATCAATATCGGCCTGGGTAAACTGATCGCCGGGCGCCAGTGCGCCGAAGCCGGCCTTGTCTACCCAGCCATGTTCCGGCTTGGTCACCATTGTGTACACCAATTGTGCATGTGTGTTATTCGGGTCTTCAACCAACAGGAAATCGGGCGTAATAATTCGGTCGGAACCGGAAGAAAGGGACATTACCAGATTGTTTACCACAAAAGGCGGTTGAGGCGTTACCGACTGACAGAACTGGAGTTTGAAATTTTCCAGTACGCCGCCGGAAGAGATGGCTTTGTCTTTGATACGCAACTTCCAGGCGCCGGTTGAATTTTGTCCGAGCAGGGGTGCAAGCGGGTTGGCTGGTTTAAAGGTTTGGCCGGAATTGGGCGGACAGGTAAGGAATGCCGGCGCGAGGTCGGAAAAACCAAACGTGAAACTGCCGTTGTAACTTCCACAACGATCTTTCCACAGTAAAATTTCGGTGCCTTGCGGGCTGATGATGCTGGCTTCCAGGTCGCGGAAATACTCGTGAAACCCGTCTATCTCGCTGATAACCAGATCGCTGATAGCGCCGCCCTGCACCACCGTAATCTGGGATTCGACGGTTGGGGTGCCGTTGGCTGAGATATTTTTGGGAAGGTCGTTGGCCGTAAAATTGATACAGGCTTCCGGGAATGTCGAAAAGAAGAAGGGTACCGACCAGGCGTGTACACCGCATTCGTTGCGCGGTCGGATGCGCCAGTAGTAGGCTTTGCCTTTTTCCAGCAGGAAATTGATTTTCAATGAATCCAGCGAGGTGGCATTCGACGCTGCCAGGATATTGGTGAACGCCGGACTGTCGGAAAACTGGACATCATAATTGTCGGCATCCAGGCCTTTGCTCCAGCGGAGCGTTTGAACCAGTGACTGGTTTGTAGCGCCGTTAGGAGGCGTTTGCAGGGCAAAACCGGTAAAATCGTTGCGGCGTAAAAACAGGGAAACCGGGCGCAGCATGGTTTCGGTACCGGAAACGGCCTGAATGGTAAACGAGAAACTGCCCTCGACGGCAACGTTGCTCAAATCCACGTCCAGGGTTGCACTTTCTCCCGGATTGAGGGTGGTGGTACTGAATGTAGCAGTGGCGCCGGGAGGCGGATTGCCGATCAGCGATAGGGTGATCGGCGTATTGTAACCCAGGACACCGGCAGTTTGAATGGTGGTGCTGAAATTGTCGGGCAAACAAATCGTGCTGCCATCCGAGGAAAGCCCCAGTGTTAAAGAGGGGGCAACAGGCGCCTCGATTTTGAAATTGGCATTGGAAATATCAAAAAACACATTGTCGGCGGCTTCTACCCGCAAGCGGGCATTATTGGTAATTTCGTTGGGTGTCAGCACATAGTGGCTGCCGTCGTTCTCCGTATTGGCAGCCAGCATGAACGGATAGGTTTGTCCACCATCAATACTCAACCGGATATTGACATGCTGGCAATTGACCAGCGTGCCGTTGGTGTTGGCCACATCCCACAAAACCTGCGTGAGTTCGCCTACCCGCATCACATCGGAGCCGGTATTCGGGAAAGAGACCAAAAACGGCCCGGCCGATTCCACTGCCCTGAATTCAACATCCGCCCAGGCGACGCCGCCGCCATCGGGTTTGTTGTCGCGGGCTGTAAAACGGAATTTCAAATCGCGGGTATAAGTGGGCAATTGTTCCGCAGGATTGAAAGAATTGGCCAGAATGGTGCTAAGTCGTGGAAAATAACGATTCGTAACATCTACAGCCGGCCACGAACGGAAAGTAGCGGTACTTCCCAGCGGTTGACCAAGCGGGGTTTCATCGCCATAAATCACTCCTTCCCAGGAATAACTCAAGGGGTCGCCGTCCGGATCAGACGCCGTGCCGTTGAGTTCAAAGGGGGTGGAAATCGGAATGTTGAAGTTTTCCGGATAGGAAAGTGAAACCTCCGGAAGGTGGTTGGGTTTCTCCTGAAACGAACCGCAAGATGCGGCCACCGTCGAATAATACCGAATCTCCTGAATGCTGCCGGCGTGATAGTACAGGTCGGAGTAATCTTGAATATTGTCCGACTGACAGGCGCCGGCATACGACATGATTGTGCTGCCGCTACCCGGTTCGAAGGCCGTACCTCCATTGCGTCCGCCACCGCCGTTGCAACGATTCCAGGTGTGTCCGCCACCCAACTGGTGACCTACTTCCTGGCCGACCACCGAAATAAATCCATCGCCGTAATCACCCAAACCCAGGCCCGCCGAACAGCCGGCCGCTTTGCTGGCGCCGCAGGCAACACCCAGTCCGCCGGCCACACCAATGGCAGATCCCCCCAGATAACGCGTGTAGACATGGCCAAGGTCATGCGAATTGAAGTTGGTATAGGTATTCAGCACTTCCGGGTTTTGGGCCATATAGTCCTGTACCGTGGGTCCGAGGTTGTAAGGGTCGTTGGCCGGATCAAGAAAAATCACATATTGGGTGGCGGCGGTCAGTTGCAGACGGATGGCGATGTCGCGTTCAAAGATGGCGCTGATCACATTGGTGTACTCCGTAACAGCAGCCAGCGAAAGCGGTTTGGTACCGCCGTGGTCTTGTGTAAACTCACCGGTAGCGGCCGCGCAATACCGAAACACCTTGAGCCGAACGGGCTCAATTTCTTCTCCGCGTTCTTCGGCAGGGGGTACGTAGCGATCTTGTGGCTCGCCAAACCAGACGCTTCCATCTTCGGCAATGCCGGTACGCAAGCCTTTAAGGGGATTTTCGGCGGCATCGGCGTAATGATAAACCATATAAGTCCCTTCCGGTTCGGCAGGGTTTACCGGTTTGATCATCGCTGCCGACAGGTCGGGGTTCATCACGATGGCGCGGAAGCCGCGGGGGGTTACACTGAATCGAATGGTGCGGCGCGCATCGCGAAGCGAAACGCCGGCATACGTACGAATCTCCGGATAGGCGGCAGCCAGTTCCGCATCAAGCATGGCAACTTGCCAGATGGAGAAGGGCTCTGCCGCTCCGCCGGCAATCGGAATTTCTGCCACACAAGCCTGGCGGGCTGCGGCCGCCGTAGATTCCCAGGGGGCGGTGGCCAGCAGCGCCTTCAAGTCGTTGAGATGGAGTTGATAGGCGTCAAATTTTTGTGGCACTGGCGCCATCGCTGCATTCCGGGTCGCCAGCGCTTGTTCGGCAGAAGCCAGCGTGAAAAAGGAGGCGTGCTGCGCGCTCAATGTATAAACCAGTGAGAGGGACAGCAGCAATGAAAGTGATTTTTTAAGCAACATAAGCAAGTAGTATGCAGAATTTGAATGGATATTGAAACGAGGTTATTGGTTTTTGATCAATTTGGTTGTACTGATTTTCCCTTCGGTCCGCAAGATGACGAGGTAGATACCATCCGGAAACCCGTTCAAATCAAACGTTTTTACCAACCGATCATTTATTTCTGTCGAAAAATAAGCCACTCGCTGGCCTTGAGGGTGTAAAATTTCGACAGATGCCTCCACCGAACGACCTAAAGTGAACTCCAGGGTTGCAAACCCGCTCGTCGGGTTGGGGTAAATCTTCATTCTGGCCATATCCTCGAGATCGTAAACACTGGAACTGCCGAGCACCAACGCCAGGGTGTCGCTGCACCCAAACGCATCCGAAACGGTAATCGTATAGGCTCCTGCTTCGAGCCCGGCGACCGTTTGTCCGGTGCTGCCATTGCTCCATTCGAAGGTGTAGGGCGGGTTGCCCAATCCCACTTGTACCGTAGCCGCGCCATCGGCGGCGCCGGGCGTTGCCGGAGTAATATCGGCACTCAAATCCATGTCGCCCGGACAGGAGAGGAGGTTGATATTATCCAGGTCAAACCAAAAATCGCCCGCACCCCATTCGCCGCGGAATCGGAACTTGACGGATTGCCCGGCATAATCGTTCAGGCTGATTTTGCGGGTGCGCAAGCCAACCGCCGGCGTATGGTTAAAAGAGTTGATCGTGTTGAGTATCTCATAAGTTTCGCCACAGTCGGTAGAAACTTCCAGATAAATGGCGGTACCTCCCTGCAGGAAAGTGGCGGTTTGCCCTTGCGTGCTGAATTCGGTGATGCGGTAACTGAATTGCAGGGAATCGCCGGCTTGAATGACGCCCATACGCGGCATTTCTGCCGAAAATTCCGGATTAAATTCGTACATGTTAAATGCCAGCACCTTGGAAAGGTTGTTGTGTGAATTGGTCACGGAAAAACCAAATGACGGAACATACTCCCAGTCGGCAGGCGGAGAGACATGGGACTCAAAGTTTTCCTGATAGGGAACGGGCCGGGGCAAGTGACTGATGAAATAGACAGCGGTATCGTTGGCCGGGGCGGCATCGCCGTTTAGCAGCGTCCAGCATTTGATTTCAAAAGCGCCATCGCGGCTGTCGAACGGAACACTGAAGGTGTGGGTTATACTGTTATCGACGTTCAGGGTTCCGATTACATTGCTCAGCACCGGCGCTGCACCGTTGATGCTGCATGCCACCTGGATACCGGTTTGTGGCAAGCTGCCGATGTTGGTAAATGTAAAAGCAATTTGGTCGAGCGCAAGCCCGCACTCTTCGTTTTCTCCGAGGGTCTCAATCTTTATACCGGTCAGGTCTTTTTCCGAAGGTTCAAAGATTTTCAGGTCGTCAATTCCGAAGC
>JANRLZ010000392.1:0-11095 GCA_033762055.1 Saprospiraceae bacterium
ATTTGCTACGGCAGGAAGATCAAAAACTTCCCCAAGTCGCAATCCTCATATACTGGAGAAGGGATGGAAGAGTTCAAGGATGTTCGCAAAAAGAAGAAATAGCTGGCGTCGCAATCCTCATATACTGGAGAAGGGATGGAAGAGACAATGAAGTCAACCATCATGGCCTGCTGGCTTCTGTCGCAATCCTCATATACTGGAGAAGGGATGGAAGAGTCGATTTTCAGGACAAAGTTATTGAACCAGCATGAATTAAAACCAAAATTTCTCCGCAGTTTTTTGCCATTTTTTGTTAAAATTTTAACAAAAAATGGCAAAAAAAACCTGTTTTTGGAATGCTGCGCACATCAAGGCTTCGGATACGCCTTGTTTTCTTCATAGAACTGCTTCGCGGCTTGATAAATCGCCTCGTTTGCAGGGTGTTTAACCTGATAGTTAATGAATGCGGTCGAAGCCTCCTGATAGACCTGTTCGGCTGTTGTGCCGCTGAGAAAGCGGGCTAAAATCTTTTCCTGTTCGTTTGCCAGAAATTGCTGGTAAAGCGCATCCAGGCGGACTCGAAACGGACTGGGCGATGCGTCAGCCCGGGTCGTTCGTTTGAACGGGCCATATCCGCCATAAGCGCGGGTATCCAGGGCAAGCCGTTCGAGCCCGTTACTGAAATCCACGTCTTTTTGTCCGTAAACCACCCGGTCAATATCGGTCATTGTCATCATGCCTGCGCACATGATGCAGGGTTCGAGACTGGTATAAATGGTGAACCCGTCGAGGTTGAAACAGCGATTTTTTTCCAAATATTCCGTGATGGCCCGTACTTCTCCGTGTTGTGTGGCATTATCGGTGGAGTTGATGCAGTTCAGCCCGTAATACACCGGCAGATTGTTTTTATCCACCAACACTGCGCCGATATTATAGCCCCTTCGCTGGTTGCGCGGCACCGTCCCGGGTTGCCAGTTGGCATACACCAGCGCATAGGTCAGGAGCGAATAAATTTCATCAATTTCCTGCCTGACGGGATCTTTTACAGAATATTCCTGGAAAGGAAGGGTAAGGCGTGGTTGCATTTTTTTACGGGTGCTGCAAGACCATGCAGAAAAAAGCAGGGCGAGAAGAAACAACCCTCTGTACATCGTTCGGCGGCTTTTGAATACTAAGGAATGTGAGCAAAATAACCTGCCTGTTTTGGCTGCCGTTCCTTGAAGGGTCAAATATCGACAATTTCGGTATCTACCAAACCCTCGGTGAACGGATGCTCATTTATCTGGGCATCCAAAACGCGTTGGAACGAGCGAATTTCCCGTTTTTCCACAATGTCTTCCCCCTGGGTGCGACCCAAAGAAGTACTTCCTACAAACTCTTTGATCGCTTGATGAAGGGCATTCAAAGTAGTGGGAATGTCATAAATTGTTAAGTCCGGATTGCCCCAGTCAGATTCAACGATATAAAAGTTGTAGGAACGGGTGTTGGAAGTCGGGATTTCCAATTGAATCCATTTTTCCCTGTTTTTCTTCACCGTCACTTTATCCTTCATGTCATGTCGCAGGTCGTCCGGAATCAGGATGCTGAATTTGTAGGAACGAAGTTCCATTTCTTTACCTGCGGCTCGCACCAACTTCCCTTTTTCTTCCAATTGTTTGATGGCGGGTAAAATCGAATTGGTGAAATAACCATAGGCCAATGGTATGGACGGGTATATGCCACCATCGAAAAGACCATTTCGAGACTGTATGTGAGCGATAATGGTTTGGCAACACGCTTGAATCTGCTGTTCAATGTCTGGTGGGTTTTGATCTGTAAACTCCGGAATTGAAATACCAAAAAGATCGCTGGGCGGGACGATGCTTTTCTCCTTGATCAGGAATGCTTTTTGTTTGCCCAGCCGGCCCATAAACAAGCCGAATTCAAAAATGACATTATCACGAGCCGACTCGGTTTGTTTTTTTCTTGAAATCTTTTTGTCATCGGCCGTTGCGACTAAAACGCCATATTCGTACAAGCTCAAGGCATTATTTAATGACACCAGGAAGTTTTCATTCGGCGGGAACACGCCCGACTCGTCCCAAACCGTACAGTCGGCGAAATGGGAAAGGTGTTTTTTTACCAGATGGGCGATGGCGGCGCCTTCTTTGGAGGAGCCGATGAAGAGGGTGGGTTTGATGGACACTTTCTAAACCATTGATGAATGTAATGATTTCGTAGAAGCGGCTATACCAGGATTTCACTCTTTCAACACTGTACCAAGCATAGAGGCTTGGTCTCGCCGGGCATAGGCACAGATATATTCTCCACTCGAATTGAAAATAAAAACTTCGCGGTTGTTGGCAAACGGAATGACAAGGTGAGCATAAAACCAAATTGGCCCACGCCCCCCGATTGCTACCGGAATATTGCGTTTGATGGGGCGATTATCCGAATCGGTAATAGAAACAAAATCATCCAGTCTAACGTCCCAGCTTTTAAAAAGATCGGATGGAATAGTTCCGGCATGTTCGAATTCAATGATTTGCAATTTTTGCCCACCTACCGTTTTTTCAATTATCGGTTGAAACCAGACCGCCTCACCGAGATGAACTGCCTTTGCTATTTTCTCAAACGCGACCGATGGGTTGTATGGGTCAAATTCAATGGCAAGATTGTTTTTCAATACCTGCGCCATTTTGTGAAAATTGGAATCCTGTGCTTTTTTTAAAAGTGTGTTGCGGTCAGTCATCAAAACAGGGATAATATTATCTGCCGCCTGGTCGAATGCCCAGCCAAACTCGTTGCGGCAATGTGTTGATTCCATGTATTTTTCAGATACAAGTGCGATGGTTTTGCGACCGCCAATGCCTACCAAAAAAGCATCATTCAGGTTTTGACCGCCAATCAAATCATCTTTGTCAAGCCAACACGAGACAAAGCACTTTTCAAGATGGCTTTTGATTTTGATAGCGACTGATTTGTCCTCCGATTTATGGCTGATAAAAACTTTTGGCATAGAGATGTTTTTGAATTTTAAATTATTGTCAATTTGAGAAAGCCCATCGGCTTACCTGATTGCTGAAAGCGCGTAGTTTTCGGGAACGTCAGATTCGACGGGTGGCGCGGGCGCATTGCCAAGACCAAATCGTAATAAACTTCATCGGTCAAATGGCGTTGCCAGCCGCCTGTCATGGATTTCCAGCCGCTCGCCCAGCCGCACCGGAGGACGCATGACCTGGCATCGCAGCCACTGATTGTTTCCATAATATCCTGCATCGCTGCGCAATAGTCGCCCAATTCGCCCGGGTTCCCTTCTTCTTCTTTCCAAAATTTGAGTTCGCCTTCTACCAATCGCCGCGTGTGGTCGGTAATGATTTTGAAAAGCCGTTCGGGTTGCAAGGCGTCGACGGCAGTGCGGTCTCGGTTGCCGAGATATTTTTGGTGGCGCGGTTCGGTGCTGATTTGCAGTCGTGATTCTGCTACCTGTCCGGCGGGGATTGCTTCGACCCAGGTTTCAAGGCGTGTTTCGCGCTGCCAATCGTCGCGTTTGAGATTTAGGACTTCTGTTTTCAGGATTTCAGTTTTTGAAAAAACGGCATCACCGACGCGCAGCAGGCGCAGCAAATCTTCGGTTGGCTTTTCGCCAAAAAACTTTTTTTCGAGATTTGTAGCGGTGAAATTGTTGCGGCGGTCGCGCAAATTGAAGTTGCTCTTGACCGCTCGTCCGTCTTCGCGGTCAATAAAATGGGTGAGCAAAGCCGTCCGAATCGCACCTTTGAGGGACGAACCGGGCAATATTCCGCTGCCATCGAGGTCGTGCAGTTGCTCGCGGATGGCTTTTATTTCTGCGTGAAAGGTGCCTTCTTTTCCGGTAAAACCATCGAGGTCGTGCAGTTGCTCGCGGATGGCTTTTATATTGCCAAAACCTTCAGTATCGGCAAGAGCGATTTCGCGCCCAAGATCGGCGGCGACAAGCCCTGGACGGCGGGTTTTGAGGTAAGGCAGCAGTGGCTCTCGCTGGTCAATCATGTTGACCCAGCGGTTAATGTCCTCAACGTTGGCTTGGCTGCCACCCGCGAAGATTTCGAGGACTTTCTGCTCGTCCAGCACCGCCACCGATTTGGCAAAAGGTAGGTAGTCGAACTGTGGTTGCAATTCTCTGCCTGTGCCAATGTGGATAGGGGTGAGGGTTTTAATTTTAATTTTCATTTATCTATCTTTTCTTGTTTTTGTTGCTTGCCTTTCAACTCTTTTAGTTTCCAATTCTTTCCCAATATGTGAAATTTCAAATAAAGAATCTATTACATTTTCAATAATTCTTATTCCGAGATGCAATTCTTCTCTTGGAGGAGGTTCAAGTTCATGAAGTGCTTCATTTCCTAAGAACCGTAATTGATGTAAAGTTTCAGCAATTCGCTCAATAAGGTATCCTTTCTGGGCTAATCCCAATATTTTGCCTTCTAGCGTACTACTATTGATGACTTTTCCATTTTTCTGAATAACACCCTTTTCGATTTTTAAAAAGGAACAAATACCCTCAATCAACATTCGAAGATTGGCTGCACAATCAACTTCACCTTCTGGTTCATTGAAATGTTTAATTGTTCTTTTGTAGTGTTTAACAATTTTATCGTCAGTATTTTTGAGTTTTTTTAATTTGATAATTGATTCTTCTCTCGGCGGAAAGATTTCCCACGAAACCAAATCATTTGTATTATCTTCCCTTAGCTCTTCTACATTGGAGATAGTATCACATCCGCAGCATGCAATAAAGAATTTGTCTTTTACAAATTTTTCATCTTCATCAAACTCACTTCTCACCACTGGCGAACTTAAGTAATGGTGCCTAAGCCCCATGCATTCAAGACAGACATACTTGTTTGGCAACCTCTCCATAAGAAGTTAATTTGAGAATTTAAACAAAAAACCCTCTCCCATCCCGCCAAACAGGATGAGCAGAAGCCTGATTTTTCAAAATAGAAGGCTGTAAGTCCACAAATTTCCCCTTCATCGAAGCGGGAAAAACTGACCCTTCCCGAAACATCCAAACCGAGCGTTTGCGCCACGCCGTCCAGTTTTCGTTGGAGGGGCTGGCGAGGTAGCCGCCGCGTTTGATGAGTTGGTAGCCGCTCGAAAGCAGCATTTTAGTGTCAATTTCCTCTTTTTTCGGGCAAAAAAGGCTCAGAGCAATGTGTGTTTGGGCAGTTGTCGGGTTGGGCAGATTGAATTGCAGCATGGTTTTTTCAAAATCAAAACAGCCGTTGCCCGTGGTGCGATCGGTGCCGATGCCGTTGTCGCCGAGCAATCGAAGAGCGGCTTCAAAAAGCGTCCGCCACTTTTCCTCCTTTATTTCAAAAAGAAAAAACAGCCCTGCGCCTTTTTCAAAATACACCCGCTCTTGATAAAACGTATTTGCATCGGCTTCTTCACTGTCGCCTGTTCGCGGCACGACGACGCGCTGCTCCACATTTGTTTTCATAAAAACAGTGTCGCGGGCAGCGGCGACATCACTCAAAAAGCGGTGATTTTCCGACAATTTCGACACGTTGAATTGATCCCTCGAGTCGTTCAGCCATTTTTCAAACCACGACTTGCCGTACCACACGACTTGTTTTTCTGCTTTTCGTTCATCGGGGTCGTCAATTTGCAGCCCATCAAGCAGCGGTTTTGGAAAAAAATATTCCTCCCCAAAGAACGGAAAAGCCGAACTGACCTGAAATCCGCAGAGGAAATCTTCGACCTCCTCATTCGACATCGAGCTTTCGGAAACCTGCACCGCACAAGCCACCAGTGCCGCCGACAAGGTATCAGACGGCAGCCATTGGAGACTTTCGTCGTAATCAAAGCCGCCCATAGAAAGGTGCAGCGGGCTGTTGAATTTGAGTTTTATGGCTGAAAATGGAGTCATTTTGCCTCTTTTTGAAATTTGGCTGGAATATCAACATGTGTTTGCTCTTTTTCGCCTCTATAATATTCGCGCGGGCGTTCGACGATAGATTCAATCACAAAACGCACCTGACCATTGCCTCGGGAACCGCCGCCGCCGAGGTAATCGTCCTGCGCGAGTTCGAGTGCTTCGAGTGCATATTTTAGAAAATTCTCTCCATTCGTATCATGGTCGAAAACATTGATGACCATGTTCAAACCAAACCTCGCGCCCTTCGGCACTCGTTCAAAAAAGCGCGGATTTGCTTCCGAAGTGATTCGGTCAATCGAATTTTCCGCTTTGACTTCAGTGTATTCAAGTTCGGCATTTTTCAAATCCTGTGGATTCAAAAGTTCACCGTCGCGGACGATGAGGCGGCTGGGTTGCTGCTTTCTTTCGTCGTTTCGATTGATATGTCCGAAAAATTGAGCGGCTTCGTGCTTTGGATTTTGAGTGGGGCCAAAGACCCGGCTATCTTCCTGAATCGTGCCACGCGACAACTCAAAAAGCGAGCGCATTTTGCCTTTGATGGACGAGCCAGGTATATAAGGCAAACGAGTCACCGGATTTCGAACAACAGTTTTGTCTGTGCCGCCGATTTCAAAGGCAGTGTTGTTGCCACCGACCATGATGCCAGACTCGGCAAGGATATGTCCGCGAATGATGATTTTTTTTATTAAATGAGGCATGGCTCAAAAAATTTTATAGTTGTAAATTGGTTCAGTCTTTACCGCCAGCCACTTTGTGATAAGCGATGATGCCTTCCAAGAGCATCATAAAGCGGCGAAATGTCTCGGAGTCGTTTACCTGTCCGTGCGCCTCGTCGAAGACTTTTTTAAAATCCATCATTCGGGAGTCACGGGTGCGCTGCACCGCACGGGCTGTGTTGTAGGCAATTTTTGGGCGCAGCATCAGGAAGGCGGGGTATTCCTCTTCCCAGTTTTCGAGTCGCGCGCCGATTCGCTTCACCTCGCTGAACACGTTCCGAATTTGTGCAGTGGTCATCGCGTTGAACCCTGGACGGTTGTCGCCGGGTTGTTTTGCACATAGATGAAGCCCGAATTTTTCCATGAATTCGATAGCATCATTATCAATGGCTTCTGAAACCCATTTTGGATCGAATTGGGGCATCGCGTTTCCGCCGCCACCGGAGCGTGGTTGATGATGTGATTGACCTTGTGCCATATTTGAAGTTTTTAACTGTGATTTTCTAATTTTTTTAATGCGCGGCGATGCCGTAATTCCAGTTCTGCCCAGCGAATGGACACCATCAGCAAATCGAAAAACTCGTGAACACGCGCGGATTTTTCTTGATCACTTTCAAAATTGTATCGGCCGGTAAAAATCGAAACCGTCAACTCGTCGAGCAGAGTAGCGACTTGTGGGTTGCCCCGCGCTCGCTCGCGGGCGCGGGTAAGGTCGTAGGCGATACGCCAACGCCAACTTGGCGGCTCTCCAAGTTTTTCTTGCAATGCTCGCTGTTCGTGAAATGCTGCAATTTTCATCAGAATACTTTGCGGCATCGGTTTTTCACGCATTTGCCGGGCTTCGACGAGACGTTCTTTTAGTGATTGTACGATTTCAAATTCGGTCGGCCAGTGAAGCGGCACGCCCAGCAAAGTGAAACTGTTTTTCTTGAAATGCCCCTCTTTTTGATGGCGTTTTGCCTTTTTTTCAGATGCACCGGCTTGGTCAGCCGCCTTCATGATTGGGTATTTGTGGGTGACAAGTGAGACGCCGCCGGACAACCCGATAGATTTATTTTCGCAGGTATAATGGTGAAAGGCTTGCCGGATTTTGAAAGCGAAATCAAGCAGGCAATCCCAGCGACCAACGAGAAAAAGATCATCCCCGCCAGCATATAAAATTTGCGTCCATTTGTTATATTTGAAAAATTCCGGGTCGCTGCCATCATTACTAACTGAACCATTTTCCCAAATGTGGTTCAAGTGACCCTTGAAAAACCAGTCAAGTGAGCGGCTTAATGCGGAGTAATGCGCGAGGGTAGGCAGCCCATTTTCAAAAATTTTACCCAAGCCGTCTACGTCCATACGCAGCACGCCAAAGCGTTTAAATTCAAGCAATTGCCATGGCGGGTCAGTTTGATATTTGTTTTTTCGCTCTTTATCGGGTTCGCCAGCCAATTCACTGAAAGTTTTGGGTTCGTCGCTATGTTTCAGATCGACGTAGGGCTGGTCATTGCCGCCATAAAATTCAACACCCAAAGGCGTACTTGACGATGTGAAATCAAACTTATTGAATAGCCTAACGATACTGCCTTCGGGCAATGTTTCCGTTGGGTGGCTTTCAAAAAGCGTTTGCCATACACCTGCCTGCTCTATTTGAATCAAACCCGAAGTCTTTAATTTTTGGTGGCTGGTGACCCAAAAATTGGCTCGGCGCAATTCATTGCCAAGTTCCCGAATATCTTGTGTTGTCTTCGAAATAAAAGACTCGGTACCATCCGGCGCAGTTTCAAATAGGACAAATTCCTCTCCCTGACTGAGCTCGTCCCCTGTGATTGCGTCCCTCTTGACATCTCCTCCGTCGCCGTGCGGCTCAAACAAGTCCTCAAAATTTTCGAGCAACTGCTTCGCAAAAGGATGTTTTTTATCGTTTCGAAGCTGGGTTTGTAGATCGTTGAAAACCCTAGGCAATCCGCCGCTCAAAAGTGATGCCGTCTCTACTTCGAGGCTACCTGTCTCCAAAAACAGCCTCATTTTGTGGGTTTTGAAAAACCATTCTAGCGTTTCCTTTACCCAATTGTTCAATGCCGCCTCGGTTGCATCTGTACTCGGAGCAAGCACGAAAAAAGAACCTCCCGAGGCGTATAGCACATTGGCACGTGGCAAGTCCAATTTTTTTAACAGACTAAAAACTGCCGAATCTGCCAGCAAATGCATGTAAAATGATCGCCCCTTGAGATTTTTAGCGGCATTTTTTGATACGATGTCGTACAAAAAAGTCTGTACGCCACTGATGCTCCCGCCCATAAGCCGCAACTTGCCGTTGCCTTTTTCCAAACAATGCAATATAGCCGCAGCAGTTTTTACAAAATCGTACAACGGCAGATCAGAGAGTTCCTTGCAAACAGCAAGCGACGAGCCGTGATAATGAAGTATGGTAAGTAAATCGCCGTTTGCAGTATCCACTGCTTTTTTTAGTGCGGCTATTTGCTTTTGAACGTCGTCAGGTGAAGGCGAAACTTCCAAAGTTGGAAAAAAATCATCGGATAGAGTCAGCGGTCTGGGTTGAAACCAATGTTTTGACTGACCATTATTAAGGGTAGCCAATACGGGTTGAAGCCCAACTATTTGATTTTTCACACTTGAAAAATCATGCCCGCCTGCGGCCCAACGCATAGCATTAAACACTTTTTTATCCTCAAAAGAACCTGACTTTTCGCTTAAGCCAAGTTTTGAGAGTATGGCTAAAAGGTAATGATTTGATCCGTTTATCACGCAATTTAGTTTAAAAATGGTTCAAGATAAATCATGTGGCGATTTCGCCAGATTATACGACACTTGAGAATTCACTTGGCTTTTTGCGTTGATTGAGCAATTTTATTTCCCTCACCTTCAACCCCCAACCCCTTAACCACCCCCCATCCCATGCTACATCCTTTCCCCAGTCCGATATAATTCGGCAGGGCGACGTTGGCGGTGAATTCCAGGGAGAAGGCCAGCACTTTGATGCCTTTGAAGGTGACCCAGCGTTCGCGTTGCAGGTGCTGGATGCGGACGGCGACCTCGTTTTCGGGCGAGCAGCCGAGCTGGGAGAGGAGTCCGACCAGTTGGTTTTGCAGGATGCGTTCGAGGTGGGCGAGGCGTTCCACTGCGCCGTTGAGGCGGGTGTAGACGCCGTAGCTTTCGTCGCGCAGTCCGATCCAGTCGCGGATATGGTAGCGGAAGGTTTTGTCCCATGCGCCGAGGTTATACTGCTTCACATCCAATCGTTTGATCCGCACGGGGGCTTGTCGGCCTTTGAGGTCGAGCGTCCAGTCGGGTTGGGAGAAGAAGTGGTGGAGTTCTTCGATGCCTTCGTTGAGGCAGACGAGCATGGGCATGCCGCGTTCCTGTTTGTACTGGATGAGCGGCAGGCGGTAGTGATAGCCGCCGGAGGTATTGTCGTGGTTGTGAAACAGTTCGTGCTGGTAGCCGGCTTTGGCAGCCACGGCGCCGCGGAAGGCGGGCAGTTCCCAGGGTTCAATAGGGGTGTCGAACTGTACGGAGAGCAGTCGGAGTTTCGTCATCGGGTGGCTGGGCGGGTGTTTTGATTGTTTTCTGCTGCAATGTTATCGGAATATTTGGTAACCTCCAAGGGGTACGGTTGAAAAGGTATGAATTCATATTTGTAATTTCCACTTTGGTCGGGTAGCGGACGGGAGGGGAGGGGTGGGGGATTCGAGACATTCCAGGTTTTCAAAACCTGGAATGTCTGCGACGCGCAGGCTACAGCAACGCACACTTTCCCGCCTTTAAATCTTCTTCCAATCGCTTGAACTTTCCCTCGCGTATCGTGCCGTCGGCATATTTTACTTTTATTATAGCATTGCGGGAAAGGTGCTTGAAGGGATTTTGCTGCACCGGGCGC
Organism: Saprospiraceae bacterium; assembly: GCA_033762055.1. Taxonomy (GTDB): domain Bacteria; phylum Bacteroidota; class Bacteroidia; order Chitinophagales; family Saprospiraceae; genus M3007. The sequence goes on from JANRLZ010000392.1 coordinate 10,481, forward strand.
AAACGGCTTGGCATGTTTAACCCGGCGGTGTAGTTTGCCATAAATGTGTCCAAAGCCTGCGCGTCGTTCAAATCTACGCCAACGTCCAGCGCTTGCATCATCATGCTTTTCGCCATCCCCCAGTTGAGCGGATTTTTAGCCTGGCGTACGATGTCGGGTGCGATTTTTTCCAGTTCCCGGCGCAAGGCGCCCGCGTTTTTCTGATACTGCTTGTCGGCCAGAAAGCCAAAGAATCGGCTCAAAACAGGACTAATTTGTTCAAAATGTTCGATTTCTGCGGTGAATTTTCGGGGAAACAGTTCAAGACAAACTTCGCGAACCGTACCAACTTTCCAATCGGCAGGCTGCTCGCCCCGGTAATCAAACGCATACGCTGAAAACATTTTGACAATGCCGCGAACTTCTTCCTGTATCTCCGGTTGAAGTTCGGCGAAATGCGTGCTTTGTTTAAATTCTTCCAGCCAGAGATTGAGTTGTAGTTCGTTCACTTCGTCCTCTTCCGGCGGGAAAATTATTGTCTCCATGTGATCTTGCGCCTGCCGGCGTTCGGCATCGGTATCGCGGCGAGCGCCGGCAGGCGCAAGATCTTCTTCGTGAAAATAATAGACGACAGGC
>JANRLZ010000393.1:0-5247 GCA_033762055.1 Saprospiraceae bacterium
AGTGAAGACCGCCGACGATTTATGGATACCACCTTGTCGCAAATTTCACCCGATTATTTGCATCATTTGGTGGTTTACAATGCCTTGCTCAAGCAACGCAATGCACTTCTCAAGTTTTTCGCCCAGCAAAATCGCTTCGACGGCGCCTTGCTCGAAAGTCTCGACCGACAGTTGCCGGCGCCGGCAACTGCAATTTTCGAAGCGCGAAAACTTTTTGTAGCCGGCTTTCAACCCATATTTGAGGCATATTATTCCGCTATTTCGGCAGATAAGGAGCAGGTTGCCGCCCTGTATGATTCCGATCTCGTTTCCGACAACTATGCCCAACGCTTGTCGGAGGCTCTTGATAAGGACCGCCTGCTGCAACGAAGTACCTATGGGCCACACCGCGACGATCTGGTGTTGATGATGAATGGGCAAGCCGTGAAAAAATTTGCCTCACAGGGCCAACTAAAGTCTTTCCTTTTAGCAATGCGGCTGGCGCAATATGAAGTATTAAGGCAAAAGAAAAACGTCGCTCCCCTGTTATTGCTCGATGATATTTTTGATAAATTGGATACGCAACGCGTTCGTCAGTTGGTTGCTTTGCTGATCAGTCGCGATTTCGGACAAATATTCATTACCGATACCCAACAAGCGCGTATTGAGGAGGTGATTGCTTCTTTTTCAAGCGACTATCGTATCTTCCTCATGGGAGATAATGCCTGAAAAGGTAATGTTGATGCCCTTGTTTTTTACTTATTAAAAAGATATTAAAAAAAACCGAGCCGGTTCGCCGGGATGTGTTTGGCATCACTCTTGCCCGTTTTTTTGTAATTCTATAAACCTGGTTACGCACCCATTTAAATGCACTGCCGCGTCGCTGCGGGAGTGACTGCTGTTTTTCCATCCTTTCATCATTCAAACCTTATTTGCTCGTGAAAAAAACACTTACTATTTTCTCCTTGCTTGCATTTGCTGTCTACTGGCTTTCCTGTGAACATGATCCAGATCTAAACCTCGACAAACAACTTGAACAGGATCTTAACCTTTTTTCCAAAACAGGTTCGTATCAATGGTACGTCATGCCGAAAAGTGATGATTACGCAGCCTTGCCTAATCAGGACGCCAAAAATCCCGTCACTGAGGTTAAGGTTGCATTGGGGCGTATGTTGTTCTATGAAACCGGCCTTGCACTCGAACCCAATTACCCTTTTTCAAAGGGAACCTACTCTTGCAGCAGTTGTCACGTTCCTTCGCGTGGGTTCACTGCCGGTCGTTTCCAGGGAGTAGCTGATGGCGCCATCGGATTTGGCGAAAGTGGCGAAGGCCGTTCCAAACATCCGGTTTATCTGGGCGAGGAGGTAGATGCCCAGGGCGCGCGGCCATTGCCGACCATGAACCTGACATATGTTTCCAATGCATTGTGGGCAGGTACTTTTGGTTCCTTTGACGTAAACACCGGTACCGAGTCGGTCTGGCACCAAGATACCCTGGTGGAGATCAACTTCAAGGGACTCAAGGGACTGGAAGCAAATAACGCACGCGCTTTGGTTGTACATCGTCAGGTGGTAAACAAGGCAGTAACCGATTCGCTGGGTTATACGGCGATGTTCGACGAGGCATTCCCTGAAATTCCGGCCAACGAACGGTACACCCGACAAACGGCAGCATTTGCGATTGCTGCTTACTTCCGTACCATTCTTACCAACGAAGCGCCCTTTCAACGCTGGCTGAAAGGGGAGAAAAATGCCATGTCGGAACAGCAAAAACGCGGTGCTTTACTGTTTTTTGGCAAGGCGGGTTGTGCCAGTTGCCATAACAGTCCTTCGCTCAACAGCATACCGCACGAGTTTTTTGCTTTGGGGGTCAATGATTTGTACCAAAGTGGCTTTGACGTATTCCGAACCGGGCCGACAGATAAACGCAACCTAGGGCGCGGCGGCTTTACAGGACAAGCGAGCGATATGCACAAATTCAAAGTACCGCAATTGTACAACCTGCGAGATGTAGGATTTTATTTCCATGGCGCCAGCAAACGTTCTTTGCGCGAAGTGGTGGCGTATTTTAACAATGGCGTTCCGGAGAATCCGAACGTGCCGATTGAGCAAATTTCCGGCTTCTTCCATCCGTTGGGACTGAGTGATGCAGAAATGGATGACCTGGTGGAATTTTTGGAAAACGGTCTGTTTGATCCGAATATGAACCGTTACGTTCCCGCCGGAACCATGTCGGGCAATTGTTTCCCCAACAATGATGCGTTGTCGCGGATTGAAATGGGATGCAACTAATTTCCGCCGGGTAAAAACAAAGCGGGTATAAGCTGTAATAAGCCTGTACCCGCTTTGTTTTTTTGTCGAATCACTGGCAGCTGACCGGCCGATCCTGGGTCAGATAAAGATCAATGCGTTCTCCCTTGCGCATCGTACCGTGCGGGTCGAATTTGGGTGATTGCCGCCACACATAGGCGCTTTCTTCATCGGTCACCGTGGCGTCTTTGATGATGGTGCCGATACTCAGTTCGCTGGTTTGCAACAAAAATTTGGCCTCCCCAAGTGTATGACACAGGCAATCCGGAATATTGACAGTCAGCGTAACTTCCTCGCTTACAATAAAATCAATGGTAGCGCCCATTTCTACAGGCACACTTTCAAGGCGCAGTTTTTCGGTAATCGTATCACCTTTATAGACCACGTCTATGATGGTATTTGGACCTACGCTGGGGTCGGCAGCCCTGGCGACGATGCGGGGTTTCAGTCCTAAACGGGTCAGACGACGCGAGTAAATTTCGTAGTCATCTCCGCTGCGCAGGTCAGGGATTTTCAGGATGTCAGGATTGTTTTTTGTAACGGTAAAATAAATCGTTCGACCTTCTTTTACCCGGCTATTGGGTTTTGGATCCTGCGCAACGATCTGTCCGGGCGGTTCGCCAGGCAGATAAATCGAATCGCTTACCGCCACCCCGAAGTCGCGAGCCCTTGCTTTTTTGGCGGCTTCACGAAAACTCATACCCGTGTAACTGGGCACCTGCACACTTTCGCCGTGATTGGTGTAACATTTCAACCACCAGAAAGTGAGCATCAACAAAAGCGCCATGACGCTTGTCATGCCCAGACAGTTTTTCAACACAAAAGGTGTGGTGAAAAACGCATAGATTTCAACGCCCCAGCGGCGGATTTTTTGCCACATGTTTGTTTCAGTAAGTTTGATCTGTCCGGAATTCCCGGCAAAAGTAGAAATTATGCACTATGCAACAGGGTTTAATCGTGTTTCCGCCCTGTTCAAACGTTTTTGAGGGCGCCAACCACACAAAGCACATCAACAGCATTCGAATTCTTGCGTTTCTTTGCGCTCCAACTCAGTAATTCTGTTATGTCTCGTTTGATTCTCGACTCTTCCAATCCACCCGAACCAGGCCATGTGATATGGCGATCGCCCAGCAATATCGCCCTCATTAAATACTGGGGGAAGCACGGCTTGCAAATGCCGCGCAATCCATCGCTCAGCCTGACCCTTGCAGCTTCTTGTACCGATACCCAACTGGAATATACGTGGCGTGAAGGCTTGGACAACGGCAATATTGACCTTGAATTCTACTTTCACGGCAATGAAAATGAATCTTTCAGCCAAAAAACGCGCGAATACCTGCAAAGCCTGTTGCCGGAGATGCCGTTTTTAAAACAGTTGAAACTGGTTGTACGCACGGGCAATTCTTTCCCGCACTCGGCAGGTATCGCTTCATCGGCTTCGGGTATGAGCGCGCTGGCGCTGTGTTTGTGTTCGTTGGAAGACCGTTTTTTCGGCACCCTGCAAGATGGGGCCGACTTCGATCGCAAGGCGTCCCGATTGGCCCGATTGGGCAGTGGATCTGCTTGCCGTAGTATTTTTCCGCATGCGGCTGTTTGGGGCGCAACGCCATTGCTGCCGGGCAGCAGCGACGAGTTTGCCATACCCGTGGGCGATCGTATTCATGATATGTTCAAGGATTTCCATGATGATATATTAATCGTCAGCCGGGAAGAAAAATCGGTGAGTAGCCGCGCCGGTCACGCGCTGATGGAGGGGAATCCCTACGCCGAACCACGATATGCACAGGCAAAAGCCCGTCTGGCCTCCCTGTTCGAAGCCATGCAGTCGGGCGATCTGGCTACCTTCGGAAAAATTGTGGAAGACGAAGCCCTGACCCTCCATGCGCTCATGATGTGCAGCAATCCTTCCTACACCCTTATGCGCCCCGACTCGCTGGCCATCATCGAAAAAGTGCGGCAATATCGCGCCGATACCGGTCACCCGGTCTATTTCACCCTCGATGCCGGCCCCAATGTACACCTGTTGTATCCCGGCGATATTGTCCACGAGGTACGCAAATTTATCGAAGACCACCTTGCCGAACATTGCGAAGAAGGCTACGTACAGCAAGACTGGGTCGGGGAAGGGCCGGAGGAGATATGATCGCCTATCGCGCCAACCGTTCGACCAGATTCATGGGTTCAACAAATCGAAGCCGCATGCTCCAGGAGATCATTTTCCAGTAATTTCCGCCACAGAACAGCGCCGAGTCGTTGGAGCCGCCCCCCTGTTCGCAGTAGAGATTTTTCAGGGTTTTTGAATGGGCTAAAGGGAAATAAAATTCCAGCCCGCCCTTGAAAAATTCGAGGGCCAACCCGCCGCTCCAGAGCAGTTGTTCGCTGGAAGGACGGCCCTCGCCCAATGGCGTAGCATCGTCAAAATAGCCAAAATCGAAATAGGGTTTGATCGGCAAACCCAGCGGCAGGCGCTTGGGTAAATCGGCACGCAGGTTGACGGCAAAAACAAAATTGTTGGAATTGCCGGCACTGCGTGCAAAAGCAGCGCCGAATGCGCCCTTGAATCCGCCGTCGGATTGACTCACCTGTCTTCCGAAAAAATTATCTGCACCTGATCGGGCAAAAAACAGGTGATCGAAACGGTAGTCATTGAAGCCCTGCGGGTTAAGGGTGAGGTGGTTGTACGGCGTTTGGATGTCCCGGTTTCGATGGGTATTTTGTAAAAAATAGCCGGCAAAAAACCGAAGACTGATTTTACTTTTTTGCTTGTAATAAAAGATCTGTTTCCACTCTGCGGTGCCGCGCAGGTAAGATGCCGGACGATCAAAGACATCGCGATATTGTTGAGTTTCGAGGGTTATCTGGTACTGGAAAGGGTGGGGGAGCCGGCGATGGGCGCCGCCGTAGCGCAATTCGAAAATGGTGTTGTTTTCCCGACTTTTACCGAAAAAAACACCCGATG
>JANRLZ010000394.1:0-9091 GCA_033762055.1 Saprospiraceae bacterium
TTACCGTGAATAGCATTCAGGGCGGAACCCCGCCGTTTATCTTCTCATTAAGCGGTAATACCGGCTCGGCCAACAACCAATACACCGGCTTAGGCGCCGGCGACTACGTGCTGGCGGTAGAAGATGTCAACGGCTGCTCGCTTGATACCATGATCAGCATCAGCGAGCCCGGCCAGCTTACGGTTCAATTGGGCCCCGATGTTGAAGTCAACCTCGGCGAGTCGGCTACAGTCGCGGCACAAATCGTAGGTACTACCGGCATTTCCTCGGTGGAATGGAACTACGCGCCGGGTTGTGATTCGCTGGCAACGTTCTGCGAAACATTCACCTACCAGCCTTTCGATTCCTATCGCCACCGCATTACGGTTGCCGACAGCAATGGTTGTGTGGCTCGCGACGAAGTGCTGGTGATTGTGAAAAAGAATCGCCAGGTATATGTGCCCAACATCTTCACACCCGACGGCGATCTGAATTTCTCGGTCGGTGTATTTGTTGGAATTGATGTGGCCAAAATCAATTATTTCAACATCTTCGATCGCTGGGGCGAACAAGTGTATCATCTCAACCAATACATTCCTACCCCGGGCGCCGAACCCGATGCAACCCAGTCATGGGATGGCCGTGTGCGCGGCGATAAAGCCCACAACGGTGTGTATGTGTGGTATTGCGAAGTTGAATTTATTGATGGCGAAGTCAAACTCTTCAAGGGAGACGTAACGCTGATTCGATAAACAGTTGCCATGATTTTGAAAGCCGCTTCACCCATTCCGGGTTGGAGCGGCTTTTTTTGTCTGGACAGGCTCGTACCATCCAAATCGGTAAAATCCGCGTTACATTTGCCGTTGATGATTCCGCCCAAACAAATTCAGGAAATTCTCGACGCTACCCGTATTGAAGAGGTGGTGGAGGAATTTGTCACGCTGCGTCGCCGCGGTGTCAACCTGATCGGGTTGTGCCCTTTTCACGGCGAACGAACCCCCTCGTTCAACGTCAATCCCGCGCGCAACATTTTTAAATGTTTCGGTTGCGGCAAAGCGGGAGATGCCATCACATTCCTGCGAGAACACGAAAACCTGACCTATCCGGAAGCCCTGCGGTGGCTGGCCCGCAAATACAATATTGAAATTCAGGAAATTGAACGCTCGCCCGAACAAATCGCCGAGATGCAGCTGGCCGATTCGTTGTATATCGTCAACGATTTTGCCCTGCAACATTTTCAACAGCAACTGTTCGAAACCGACGAAGGAAAATCGGTAGCGCTCGCCTATTTCCGGCAACGCGGCCTGCGTGAAGAAACCATTCGCGTTTTCGGACTGGGTTATGCCCCCGACGAACGCGATCTGCTCCTTCGCCGCGCCAAAGCCGCCGGCTACAACATCGAACTGCTCAAAAAGGTCGGACTCTGCAGCAACGACGGCGGGCGTGATTTTTTCCGGGCCCGTGTGATGTTTGCCATCCACAATTTTTCGGGGAAAGTGGCGGCATTTGCCGGACGAACGATGTCGTCCGACAAAACAGTTCCGAAATACGTGAACAGTCCGGAGACCGAAATTTACATCAAAAACAAAACCCTTTACGGGGCATTTCAGGCAAAAAAAGCCATCCGGCAAAAAGATGAATGCCTGCTCGTGGAAGGATACATGGATGTCATTTCACTTTATCAGGCAGGCATTGAAAACGTGGTGGCGTCGAGTGGCACGTCTTTGACCGAAGGGCAGTTGCAACTGATTCGCCGGAATACCCAAAATCTGAAAATCCTGTATGACGGCGACCCGGCGGGTATCAAGGCGGCTTTGCGCGGACTGGATCTCGCACTCGAACAGGATTTGAATGTAAAAATCTGCCTTCTGCCCGACGGGCACGATCCCGATTCGTACGTCCAGCAATACGGCGGCGAGGAATTTACCCGATTCACCACCGAAAATGCCCGCGATTTTATCCTGTTTAAAACGGATTTATTGCTTGAGGAAACCAAGGGCGATCCGATACGCCGGGCCGGACTGGTGAAGGATATTATAAACAGCATTGCCCGCATTCCCGACCCGATCAAGCGCAGCGTGTACTTGAAACAATGTTCGGCCCTGCTCGAAGTGCAGGAACAGGTATTGCACAACGAGGCCAACAAACTCATTACCCAAACCATAAAAAAGAAGGAGGAAAAAGCCGCCCGCCAGCCGGGCGCGGCATCCGACATTCCGCCCGCTGCGCCACAGAGCAGCGATGAGTTTTTTCCGAGCGATATGGGCGCTTATTTTCCGCCCAGCGAAGCCGGCGAATTACCGCCCGACTGGAACGAACCCGCCCCCACCCGCCCTCCTGAACGAAAAACCGATGCCGCTTATCAGGAACGCGATATTGTACGCCTGCTTATCCAGTATGGCGGTAAAATATTGCCCGAAGAAAACATGACGGTCGGCGAATACATTCTCGGCGATATCGAGGAATTGCTCGGCGAATTCGACAACCCGCTTTACGGGAAAGTAGCCGCCGAATGCCATGCCATGCTGCTTGAAGGCAAAACCTTCGACCTTCATTATTTCATCCAGCATGCTTCGCCGGAAATAAACAACCTGGCAATTGATCTTTTGGCCGAACCCTGGGAGTTTTCGCCCAACTGGGAGGCGATGTGGAATTATCCCCTGCAAAACCAGCCCATGCCCGAGCGCAATTTTTCACTCGATACCCGCCAGGCGCTCGACCGTTTCAAATTGCAAAAGGTGCAAAAGATCATCGCGCTCAACCTCGCCCGCATCCAGTCGGCCAGTAAAAACGGCGACGACGAAGCGATGATGCGCTACATGAAAATTCAGCAAAAACTCTTCGAAACCCGCAATGAAATTGCCCGTCGTTTGGGCACGGTGGTGCTGGTGTAACGCGGCTTACAATTTCCCGTCCGGCATGGCCCCTTCTTAAGGAACGTGTTATCTGTTTGGGGTAGCGTTTTTTCGTCATGCAAGGCGCAAGGAGAGCGCATAGCGGGGCTACGTAACCGACGAGTAACGCAGCAGGGCGGGAAAAGAGGCAGCCAAAACAGGTAGGTTATTTCACACACGTTCCTTAAACGCCGCCACCTGATCGGCGGTAAAGGGCATATCAAACAAGTCCGGCTTTTCATGGTAACTGCGAAACAGGTCGGCAATGAAATGCATGCGCTCGGGCAAATGCGCCCAATCGGTGGTGCCGGTGTGGCGCAAACTGTCGGGACTCGTATCTACCACACGCAGCAGGGCTTGTAGTTCCGGGTTTTGGATGTGTTGCAGCCGTTCGGGAAAAGCGCCTTTTAAATCGCTGCCCAGCGCTATGCGACCGTCCGGAAATTCCAGGGTCATCAGTCGGTCGGTCAGAAACAGGCGAATGCGGCGGCGAAGTGTTTCGACGAATCCTTGTAAAGTCTGATCCATCTTTTTGATGCGCCGGCTGTTGTGCAATATCCACCAGCACAAGGGAAGCAACCAGGACGGCAGTCCGATCAGTTTCCCGGCGATTCGCCTGGCCAACAGCTGCGGGTGGGGCAGCGCAGCGTTCAATGCTTCGGCAATTTCGGGTTGCAGGCGGGTTTGTTCGTGGAATCCGATTTCGAGATTGGCGAGCAACAGGTACTCTGCCCGCGCCTTGGCATCGTTTTCAAACAGCGCCTGGTAATAATGCGTAAAGGCGCGTTGCAGGTACATTTGTCCATCCGGCGGTGCTCCCGGCCTTAAATCGGCGCAAAAGCGCGCGATCTTTTCGGCATCATGACTGGTGTCGTCCAGGCAGCTTGCTGCAAAGCCGGCAAACTGCCGGCCTATTTCGGCAAAAACTTTTTGATTGCCCCGTGCCACGGCATCGGCCGAACCTTGCAGGGCGGTACGCGGATCCAGCACTTCCCGGATTAAAGCAATGCTGTCTGTATTTTTTTGCAACTGTGCCGCTGTTTCCGCCAGCAAATCACGGATACCGGGATCTGTTCCCAACCATTGCTCAAACGCACGCTCCAGATCCTTGCCCTGGATAGTTTGTCCGGCCTGTTTGGAAGCCCAGGTTGCAAAAGTGCACCAGTTGGCCATCGGGCCGAAACGTCGGCTGAACGCAGCCGACAACTCGGCGTAACATTGGGTAATACAAAGATTACGTACAACCGGATCGGGCATCGCCGCAATCCGGTCGCAATCCTTTACGGCAGGGTAGGGAGGCATAACTGTGTTTTTTTCTGGAAATCTGATGCTGTATCCACTGTCTGGCGCTACCCGCATGCTGTCAGGAAATTGCAATACCGGTTCGACAAATTTCGCTTATCAAAGGATTGTCGGTTTTGAACTCGCGGGTGTTGAAAGTGTGCGGCTCAATGTGCAAATAAGGCTTTTTTATTGTAATATCCAGAAAGAGCAGAATGTCTTGAAATCCAACTCCTACAAACTCATCGGCTACCAATGCAACATCGATATCAGACCATTCATGTTGATTACCTTTGGCATACGAGCCGAATAGAATCACCTTGCGAAGGTTAATGCCTTGCAATTTGATATCTTCTGCAAACTTTTTTACAGTTGCTATGGCAGTTTGTTGATCAACCATGTTTTTACAATTTCAACATTTTCTAATAGTTCTTGGGTAAATTCGCGAGTAGCCAGTTTATACATGGTCATTTTGTAATCTGGATAGCGCCCTTCAATCTGAAATTGATTCATTTGACTTAACAACCGCAGCTGCTCATCCGCTGTATTTAATGATGTAAGTTCCGACAGTAGCAACAGGTTGTGCGTACGTGGTGGAAAATTGTCGACATTATCTTTAACATAATGTGCTTTGAGTAATTTTTCCAGAACCAGATGTCCAAAAAACAGCGCGTGTAAATAATCCCCTTTTTCAAAAAGATGCCCCACCGCTTCCCAATCTTTTTCGGCGGTTGATTTCCAATATGCAATATAGTCGTTTTTATCCATTTCAGCCACAAAAATACTTCATCCCTCCCGTTTTGCCACCATTGTCAGAATCGTCGCGATGGCCACGGTTTCGCCGGATTCGTCGCAGACATCCACCAGCCACTTGACAATGCCGCGTGGAATGGCTGCAACACCTTCTTTGGCGGGGTCGGTTTCCTGCTCGATTTTTTCTTTTACCGTCAGTTTCACGCCGATGGTCATACCCGGATAAACGGGTTTGACAAACCGGCATTCATCCAAACCATAGTTCAACAGTACCGGCCCTTTTTTGGCATCTACGAACAATCCGGCAGCTTTTGAAAGTACGAAATAGCCGTGGGCCACACGCCCGGTAAAGGGAGTTCCCTCGAGGGAGGTCGCATCCATGTGGGCGTAGAAATTATCACCGCTAACGTTGGCAAAATTATGAATATCGGCTTCCGAAACGGTGTGTTTGGCCGTGATAAGCGTTTCGCCGACAAACAAATCCTCAAAGTGTTTTTTGAAGGGGTGAACGGGCGTCTCGGTTTGCGCACCGCCCGGCTGGAACTGTCGGGTCACCGCCGTTATATCGGTCGGATGCCCCTGAATAGCGGTGCGCTGCATATAGTGCAGTACCCCGCGCATACCGCCCATTTCTTCTCCGCCGCCCGCGCGTCCCGGACCTCCATGCACCAGTGTCGCCAGGGGCGATCCATGACCGGTGCTTTCTTTGGCGGAAGTCCGGTTCAGGATATGAATACGCCCGTGGAAAGCGCCCGCTTCAAGCACGTATTCGCGCATGCTTTCCGGTGCGTAGGTGCAAATGGTGGACACCAGCGAGCCTTTGCCCATGTTGGCCAGTTCGATGGCCTCCGCCAGATCTCGGTAGGGCATGATGGTCGAAATCGGACCAAAACACTCGGTTTCGTGGGTGAGGGTATTTGCCATCGGATTTTCATTCCGCAACAAAATCGGCGGCAGGAATGCACCGGCATCGCGCCGGGCGCCTACCACTTCAAACTGCTCCGGGTCGCCATAAACAAGGCTGCTTTCTTTGAGCAGCACATCAAGGTGTTCGCGCACCCTCGCCAGTTGCGGGCGATTGATCAGGGCGCCCATGCGCACTCCTTCAACCGATGGATCGCCGACGGTGGTCTGTGAAAGGGCTTTGGCCAGAGCGGCTTGCACTTCATCGAGCCACTGCGCCGGCACGATAATACGGCGAATCGCCGTGCATTTTTGTCCGGCTTTGGTGACCATTTCCCGGCGGCATTCCTTGATAAACAAGTCAAATTCAGGCGTTCCCGGCAGGGCGTCTTCTCCCAATATGGCCGCATTCAGCGAGTCGGCTTCAACCGTAAAAGGCACGGAGTTTTGCACGATGGACGGCAACGTACGCAGTTTGCGACCCGTGGCAGCCGAGCCGGTGAACGTAACAACATCCTGACTCTCCACAAAGTCGAGGATGCCGCGCCCCGTGCCGGTTATGAGTTGCAGCGCGCCTTCGGGGAGAATGCCCGAGGCAATGATGTCGCGCACCATGGCTTCTGTCAGAAAGGACGTTTGTTCGGAGGGCTTGACCACTGCCGGCACCCCTGCCATCAGGTTACAGCCGATTTTTTCCAGCATCCCCCAGATCGGGAAATTGAAGGCATTGATGTGCACGGCCACGCCGCGTTTGGGGGTCAGGATGTGGTGACCGACAAACGTGTTTTCCTTGGAAAGCCGAATGGTTTCGCCTTCCACATGGTACACCTCATTCGGGAAACGTCTGCGCAGACTGGCGTTGGCAAACAAATTGCCGATCCCGCCCTCGATATCCACCCAGGAGTCGGCACGGGTGGCGCCGGTCATGTGTGAAACTTTGTAATAATGATCTTTTCGATCCAGCAGGTACAACGCCAGGGCTTTGAGCATTCGGCCGCGTTCCTGAAAGGTAAGCCGTCGCAGGGCGGGATTACCCACCCGGCGGCCATAATCAAGAATTGCTGCATAATCGAGCCCTTCACTGCGAACAGTGCTGACCACCTCACCGGTGAGGGCATGGTATTGAGGAAGGGCTTCGCCCGAACCGGGCATCCATTGGCCGAGAATGTAGTGGTGGAGCAGTTGCGTCATGACTGAAAAAATTGGCGGGCTGTTTGCCGGCGCAAAGGTAGACGGATTCGAGGGTTTGATGGTGGGTGAGTTGCTTTTTCGTCCTACATTTACCGTTCCTGCAACAAGTCTCCCGATATGCTTCTCACCAAAATGCGCGCGCTGTGGAATCCCGATCAATTTCAGGGTTGGGGAAAAACGCGCCGATACTTCGAAGGCTGGTATTTCAAAATTGTTTCACCCGACGAACAGCACGCGCTGGCCTTTATTCCCGGCATTGCCATGAATGAACAGGGCGAACGACACGCCTTTATCCAGGTGATGGACGGCAAAGCCTGTCGCGCCACCTACCACCGCTTTGACGCCGCTGATTTCAGGCCCTCAAAGCGTCATTTCGAGATAGAATTGGGCAATCACTTTTTTTCCGCGCATACCCTGCGCCTTGATCTGCCGAATTGCAAAGGGGAATTGCACGCCACCGACAAACAGCCCTGGCCAAAAATGCTGGGGGCGCCCGGCATCATGGGTTGGTATTCTTTTGTCCCATTTATGGAATGTAACCACGGGGTGGTCAGCCTGCGTCACGTATGGGAAGGCGGCCTGCAAATGAACCTGGGAGAAGGGCTGCAGAATATTGACTTCAGCGGTGGAATCGGCTATATTGAAAAAGACTGGGGGCGTTCATTCCCGCGGGCTTATGTCTGGATGCAAAGCAATCATTTCGATACGTCCGATCGGGTTTCGCTGATGGCATCGGTGGCGCATATTCCCTGGCTGGGGAGTTATTTCATCGGGTTTATCAGCGGGTTTTGGCTCGAAGACCGCTTGTTCAGATTTGCCACGTATACCGGTGCAAAACAATATCTGCGCATCCACAACAACCAGGTGGAACTTGTTTTTAAAAACCCCGGAACCGAGTTACGCATCACCGCCCAACAAGCGCCCGGGGCTGCGTTGTGGTCGCCGCTATCGGGTGAAATGAAAGGAAAAATACAGGAAAGCCTGCTCGCCACCCTGCACGTTGAACTGTTCGAAAACAAACAGCGTATCTTTGAAGGCGCCGGTCGAAATGCCGGACTGGAGGTGGCGGGCGAATTGGAGCTGCTTGGGGGGAGGGTTTAGGAGGGTTTATGGTATCCCCCTATTTTTCATTTCCCAAAAAACGTGTCATTCAGAGCGTAGCGAAGAATCCGAAGGCGTAGCCTGAGGGAGCATTTACTATGATTTGACTCGGCCTTCGGCCTCGGATTCTTCACTACGCTTTGAATGACACGTTTTTTGCGAGAGAAAGGGTTTAAAAGATATGGGATACCACAGGTTCAGGAAGGTTGATGAGGGTTTGGTTATTGATAATTAATTGTTTAGTTATATGACGCATCACGAATTCATCCTGCAAAACATTGGCAAGCACATCGCGCTGACGCCGGCGGAGCAGGCGTGTTTTCTGGGTATGTTGTCGTTAAAAAAGATTCCGAAACGCCAGTTTTTACTCCGTGAAAACGAGGTGTGCCGGCATTCTGCTTTTGTGGCAGCGGGGTGTTTGCGGGGATTTACGGTAGACGGTGAGGGCGTTGAACACGTCCTCCAATTTGCCCCGCCTGACTGGTGGATCGCCGATATGTACAGTTTGTTGTCGGGACTGCCCGGCCATTTGAATATTGACGCACTGGAAGATACCGAAGTATTGCTGCTGGCAAAAACCGATCAGGAGCGTTTGTATCAGGAGGCGCCAAAATTTGAGCGCTTTTTCCGGATTATCACCGAAAACTCTTTGGTGGCCAACCGGCAAAGGGTGATAGACAACATGAGTTTGAGCGCCGGGGAACGTTACCTGCTTTTTTGCCGACAATATCCCACCCTGATCTATTCGATCCCGCAAAAACAAATTGCCGCCTACATTGGCGTAACGCCGGAGTTTTTGAGCAAAATGCGCCGTGAAATGACTCAAAAACGCAAAAAGTCTGCTTAGGCTAGTGGTGAACCAACTTAGGAGATGAAAAATGGGTGAGATGATTTTAGGGGTTGTTGAGGCGTTTGGAGGGCGTAATGCGGGTACATTATAACCGACAAACAACGAAAACAGACACTAAAAGCAGCCGCCAATTTTTTAG
>JANRLZ010000395.1:0-6515 GCA_033762055.1 Saprospiraceae bacterium
TACCGCGCCTACATTCGCCAGATCGGCGCCGGGGCAGTTGCCGGCGCGGGTTTTATCACCCTGATCAAAACCATGCCGACGATTATTGCGTCGTTCCGCGACAGCATGGATGAATTCCGCAATCGTGACAAAACAGTGGTCAAAGCCCGTACCGAAGACGATCTCTCCATCAAGGTGGTAGGTATCGGCAGTTTGTCGCTTATCCTGCTCATGGCCGTTCTGCCGAGCATTCCGGGCGACAATATTTTGAGCAAGTTGCTGATTGGCGTACTGGTTATTTTGTTCGGTTTCTTTTTTGTCACCGTAGCCAGTCGTATTGTCGGTATCATTGGCAGCAGCAACAGTCCGATCTCGGGTATGACCATTGCCACTATTATGGGCACGGCGCTGGTATTTATCGGGGTAGGCTGGACGGGGAAAGTGTTTGAGCCGATGGCACTGGTGGTGGGAAGTATGGTCTGCATTGCAGCTGCGAATGCAGGCGCCACCTCGCAGGATCTAAAAACCGGCTATCTTATTGGCGCCACACCGCGCTATCAACAACTGGCTTTGTTCATAGGTGTGATCGTTTCCTCGCTGGTGATTGGCGCCACGGTGTTGTTCCTCGACAACCCGACCGCCGACTTACGGGCACAGGGTATTGAGCATGCCATTGGTGAAAAATTTAATGCCCCGCAGGCGACGCTGATGGCGACCCTCATCAAGGGCCTTTTGTCGTTCAATCTCGACTGGCAGTTTGTACTGGTGGGATTGTTTGTTGCTGTAACGATGGAATTGTGCGGCGTAAAATCACTTTCATTTGCCGTTGGACTTTACTTGCCCCTTAGTACCACGCTTCCCATCTGGATTGGCGGCGCATTAAAAGGACTTACCGACTGGTTGGCTCGTCGTAAAGGAGAGGCTACCGAAGACGCCGAACTCGGCAAAGGAAGTTTGTTTGCGACCGGTCTGGTGGCTGGCGGTGCTTTGGCCGGGGTGATTGTAGCGCTGTTCCAGGCATCAGACGGCACCGCTGCGGCATTAGGCAAACTGAATGCCGAACATAGCATCAGCGCCATGATCGGCGCCAATGGTTACAATATTTTAGGGGTGTTGTGTTTCGCGCTCCTTGCCTACTTCCTCATCCGCGCAGCGCGGAAAGGTTGATTGAAGGTTTAGCAGGTTGATAGGGTTTAGGAAGTTTGGGAGGATTAGTTTTTGATTTTCAATAAAACTAATCCTCCTAAACCTTATCAACCCTTCTCTTCCTTGTTCTTTATATTCTCCAGCCAGCGTTTGTTTTCGTCGGCCAGGATAGCTTCGATTTGTGCAACGAATTGTTCAAATGCCTGAGATTGATCGGCATAGGCGCCGACTTTGGCGAGGTAAAGAAGTTTTTCCCGTTTGATCGCTTCGGCAGTGGCGCGGTATTGCATCCAGAGTTCCTGATGTTTATTGAGAGAAAGCAATCCTTGTGAAACTGCGACAATCACCCCGCCCATACCTACAGCCCATTTGAAGGCTTGTCCCATTGCATCGGCGTCGGAGATAAAGCCGGAAAATAAAGGTATCAGGGCCGAGGTCACCAGAATCAAAGTACGCAGACGGGTAAACCGGCTATGGTGGTACTGACTTTTAGCATTGAGCCAGTTGAACTGGTCGTCAACCCGCTCGGCCATGTAAGTCTGGTCGTTCATTTTGCTGGACAAATTTCGTAGGTTTCAAAAAATTCTTTTCGGGCGATGCGATACACTTCGCCGCTGTCGGTACGCACCAGATAGTCGCCGGCACGAACGATCATGGTTTCGCCCCATTCGGCCATAAACCGGAATGGATTATGGAGCGAGAGCGATGTAAAATATGCTTCGTCGAGTGAAATCGCCTGGATGGTTCCATTCGGGCGGTACCGCGCATAAACTTCGTCTGCCTTTTCCAGGAAGGTATAACGATCATCCAGCGTTTCTTTTGATACAAGGTATTCCTCACCGGCCTCGGTCTTGTTTTTTAGCACGAAATCGCCGGCTTCAGCCTTGTTTCGCGTCTCTTCACCATCTGCAGTACAAGTAATAATCAGTTCACCCTCCTGTGCAGCCCTTACCAGCACATCGGTTTTTTTCCTGTAACACCGACTGTCTGTATCAAATGCCGGTTGAAGCAATTTTCGAATTTCTTCCTGGGTAAACGGGTTGTTCTCTGCGTCCATAAGGGCAAAAGTAGCGCATTACGGAGTAATTCACTTATTGCCCTTTCTTTTTAAAACGATAGGAGTACAAATCAGATTCTCCTTCGTAATAGCCGTCGAGAGAGAGGTTGTTGTAGGCGTTGCGAATGGCTTCAACGGCCTCGCTAACGTCGCCTACCCGGTTGCCATTGACACTGGTTACGACGAAGCCGGGCTGCATGTTGGTTTCATAGACCAGACTGCCGCGACGGACGCTGGTAACCATCGCACCCTGCAAACGCAGTTTCCTTTTCTCATCGCGACTGAGATTGCGCAGCGCAATGCCGAGTTCATTCTCCAGTTCATTGCCCTGTGCGGCAGCAATTTGTGTGGAATTATTGGCGTCTTTTAAGGTAATGCGCGAGCGGCGCTTTTGGTTGTCGCGCCAATAATCTACCTGCACTACTTCACCGGGACGGAAACGACCGATAAACTCCTGCAGTTCCGAGGTGCTGCGAATGATGGTACCGTTGATGCCGATCACCACGTCGCCGGCCTGCAAACCGGCATCCGATGCGGCGCCTTCGTATGCAATGCGATTGATGAGCGCGCCCTCGGCATTGGGCAGTCCGATTTCACGGGCGGTTTCACTATCGAGGTCCTGAATGCCAACTCCCAGGTAGGCGCGCTGTACGGCGCCATATTCCCGCAGATCGCGTACCACCTTTTTTACCAGATTGGAAGGAACGGCAAAAGAATAGCCTTCATAACTTCCTGATTCCGTGATAATCGCCGTGTTTACACCGATTAGTTCGCCGGTGGTATTTACCAGCGCGCCCCCTGAATTGCCGGGATTGACGGCGGCGTCGGTCTGGATAAATGACTCGATGCTGGCGGCGCCGGAAAGGATGTTGATGTTGCGCCCTTTTGCGCTGACAATACCGGCAGTCACCGTACTTTCCAGATTGAAAGGATTACCCACCGCAAGTACCCATTCGCCGACGCGTACCGAATCGCTGTTTCCGAAAACAACGAAGGGGAGTTCTTGTTCTTCAATTTTAAGCAAAGCAATATCAGTCGACGGATCCGAGCCGACCAGTGTGGCTTTGTAAGTGCGTTTATCCGCAAGCGTGACTTTGATGTCCTTGCTTTTCTCCACCACGTGGTGGTTGGTCACGATAAACCCGTCGGGGGTGAGGATCACGCCGGAGCCGGACGAGCCGGTGAGTGAACCGCCGCCCCAGATATTGCCGCCTGTTTCGAGCAATGCGCGAATGTTGACGACTGCCGGGGTGGCAACTTCAGCCGATACGATAAAATCGGTGGGCGCTGAAGAACGGAACTCGCTGTTGGATCGGCTGTCGAACAACTTGTCAACCAAGCCCGCCAGCCGGGTTTCACCGCCCTGGTTGGCCCAAATGACGCGTTGCGGGGGCGCCAACTGGCTGTAAATCAAAACTGATAACAGGGAGCTTAGCACGCAGACAAGGGAGAGCAACAAATATTTTCTCATAACAAGCGATTTCAGTAGAAATTTGGATGGGAATAAAAACCGGATGAAACGCAAAACGTTGCAGTGTGCAAATTTAGTTTGGATAGACAACGCAGCGCCTGGTTTGGTTGACCCGGAATCGAATTATTTTTGGCCCATGAAATTCTGGAAATATCAGGGAGCCGGCAATGATTTTATCATGCTTGATCAACGTGATCAACAATTGCTTGGCCGGCAAGACACCGCATTGATCGAAAAACTCTGCCACCGTCGTTTCGGAATCGGCGCCGATGGACTGATTCTGTTGCAATCGGCAACGAACTACGATTTTGAAATGATTTATTTTAATGCCGATGGCCGGGAAAGCACCATGTGTGGCAATGGTGGTCGCTGTATTGCCGCTTTTGCCCGCCATTTGGGGTTCATCGCCGAACACGGTCGTTTTCTGGCTATTGATGGTCCGCATGAAGCGAAGGTCGTGCCAAAAAACGAACTCAGCGCGTGGGTTGAACTTAAAATGAGCGATGTCACAATGGTCGGCCAGCATTCCGACGCCTTTGTGCTCAACACCGGCTCTCCGCATTTCGTGCGATTTGTTGATCATCTCGATCAGCTGGACGTGTTTGCGGAAGGGCGTGCCATTCGGTACGGCGAACCCTGGAAGCAGGAGGGAATCAATGTTAATTTTGTGGAAAAATCCGGCGATACCCTCCGCATCCGAACGTATGAACGCGGAGTGGAAGACGAAACCCTGGCTTGTGGAACCGGTGTGACGGCTGCGGCACTTGCAGCGCATTTGCTTTATTCACCCGGCAAAAGCACCGCTGAAATCGCCGTAAAAGCCCGTGGCGGTGACTTGTCGGTGCGATATGTTGCGCATTCCGACGGTCATTTTTCCGACATCTGGCTTTGCGGACCTGCAGTGCAGGTTTTTGAAGGAGAAATACATTTGTAACACACAACTACGCCCAACCATGAAAAAAAAAGTTATTTGCCTGGCATGTATCCTTGTTCCCCTTTTACTAACGGCCCAAAGCGATAACGACAGTTTGCCCCGGCCAACAGGAATTACTACCAAGCTAAACAATATCGCTTTTGCCAGAAAAGAACTGCTCCAGTCCTTTTTGATGGACGACCCTGCCGGCGCCGGTCTCTGGATGGATTCGTTGTCACGCCTCGAAGACGAACAATTTGCCGGACTCATCTGGGATGAACGCTGGCTGTTGTACTACTGGTCGGAGTCGTACGGAACCTTGCTGGAAGAAGTCGGTCAGTTTAATGAAAACCAGCGAGCCATTCAATCCTGGAAAATTCAACCGCCCAAAGACAGTTTATTCGAATGGATAGATGAGATCATGCGCGCTCAACAATATGAGGTGTATGGGAAAATTCGCAACGCTTTTTTGAATGAAGAGGAAAAGGTGTTCTCCATCTTGCTGTTTGAATACCTTTTGCGACTCAACGACGATGAAGACGTATGGCTGGAACGACTTGAATCATTTCAATCCCATTTTCCGAACTCCCGTTACCATTCGTTCATCGAAGGCATTAAACCGTTTGTATTAAAGCCAACCACCAAGGCCATTGGTATCTCGGGCGGATTTCAGGGCGGGAATTTTGGCGGAAAACTTGATCGGACGCTGGGTACGCCCTATGCACTCAACATGGATGTGTATTACTGGACCGACCGCTGGAATATATTGTTTGATATGGCTTTTGCCGGACCCACATTGAAGCGCGATGTTTACACGGAAGCAGGCGTATGGCCAAAGGACGACGCCACTTCGCTGATTTCGCTGAACTTGCTTTTTGGTTATGATATGATTAATGCCGGAAAAGTGCGCGTTTTTCCGGCAATTGGCGGCGGAATGGGGATGCTACGTCCGCCAACACCTGATGAAGATGAAGACCCGTTGCCGGAATATTACGAGGCATTTAATTTTTTAGCCTTTCATCTTTCGGCTTCCATGAACATTGACTTGAAATTGTTTCGCAAAAACTATCGTGACTGGAATACACCCAAAGGTTCCTATCACGGTGTTCGCTTGAAATTTGGATGGAATGGTTTGAATTTCGGTGGGCAAAACCCTGATTTACAAGGCCAAATGTTTTACTTTGCCGTCAACTACAATTTGTTCGCTGTGATTCCCAAACGGAATTAACTCGTTTTCAAAAACTACAACCCGGCATTGATATGGCACAATTTGACTGGCTTTCCGATTTGTCTCCGCTCTACGCCGCCCAGGATTCCTGGCTCGACGGTTCTTACAGCAAGTTGCAGACCCTGCACCTGGTCGCAACGACCGATCAGCCATTTTTTATTGCTTGTGGCGCCGGTTTATTGGCCGAACATATTCGTCGCTTCCGGTTTTCTCCGGCGGTCATTCAGCGCCTGGGGCAAGTGACAGATACACAGGGGAGGTCGGTTTTTCAGGAAAGTTTTTTGAACCACGTACAACGACTCCGGTTGCGCACCCACATCCATGCTGCGCCGGAAGGCACACTGATATTGCCCGGCGAGGTTTTGTTGCACATACAAGGGCCTAAACTGCAAATTCAATTGCTCGAATCAGCCATTCGTATTCTTGTATGGGAATCCAGTGCCTGGGCAACAGCATCAGCCTGCCAGCAACGGAACAACGGGATCTTTTCGGAGGAAGATACCCCGCATGCACCGCCGTTTCCCGCCTCCCTCAACGGCTGGAGAAACCGGGCAAAATATATAGGCGGAAGCATGGAATTCAGCAGCGACGCAAAAGAAAATACACCTGGCTTCGCCTGGCCTGGCTTGTCGCTGGTCGAACATGCCAACGGATCGGCATTGGCGCAAATCCGTCGCCTTTTCAAAGGTGAACAACCCCTGGGCGACGTATGGCTCACCGC
>JANRLZ010000396.1:0-5197 GCA_033762055.1 Saprospiraceae bacterium
TCACGTGGGTTTTGGCCTGCACCAAAGGAAGGGAAAAAGTAAATGATCGAAAAAACCTAACAGTAAATCTCTTCAATTTATCAGAAGCATTGTTGTTTGCTGGAAAACTGGATGAAGCAAGAGATATTTCACAACGAGCCCTACAAATAAGTAAGGAACTGAAGGATGTTTTCAAGGAAGGGAATAGTTTATTCCGATTAGGTCTTGCGTTATCCATACAGGGACAAAAAAATGAAGGTAAAACAATCCTTGAACAATCAATAAAACTATGGAAAACAAGTAACCATATCCAACCCGAGGGCGTTGCAAACGCCTATTTTGCACAGCACTACCTTTGGCACCTTCAACCGAATCAAGCCCTAATTCATGCCAACATTGCCTGGGAGTTAGCGCATGAAAACCGTAATGAACGCGACTTCATCCGCGCCGCCTGCCGCCAGGGACAGGCGGCTTTGGGGCTGGGGCAATATGACAAAGCCGCCGAGCGCCTGCACCATGCCCTGGAGCGCGCACGTAAAATCAATGATGTTCAAGAAGAACTGCCTGCGCTTATCGCGCTGGCTGAACTGGCGCGGCAGCAGGGGCATTTGCCGGAGGCGCGCGAACTGCTGGAGGGGGTCTGGGATGCCGCCGAGCGGGGGCCATTTCCGTTTTTTCACGCAGATGCCTTGTGCGTGCTGTGCGAGATCGAGCGGGCGGAGGGCAATAAAGAGGCCGCGAAGGTGGCGGCTGAGGAGGCCTATCGCCTGGCGTTGGCCCAGGGCGAGCCGTATGTGTATCGTTACGGATTAGATAAAGCGAAGCAATTGCTGGCGTCTCTTTCCTCCTGACAGCGCAGCGGGATTAGATTGCATAAAGCGCCTCGTTTTTTTGGTCCTTCGTGAGTTTATATGGGTAAATTTCAAAAAAACCAGCCCCTTTCAGGTGCCTCAGGCTATAGAAAAATCCGTGTCATCTGTGCTGTGAAGCATCTGTGTCATCTGTGTGCTATTAAAACGCCGGGCATCCACAACAAATGATACTTAATGGAACACAGATGACACAGATGCTTCGCAGCGCAGATCAGGACGGATTTTGGAAGAAGGGTGAACCCATGTAAAGTCACGAAGATCCAAAATATATTTTCCGTCTATAAGTCCATTTTTTTTGCATTTAAAGACGAATAATGCGCATTTGCACGCATGCAAAGCCCTAACCGTACAAAATAAACTCCTCAAGGCTTCTCCACTTTCAATTCCACAAAAACCTTGTCAAACAGGGTCATGTCCACTTTGGTGTTTTTCAGGTAATTATAGTCGTCCTTCAAAGAATTCAGCCAGCTGTACCCGGGCCTGATCATGTCGTCGCGGTGCGCCCGGTGGATGGCAATGGCGGCGGCATAATCGCCGGTAACCAAATACAAATGCGCCAGGTTCATCTGCATATTCAGGTCGTCGGGGTATAACTGGACGGCCCGCTTGAACGCGGCAAGCGATTCGGCGTACTGTTTGTTTTCAAAATAATACCACCCGACGCCCATCAAAACCGGATTCTCCAGTTGCGCCGTTTCAAGGTTCCCGACTTTTTGGGCAGGGGGATATTCCTTGCCGGTTATTGTGCGGGTATAACCGGTGATATGGCCTTTTTCATCTTTTATCATTGTTTTTACCGCCTGAAATTCCTCATTGACGAACTGCGTGGGCGTGGTAAAATACATTTTGGCGTGTGTCCCGCTGGTAAAAAAATGGAACTCGTTGTCCTTTTTGCCAATGGCCGCCCAACTATCGTCAAAAAGATAGATACCTTCATAGGTTTTCAGTATTTCATCCGACACGGCAATGCTCTTCACTTTTCTGGGTTCGCGGTAAAAATTTTCCCAGTTGTACACCTTTGCCACGCTGTTGATTACCTCGCCGAGCAACCTGCCGTTGTCGGTATTCAGGAAAATGGCAACCCCGTAACCGTCTTCCAGGCTGCCATAAAATTGTCCGCAAAACCCGTCGTTGCCGGCGCCATGCTGGAAATAAATGGCGCCATCGTGGTCTTCGATAAAAGTCCCGATGGCCGCCGGGCCGTTGTTGTAGGGCGTAAGGTGCAATTTTACCATATCGGCATTTAATACTTTGGAGGGATTTCCTTTCCAGGCCATCTGCATGTCAATGATATAGTGGCACAGGTCGGTGGGTGTCATCCATAAGCCGGCGGCCGCCTGTTCGGGATAGACATGGAATTTTCGTTCGATGGGCGTACCGTCGCCGCTGTAGGCGGAAGCGCACAAATGCCGTTTCTCCATGGCTGGCGGTTGCGCATAAGTGCTGTTGACCATGCCGATGGGTTTCAACACATTTTCGTACATCCAGACATCGTAGGGTTGCTGGGTGATATCGGTCAGCAGAACCTGTGAGATGGTGGTGCCGCCGCCCGAATACTGGAAGCGCAGATCCGGCTCAAATGCGCTGCGCACGGCAGGTGTGAACGAGGGTTGTTTGCCGTCCAGTACTTCGTAGATGGTTGGGATCGGTCCATTGATGTCGTGGCCGGGGAAACCGTGCACCGTCAACCCTGCCTGATGGCTGAGTAGTTGGGCAAGGGTTATTTTTTTGCCATTTGAAAGCGAATCGTAGGGAAATTTCCAGGAACTCAGGTAGGTGTTGATGTCGGTATAAAGATCCAGTTGTTTTTCCTGCGCCAGCTTAAGGATGCCCACGGCATGCAGGGTTTTGCTGATGGACCCCGGTTCGAATAAAGTTTCGGGGGTCATGGGCCGCTGTTCTGCCACATCCGCCCAACCATAGCCTTTTGCCCAGGCGATTTTGTAATTGTGGATAACGGCAATACTCATGCCGTTCACCTTGTATTTGGCCATTTGCTCGAGAATCGTGCCCGGCTTTGTGTCATTGACGATTATGCTGCCTGTGATGTTGTTTTCTACCAGTTTGATTTTTTCAAGTGTCTCGGGGGAGTACACATTTTGAGCAAAAAGAGCGCTGCTAAAAAGCAACAGGACGAAGAAGATTTGTAACAATTTCATACGATCGAGTAAATGGGGGGGAAAGGTGAATAGTGGCCTGAATGGCCTTGTAAAGGTAACTTTCAATCGGAAAGCAGGTGGTTGATTAAGATAAATGAGCGCAAATAGAGGATGAAAGTTGCTTCGAATTCTTCAAATCCTGTTGCCGCACCGGGTATCCAACGGCTTCCCGGAGTCTGTACATTTGCCTCCCATGATGAACAATGTTTGGCGTTTGTGTCGGCCCGACTCGTCGCCCTGCCTTCCCAACTCCTTGCTGCTGCTGTTGCTTTGCTGCTCCGCCGCCATCGTACGCGGACAAGGCACTGTCAGAACCGCCCTGAACCACCACATCCAATACATCCAGGCCGGCAGCCGGCAGGTGGAAAGTATGGCGGCAAGCATCGGCGAACTTTATCCCGAAGTCCTCAAGGCCTCACAAGGCAAGGGCCGTGAACGGATTACCTACCGCTGTCCCTACATGGAAGAAACATATTACCGCTTGCAGGCGCAGACCAAAAGCGGCGCCCAGGGGCAACAACTTCTTCCGGCATCCGAGGCGTTTCAGACTGCCCTGGAGGCGCTGGCGCATCAATGCCAGGCATTGGACACCTATTTTAAACTGGAAACCTACAAAACCGACCACTATGCCGGCGCGCTCGCTTTGTTACAGGAAATACCCGAACGGGTAGCGGTATTTTCACAAAGCCAACAAAACTACGAAACCCAAATTGCGCGAATCAGTCCGGGGAAAACCAAAACCGGCCCCTATGCCGTCGCCGAAGGCCAGTTGCGCCGAATCATGACCCTGCACCGCGACATGATGGCGGGTTTGCAATACAATTTCAATGAAGCGCTTCACACCGGCTGGCCGCAAAAAGAAATATTGGCGCATATTTCCCGAATGCAGGATGCCCTGGAAGAAATCGCATCAAACAAACCCAAACTCAATTACCCGGCCTCCGCTTACTACCAATCCAGCCTGGGTTGTGCCGCCGAATTTTTGGAAAGCCAGCGCAATTACGTGGATGCGTACACCATACAGGCACAGGAAACAGACCAACACAACAACGACTACTACCGCCAATGCCTCAATTATTACAACAACTGTCTGGTGTCGTTTTTCAACCAGTTCACCGATGCCGCCGCTGCAGATGGGTGGACGATGGTTCACATGCCCCCTGTCGTGCCGGTTTTCGCCTGTAAAACCATCGCCGTACCACCGGATAAGTCCATCCGGCTATTTGTGGACGCCGAGGTGCCTGCGTTGTCGGTGAGTCCCCAACTGCAACCGCTTGCGGCCAACACCGCGGCTGCGTTAAACACCTGTGTGGAGTTTGCCAACGAGTGCGCCCGCAAAAACAATTTCCTGCTGATGGCACTGCGGAACAATGGCATTCATTACCACCCTTACCCGGCAAAAAGTGCCTTGTATTTCAATTATGAAACCCACCAGTTGCCCCGGAGCCTGTTGGCCGAACTGGAACGGCAATTGCGCCATATACCGGCGGCGTATCGACCGTCCTTGCTGTTGCGGGCGCAGCAATTGATGGATATTTCGGTGGAAATGGATGGTATGCGCCAGTGGCTGACCGATTTTTCAAATGATAAAAAAAGACAAGCAGAAGGATGGACGCCGGTGGAAAACATACGCGACCGGTATGTGACCCTGTTTGCGTTGTTTGACCAAAAAATAGCGCAACTATACGCGGATATTGTCCGAATCTATGCTGCTTACCCAACCGGCCCGGCTGCCGGCGCCGACTCCTGGCAACGCAGTTACGAGGCCCTGACCAGGGTGGTGCAGGCAGATAAAACGCTTTGTATCGCCGCACGGCAGCAAGTGGCGCCCAACGCGCCGGCGCCTGTTTTACCCCACGAACCCGTTGAAACAGCCGCAGTAAAGGCTATTCAGGATGAGTTTATCCATATGAAAGGCATTGAAAAACTGGGGCGCTACAACGGCCTTTGTCCCTACACCCCTTACGAAGACATCGGCGCCGATTCCAGGCGACTGGCTGAATTTGCCCGGGCGCCCGAACGCAGGCAACCCGGCGATTTTATCTACCTGTACAATGAAATTGTGTCAGACTACAACCGTTTTGTGGAATTATCAGGCCGGCCTTTTTTGAAAAACACCCGGCTGATGGATCGGTTTCAAGTCGAGCCGCCACCTGATTCCCGCCCCAATACGGCGCCTGTTGTTCC
>JANRLZ010000397.1:0-13592 GCA_033762055.1 Saprospiraceae bacterium
TAAATATCTTCAGCCGCTACTTCTGACCCTTGACCATCAAATAGATAAGCGTTTAGTCCGGACTTTTTTCGATGTTTTTGTGAGTATCATTCGTTTTCGCAACCGCCCATTTGGACTGGTTTTGAGCGAGTTAGGGTCTTATGTGCTTAATCCTGAGCATGCTCCCGCAGGCACTAAGCGGGTGAGTAATCTGCTGCGGAGCAAAAAGTGGTCTTCTTCTCAGATCGAATCGTTTCAATTATTCAAGGCAAAGCAAAGAGTGGAGTCCTTGTCAGATCAAGGCAAGGAAGTACTTTTTCTGTGGGACGATAGCGTGGTTGAGAAAGCAGAGAGTTGGTATTCGGAAGGGTTGTGTTCCGTACCGAGCAGCAAAGGCAAGCGGCTCACAAAGGTCAAAACAGGTTTTTACAGTCCACCCAAGGCACGTATTTGTGTTCCAGGCTTTGATTGGAGCGCCGTGGTGATTACTACTCTGGGTTCCTTGCCCAGTGTTTGCATGATGCGTTGGTGGACCACACGAGGCAAACACCTTACCGATCGGAAAAGCGTTTTTCTCCAAATGCTTAAAGTGGTTCGCCAGCATTTCCAGCAGGCCATCGTACATGTCCTTGATCGTGGCTATGCAAGCATAGATATCATCACACGACTCATTGATTATCAACAACATTTTATCCTTCGATGGGACAAACGATTCAATCTGTGCGATGAACTTGGCAAACTCCAAAATGCAGGCAAACATGCTTTGAACTTGCCAGTAGCCGCCTCCAGGCTTATTGAGGACAAATAGCGCAAAAAAGTCCGAAGAGTCACGATTGCCTACCTGAAAGTTTCTCTCCCTAAGCACAGCGCCCCTTTGACTCTTGTCATTTGCCGCGACGCTAAAAAAACTCAAGAACCCATGTACCTCCTCACCAATTGTGAGGTCAAGACCAAGGCCCAGGCCTGGAAAATCCTTTTTTCCTATATGCGTCGATGGGCAATAGAGCAAACCTTCCGCTTCAACAAAAGTGAACTGGCGCTTGAAAGCCCAAGGCTCTGGTTTTGGGAAAACCGGCAGAAAATAATGGGTATTGTTAGCCTTGTTTACGACTTCCTACTCCAAATGCTCAAAAACTGGAGGTCTATAGTCATGATTATCATCAATAAATGGTGCCCAAGAACAGGAAAGCGGCAACTGGATACCCAGTTGCCGCTCTACAGATTTAGAATCGCTCTCGAACATCTCTTCGACAGTTATGTCGCTCAAAATTCGGGATGACTCATGTTTTTTGTTTTTTATCTGAACGGATTTTCTGAAAAATTGCACGCCACCCATTCACCAAAAAAATACGGCATTGAGCACTACGCCATTGTTGTGTTGAAAGACGTTTCGGCCGTTGGGGGAATCGGGAAGGGTGATTTCTCGGCCTAATTGCAGAATTTGACTGATAAAACCGCCTTCAAGGCGAAATTTTGGCCCAAAACGATACCCGAGCAGCAACCCGATGCGGTTTTGGTCGTACACGTTTTCGTTCACGTTTTTGCCAAACCCGATCAGGATTTCATCGTAGGCAGCAGCATAAAACTCCCCATTGTCGAGGGTGCTGCCTTGTAGCGGCGCCTGGAGTCGCAACAAATATCGAAGGCGGTTTACAAACAAATAATCATCCTCCCGCGTCAGCGCAGCCGAGGTATAACGCCCGATCCAGCGTTGTTCGAGCATGAAGCGGTGCGTGATATCTACCCGCCCGATTTTATCGTTCAGTGTAAACATCTGATACACCCGGTGTTCGGTAAAATCGCGCCCAAAACCATTGATGGGGTAATCGCCATAAGGGAAGGTTTCTGCCCAGGCATAACCGATTCGCGCCTGAAATTTGGGGTGCAACTGATAACCCAACCCCACCCGCACCAGTCCCTGTTGCCAGTGCGTCACCCAGTTGTCGCGGCGCCATTGGTATTCGCCATGAAGGCTCCAGCCTTTTCTCAGTTTAATATTACCAAACACATTCCACCAGCCAATCCGGTTATGGTCGTTGATGCGGGTATTTTGCGCAGTAGTAGTCAAAGCCAGCAGGCACAACGCCCCGCCGGCAAAAAATCTGGTTAGGAACATATTCCAGCGTTTTTGCGATTTGTTTAACCTTGCCGTCTGTCTTCTGCCAACCGGCGGCATGAATGCCGCTCATCCCGACGGACTGAAGTCCGTGCTACCAAAGAATGCTACTGTCCGCCCCTCCTACAAATCTCCCTTTTTCAAGGCTTCATGTGCGTAGTGCGCAGCACGGGCCGTGAGGGCCATGTATGTCAGCGACGGATTCTGGCAGGCGGCAGAGGTCATGCACGAACCGTCGGTCACGAAAACGTTGGGGACTTCGTGCATCTGGTTCCACTTGTTGAGTACCGAGGTTTTCGGGTCGCGCCCCATACGAGCCGTCCCCATTTCATGGATGGCCATGCCGGGGAAGGAACCGTTGTCGTACGTTTTAACGTCTTTTGCGCCGGCTGATTCGAGCATTTCAGCGGCATCATTCATCATGTCTTTCCGCATTTTGTGCTCGTTTTCCTTTAGTTCGCAATCTATGGCAAGCACGTATTGGCCCCATTTGTCTTTTTTGGATTTGTCAATCCAGACCCGGTTTTCGGCATAGGGCAACATTTCTCCGAAACCGCCCAGGCTCATGCGCCAGGCGCCCGGTTCGACCAACGCGGCCTTTAATTCGGCGCCGATACTGAGTTCTTCGGCGCTGCGGGCCCAGCCTTCGCGGCCGGCGCCACCCTGATAGCCAAACCCGCGGAGGTAATCGCGTTTATCGCCAAAGAAGTTGCGGTAGCGCGGGATATAAATGCCATTGGCACGGCGACCGTAGGTGTATTTATCCTCGTAACCCTCCATGATGCCGCCTGCGCCGCAACGGAAATGGTGATCCATCAGGTTGCGGCCAAGTTGTCCGCTGCCGTTGCCCAGCCCATCGGGCAAACTGCCGGTTTCGATCGAATTGAGCAACAGGAAGGTGGAACCAAGCGTCGAGCCGCAAACAAAGATGATACGGGCTTCGTATTCAATGCTTTGCAGGGTTTCGGCATCAATGACACGCACACCTTTTGCGCGCTTTTTGTCTTTATCGTACAAAATCTGGTTGACGATGGAAAAGGGGCGCAAAGTCAGGTTGCCGGTGGCTACTGCGGCAGGCAGGGTGGCCGACTGGGTGCTGAAATAGGCGCCGAACTGACAGCCGCGACTGCACAGATTGCGGTACTGGCAACTGCCGCGCCCGTTGTGCTCCACCGTCAGGTTGGCAACACGCCCGATAATCATGCGGCGATGTTCATACTTTGACCTGATGCGGGCGGCGACGTCCTTTTCCACGATATTCAACTCCATCGGCGGCAAAAACTTGCCGTCGGGCAGTTGCGGCAGCCCTTCCATCGAGCCGGAAATTCCGGCGAAAGCTTCCACATAATCGTACCAGGGCGCCAGGTCTTCGTAACGTATTGGCCAATCTACACCAAAGCCGTCCTTCGCATTGCTTTCAAAATCCATCGGACTCCATCGGTAGCTCTGCCGGCCCCACATGAGCGATTTGCCGCCGACATGAAAGCCGCGGTACCAGTCGAAGCGTTTCACTTCGGTGTAGGGGCATTCGAGGTCGTTGACCCACCAGTCGGGTTTGAACTCCGAATAGGGGTAATCGCGTTTTTGAACGGGGTGCGTGGCTTTCATTTCCTCAGTCAGGCGCCCTCGATGCGGGAATTCCCACACTTTTTTGGTGGCGGTATCGTAGTCGGTGACGTGTTTGACGTCTTTACCGCGTTCGAGCAGCAGGACTTTCAGGCCTTTTTCGGTGAGTTCCTTGGCGGCCCAGCCTCCGGAGATGCCGGAGCCGACCACGATGGCGTCGTATTTTTCTGCCATGACAGGGATGCGTAGAAGTTGTTGGTGTGGTTAAAAACAATTGGCAGGAGCAGGAAAAGAAGGGTCGTAACCTCCGTCCCCATCATTTTGCCCAAAAAAGATACAATTCGGCAGGTTTTTATCAGGGAATCCGTTTGTGTTACATTGATAGGAACAGGCACTTCCGTTGTAAACTTTGGTGCTGTCGTTTAGAAACATGACCTCAATCCGATAGTCGAAGCGACCAAAGTACAAACTGCCATCGGGTTTTCTTCCATCGAAAGAAAAGGATATATCACAAGGTGGGAAGGCATTTTCTTCACAAATTACCTCACCGGTTTCGGATGTGCATTTCATTGAAACAATCTCTTTCACATACCTGCCACAAACCTGAAAAACTTCATTTCCCGTTCCATTTTCTCCAGGAACAACAACGTTCGGGATGAATACCTTCGCTGTAACCAAGGAATCCACCATTACGCCGTTGTCGTTCCAGAGCCGGGCGATAACAGGCAATTCATCCGTCACCGCCGAGGTGCCACAGCAGTTTTCGTAAATCGATTTTTCATTATCCTTACAGGCCAGCTGCGCCAGCAATACGAGATTAAAAATCAGTAAAAAATTGCGCATAATGTCCGGATGTTTAAAAGAGAATTTAGACTTGAGGATGCCACCTCCGAATCAATCACCGGTTCAAAAACCTCAACCGAATCAATCGGTACAATCGAATCAATCGCAAAATCGAATCAATCCTCCTACACATCACAAATATCTATCGCCCGGGCCAAAGCGCCAAGTTTGTCGGGAGCGGTCGGGATAAATTCCTGCGCCACGTAGCCTTTATAGCCTGTTTCCGCGATGGCGCGCATAATGGCGGGGTAATACAATTCCTGCGTTTCATCAATTTCATGCCGCCCCGGCACCCCGGCCGTGTGGTAGTGACCGAAATAAACATGGTGTTCGCGGATGGTTCGAATCACATCGCCTTCATTGATTTGCATGTGGTAAATATCGTACAGCAGTTTAAAATTTTCCGACCCCAGCCGCTTGCACAGTTCAATGCCCCAGGCTGATTTGTCGCACATATAATCTTTGTGGTCCACTTTTGAGTTGAATAATTCCATTTGCAGCACTACGCCGTTTTTTTCGGCCAGGGACAGTATTTTTTTCAAGCCGGTTACACAGTGGTTCATCCCGGTTTCATCCTCCACGCCGTTGCGGTTGCCGCTGAAACAAATCAGATTTTTGTAGCCTGCTTTGGCAACCAGCGGAATCATTTCGCTGTAATTTTTCACCAGTTGGGCGTGATACTGCGGATCGTTCCAGCCTTTTGTCAGACCGATTTCCGCCCCGTTGCACATGGAAGAATCCAGTCCATGCGCTTTCAAAACACCCCATTCTGCGGGGCCAATCAGGTCAATGGCCGTGATGCCGATTTGTTGGGAGAAGCGTCAGAGTTCGGCCAGCGGCACATCGCCGTAAGTCCATCGGCATACCGAGTGTCGGATATTGCCTTTGCGCATCGGAGGCGTATCCGGGGCGACGTATTTTCCGGCAAAGGAAACAGCGGGCGCGGCGCCGATCACAGCGGCGGTAGCGAGGGTTTTAAGCGTTTGGCGGCGAGTAGGCATATATTGCGGAAAGTTGTGCGGCAAATGTATATCAGGATTTTTGTGATTTGCATGATAAACAAGATGGAATAACTTGAATTTTCAGGATTTGAACCCTGCATTTTTTGTAAATCACATTCGTTTGGGTTTCATGATTATGTGTAAGAAACGACTCATCCGCTAATTTCCTCCCGTGTCCCCTACATTTGTCCGAAACTTTCGCACCCATGCGTTTCCGCAAAGCCCTGCTCGTCGTCAATGGTATCTCCCGCGAACTCCAGCCCAACCGCGCCAATACCTTCGACGAGGTGTACGCCGATTTTCAACATCAATCCGAAAACGGCGAACATTACCGCATTTTTTTGCATCCCAAACAGGACATCACGGTGCAACGCCTCGAACTCCATTTCGACCTGTCGTTGCCCGCTGCCGCGCGTTTTTTTGCCAACGGCTATCAATCCTGGAGCGAAAGCCGTTGGCATTCACCGGACAGCCGAATCCCCCGCCTGCGACGTATCGCCCGGAGTCGGCTGGGTTTTTATGGCGACGAACATATTGCCGGCATACCGCGCGGTCGCGGACAGCTGCATTCCTGGACCTACGCCCTCGTTCGTTATCCGGCTGCGGGCGTCTTGCTGATGGGGTCTGTCAACGAACGCACGGGTTTTACCCTGTTTTTATACGATCACGCCAGTGGAACGCTCACGGTGCGCAAAGACCTGGATCGGCTGTCGCTGCGGCATTCTTTCCCGGCGTTGGAGCTGTGGTTTCAACAAGGCGAGGAAGCAGCGATGTTCGACGCCTATTTTGATAAATGGGAAATAAAAGCCCCCGCTGCTCCGCCCGTATTGGGCTGGACCAGCTGGTATGCTCATTTCAATCAGATTACGGAGGCCTTATTGCTGGAAAAACTCGACGCCTTTTCAGCAGAACCTTTGTTCAAGGCGCCCGGCACGGTTTTTCAAATAGACGATGGCTGGCAAAAAGAAATCGGCGACTGGCTGTCGGCCAAACCGGTCTTTCCCGGCGGTATGCGTGTCCTTGCGACCAAAATCAGAGAGAAAGGGTTGCAACCCGGCTTGTGGCTGGCGCCTTTTGTGGTTTCGCCGCGCTCCGAACTGGCACGCCGCCACCCTGAATGGCTGTTGCGCGATGCGAACGGCCGGCTTGTCCGGGCGGGCTGGAATCCGATGTGGGGCGGCTGGTACCATGCCCTCGATTTTTATCACGAAGGCGTGCGCGAATACCTGAGCGGCGTATTTCATATGGTTTTGGAGAAATGGGGGTACAATTTGTTAAAACTCGATTTTTTATTCGCCGTCGCACTGGCGCCGCCGCCCGGCAAAACACGTGGCGGCGTGATGTGGGAAGCGATGGAATTCTTGCGCCAACAATCAGGAACGGCACGAATACTTGCCTGCGGCGTACCGCTTGGCGCTGCATTCGGACTGGCCGACTACTGTCGCATCAGCGGCGATGTGCATACAGCATGGCGGCATCCGCTGCTTGATTTTCTGAAACATCGCGAGCGTGTGGACACGCTCGCTGCGCTCCGAAGCACACTGGGGCGGTGGCGCCTGAACGGGCGCGCCTTTCACAACGATCCCGACGTATTCATTCTCCGAGTTGAGGGCCAGAAACTCAGCCCAACGCAACAGCATACCTTGCTCACCATCAATGCATTATTGGGAAACATCCTGTTTACTTCCGACGATCCATCGGTTTATTCACCCGAGCAACTAAGCGATCTGGCCGAAGGCCTGGCGTGGCGGGGCAGCGCAGTCCGAGAGGTCGTGGAGATAGCGGGGGATATTTGGAAAATTGATTTTGAACAGGAAGGCAAAAACTGGACAGCGTATTGCAATTTGAATTCCGAAGAAAAAAACCTACCTTCGTCCAATGGAGTCGGGATGGAATTACGTCCTTACGAAACCCTTGTGTTGTTGGCCGGTTAACGGCACACATTTCAAACTCAAAACGTCTTCTATTGGCAAGCCTTTTTCACCCAACTAACCGTATGCTGCCTATCTTTGCCGCCGCTTAACTAAAATAGACATGAAAAAACTGCTCCTTCTGCTGCCTTTTGGACTATTCCTCTCCGCTTGCGCCAACGACTTTGACGTGACGGCGCCCTGGAAAGAAATTCCGGTAGTTTATGGCATTCTCTCGCCGCAGGATTCGGCGCATTATATCCGGGTAGAAAAAGCCTTCGTAGACCCCGAAAAAAGCGCCCTGGAAATCGCCCAGATCGCCGACTCATTGTATTATCCCGAAAATGCCATCACGGTTTGGCTGGAAAACACTGATAATCAAAGCCGCATTCAGTTGCAGCGTGTTGACGGTGCGTTGGAGGGGTACCCCCGTGAAGAGGGCATTTTTGCCGGTCAGCCCAACTGGCTGTACAAAGTTAATCCGAGCAGCCCCTTTGTTTTACCCGGAAAATCCTATCGCCTGGTGATCGAACGCGCCGACGGCAAAGAAGATATTACCGCAACGACCGCCATCCCTTCCGAATTCATTATTACCAGTCCAAATCCAACCGATACACCTGTTCGGATTGATTTTATTGAAGATAAAAACACCAGCGTTGGTTGGCGTACCGATGTAAACGGGGTGTTTTTCAATGTCACATTTGTGGTTCGTATTCTTGAAAAAGCCCTGAACGGCACCACCCTTGAAACCAAAACACTGGTTTGGGAAGCAGCAAAAAACGTGGAGCGCGACGAAACGGCTTCGGGAGGCGTTTACCGCGCCACAGTGTTGCTTCCAGGGGTAAGTTTCTTCCGCTTTCTGGCTGAAAACCTTCAAAAGCCCGCGCCAGACCGTTACCGCGAATTCCAAAGCTGTGACATCCTGATCGAAGGCGGCGGCAGGGAAATCAAGCAATATCTTGAAACGGCACAGGCAAATTCAGGTCTTACCGGCGCCGAGGTATTCCCCAACTTTACCAACATTTCGGAGGGTTACGGCATTTTTACAGGTAAAAGCCGCACCACATTCACCGGCGTTCGTTTCCGGCAGGAAACCGTCGCTTCCATGAACCAAAGTTCGATTACCGATACACTCGGCTTTATTTTCTGATACACCGTACCCTGCAATAAACCTCCTTTTGTGTACGCCGGACCACCGTTTGTTGGTCCGGCGTACTTTTTTGCGGCAATCATTCTTCAAGACGTGTCATGGAATTGTTTTTTTGAGTTAATGTCGCTACTAATTATCAAATAATTTTTTCACAACCAATAAATTTTGTCACAATCTTCAACCGCCCTAATATATTGGATATTATAAAATAAATAATCTACAAAAAAAGTATTTGTAAATTTTTGCGCTCCTTGTCTCCCCCGACTCTTAATTCAAAGGTCGTAAACCTGTTATTAATATCGAAATAATTTTTTCACAACTTAGCAAAAATGTAATTGTAATTGGCATGCCAGGCGACCCACTTTTGTGGTGTGAACGGTGGCAATAAAAGTATTGTCGCCATAGAGATATGTTCATGGGATTATACAAATTCAGGTGAGAGAGCAAGTCCTTTCAGCGTTGAAAGGACTTGCCAACCTGAATCATCGTTCACCACATCAACTTAGGAATTAGTTACACACCTCGTCGTTTTCTTCAGTTTCCTTACAGGCATCGTGCCTTTTTCGACAAGACCTTAGGTACGAAATGTTCATGGGATTATAATTTGTTGTTTACAAGCCGCATCAAAAGAGGTGCGGCTTTTTTGTTTTCAGCCCCTACCTTTCGGCCTGAAAAGCAGTCCTTCACTTTTTCATCTCCCAGCTTATGTCCATTGCAACCGGCGAAATAAAACGTGTGACCACGCACAGCATCCAGGCCATGAAGAACAAGGGCGAAAAAATCGCCATGCTAACGGCCTACGACTACTCCATGGCGCGCATCCTCGACGAAGCGGGCATTGACATTTTACTAGTCGGCGACTCTGCTTCGAATGTGATGGCCGGCCACGAAACAACCCTGCCCATTACGCTCGACCAAATGATCTACCACGCCCAGTCGGTCGTACGCGCCGTCAAACGCGCCATGGTTGTTGTGGACCTGCCGTTTGGGAGTTACCAGTCGAATTCAGAAATCGCGCTCTCAAGTGCCATCCGGATCATGAAAGAATCGGGCGCCCACGCCGTCAAACTCGAAGGCGGGCAAGAGGAAGAAGAAAGCATCCGCCGCATCCTGCGCGCCGGAATCCCGATTATGGGGCACCTTGGGCTCACACCGCAAAGTATTTACAAATTTGGCACTTACTCTGTACGTGCCAAAGAAGAAGCCGAAGCGCAAAAACTCCGGGAAGACGCCCAACTTTTGGACAATCTGGGCTGTTTCGCCCTGGTACTCGAAAAAATACCCGCTCAATTGGCGCGTGAGGTGTCGGAAAGCATCGAAATCCCGACCATTGGCATAGGCGCCGGAAAATATTGCGACGGGCAGGTTTTGGTTACGCAGGATATGCTGGGCATCACCAAAGATTTTAAACCGCGCTTTCTGCGCCGCTATCTCGAACTGTTCGACGCCGTGGGCGATGCCACCAAACAATATATTCAGGACGTGAAAGGAAAAGATTTTCCGAACGACAGCGAGCAATATTGATCTATGCAGAAGACGATCGAAATACGAACCACTCAAAACGTGACCATTGAGTATGAGCTCGCCGGCTTGCGCGAACGCTTCCTCGCCTGGATGCTTGATACCGCGATCGTCGGGTTTGGGTATTACCTGGTCATTATCCTGATTGCGCTGATATTTGACGGACTGGGCGACATGTGGTGGGGAATATTTATCGGCATTTCTTTGTTCCTGGCCTACTTTTTATACCATATTCTTTTTGAAATTCTGCGCCGCGGGCAAAGTCCGGGCAAAATCGCCCTCGGTTGCAAGGTAGTGCGGCTCGACGGCAAAGACCCGGAATGGAGCGATGTCACGCTGCGGGCGTTGTTGCAATTGGTGGATTCCATTTTTTGCCTTGGTCTGGTGGGCAGTCTGCTGATAAAAACCACGGCAAAAGCGCAGCGATTGGGCGATATGGCCGCCAATACCACCGTCATCAAACTGAATAGCGCTGCCTATTCCTTTCGTTTGGCCGATATCCTGAGTATTTCCACGCTCGACAACTACCAGCCGGTGTATCCGGAGGTACGCAACCTGAGCGAGCGCGACATGATTTACGTAAAGAATGCGCTGACCCGTTACTCCACCTATCCCAACCAGGCACATGAAGAATTGATCGAAGACCTGGTCAGTCACCTGATGCCGCTGGTCGGCGTGGAGCAACGGCCTTTCAACAGGATCGAATTTTTGAAGACCCTGTTGAAAGACTACATTGTACTAACCCGTTGAATCAGAAGAGGTATCCCCAAAATTTACGTTTCTTTTTTGCGCCGTTTTTGGTCTTTTTTACATAAACCGGGTCACTCGGGTTGCTGCCAACATTGGCACGGTTAAATCCGATTACCACGTAAGTGTAATATTCCCCTTCAATAGCGGTATAGTCTTCAAAATACCATTTGTCGGCGTAAAACGGGGTGAAGCCCAACAGATGCCTCGGATTGTCGAATTTCCCAACGCCCTCCCCGTCGAAACGGTAGAGGGCGAAATAAAAAGGCATTTCATCGCCGGAAAGAAGTTGGCACAAATTCCAGGTCAGTTGTACCGTACTGGGGGTTCCTTTTACCCGACAGATGGTAGCTGTGGCCGGCGTCGCTTTCGACAGGGATGGCATGGGCGGCACAAGCGCCGGATGCCGCCACAAGGAACTGATCAGGGTGTCCTGTACGCCCAGCGGGTTGCGCAACAAAGGTTTAACCGAAAAGAACACACTTCCGTTTACGTTCGGGTTGGCGCGGTTGAGCGCAATTTGTTTGCTGATTTCTTCCTCGTTTTCCCAGTTCGGGTCGTTGGCCGAATTGTTGATTTTGTAAGCGGCATGGCCCACGTACAATTGTTTGCCATACAGGTGTTTACTCCACCAGTCCACCAGAACTTCATAATCTGCTGCCGGGAACCCGATACTCCAGTAAATCTGCGGCGCCACGTAATCAATCCAGCCTTTTTCGAGCCAGTGTAATACATCGGCGTAGAGGTCGTCGTAGCACGTAACACCGGCCCGGGTATCGGAGCCGCGTTCGGGGTCGCGTTCCTTGTTGCGCCACACACCGAAGGGGCCGATGCCGAATTTGACATAGGGCTTGTATCTTTTTATTGTTTGCGACACGTTTTCGATGAGCAAATTCACATTATTGCGCCGCCAGTCGCCGATGTCGGTAAAATCATGATCGCCCGATGCGAAGTTGTCGTAATCGTCGAGTGCATCGTCGAGATTAAAACCTTTTTCCTTGTATGGATAGAAATAATCGTCGAAGTGAATACCATCTACGTCATAGCGCAACACGATGTCTTTCACCACATTGGAAAGGTATTGCCGCACCGACGGACTGGCCGGGTTGAAATACCATTTGTTGCCGTACCTGAAAAACCATTCGGCTTTTCGCCTTGGCGGCAGGGCGCGCAGGGGGTGCAGCGAATCAAGCGCCGAAGTATCCGGATCAAATGTGGCGCGGTAGGGATTGTGCCAGGCGTGAAATTCCATCCGGCGGTCGTGCGCCGATTTGATCATGTATTCGAGGGGGTCGAACAAAGAATCGTCGAGCATGGCGCCTTGCTGCCCCACCAGGAATTTACTGAGCGGTACGGTAGGTGATTTGTAAAAGGCATCGCCGGCAGGACGGATTTGCACAAACACAGCATTCATGTTCATGCCTTTGAGAATATCCATCAGGCTGTCGAATTCTGTCTTTATTTCCGCCGAACTGAGTCCGGGACGCGAAGGAAAATCAATATTGGCCACGGTGGCGACCCAGGCGCCGCGCAGTTCGGCGGGTGGCGACTGGGAAGATTTTGACGATTGCGCCAGGGTGGTAAATCCGGAAAAAACAGCGAAAAAGAGGAGAGTTAACCGCAAACAGGTGTTCATATAACTGTGGTTTTGGGGGTGAAAGTAGGATATTCTGCTTGTTTATTCATAGCGCATCGCTCCCGGAAAATTGACCTTGATTCCGAAAACCGTTAGAACGGTATTTTTTTAGAATTTTGCCGCCCAACTACGCGCTTTCAAGCACTGTGTTTTCCTGATCAAATAACCGTCCAACATGGATTTTCCACGCCCTGTCACCGTCCTCGAACTGGCTCTTCGTTTCAATGCGCAAATTATCGGCGACGAAACACTCTTGGCCACCGGCATCAATGAAATTCACAAAGTCCGCCCCGGCGATGTGGCTTTTTCCGATGTAAAAAAATATTTTCAAAAAACCCTCGACAGCGAGGCGACCATCCTGCTGCTCAACGCACCGGCAGCGTGCCCGCCCGGCAAAGCGATCCTCGTGGTTGAAAACCCGTTTGAAGCGTATGACTCCCTCGTGCGCGAATACCGCCCCTTTGCGCCGCTTACCGAAACCCGCAGCGCCGGCGCCGATATCCACCCCACCGCCATCATCGAACCGGGCGTAATAATCGCCAACAACGTGCGCATTGGCGCCCACAGCTACATACAAGCCAACGCCTACATCGGGGAATACACGATGATCGGCGAACAGTGCATCATTGGCCCCGGCGCCATCATCGGCCCCGATGCTTTTTATTTTAAAAAACAACCCGACGGCTCTTACCAAAAATGGCGCAGCGGCGGCAGGGTACTCATCGAAAACCGCGTGGACATCGGCGCCGGTTGCACCATCGCCAAAGGCGTTAGCGGCGACACCATCATCGGGGAGGGTTCCAAACTGGATTGCCAGATTCATATCGGTCACGGCGCCGTCATCGGTAAAAACTGCCTCTTCGCCGGGCAAGTCGGCATCGGCGGCAAAACGGTGATCGAAGACGGCGTAGTGCTGTACGGACAGGTAGGTATTGCGCAGGCCCTGCGCATCGGACAGGGCGCGGTAGTTTCCGCCAAATCCGGCGTATCCAAAGACCTCGACGGCGGCAAAGGATATTTTGGTATTCCTGCCGACGAAGCCCGCACCAAATACCGCGAACTCGCCGCCCTCCGCCAACTCCCCGACTGGATGAAAAATGCACGGTGAGGCCGTCTAACGTCC
>JANRLZ010000398.1:0-4437 GCA_033762055.1 Saprospiraceae bacterium
TGACCATCGGTATTCCGGTGGTTACCAGTCGGGAAGGTTGTTTTGAAGAAGTGGGAGGAGAAGCGGCCTTGTACGCCGATCCGACCAATGCGCCGGAGCTGGCGCAACAATTGCGCCAGGTGCTCGATACGCAGGTCAGGATCAGATTGATTGCCGCCATGCCGACACAGACCGCACAATTTGCGCCGGAAAAAATAAGTACGACCTGGATGAATCTGTACATGGAACTCGCCTGACAGGTATAAAAAAAGCCCGCACACGGGGGGCGTGTACGGGCCGGCATCGGGTAGGAAAATAGATCGTGGTTCGGGACAAAAAATCAGGCAGTGGCGGCTTCAGGCGCCGATTCGTTTACCAATAACTGGAAACCATTGCCATGAATATTCAAAATTTCGATACTGGGGTCGAGCGCGAGGTATTTACGCAGCTTGGTGATAAATACATCCATCGAACGCGCCGTGAAGTACGTTTCTTCATGCCAGATGTGATTGAGCGCCTCTGCGCGCGGCATGACATCGTTCATATATTTGCAAAAGAAACGAAGTAGTTCGGCTTCTTTTGGACTCAGTTTCCACTGGTTTTGATTTTCTACCGCCGGCTTGCCGTCCTGAAAAGTCAGGATACGCAAGGGGTAGTGGAAATGGTATTTGCCAATGATGAATTCGCGCTGTTCGTCGCGCGGATCGGGCGGTTTGACGCTGCGTTTGAGGATCGCCTGAATGCGGAAGAGCAGTTCTTCTGAGTTGAAAGGTTTGTTGATATAATCGTCGGCGCCCGCTTTGAACCCTTGCAGCACATCGTCTTTCATGGTTTTGGCGGTGAGGAAAATAATGGGCACTTCCTTGTTGCGTTCCCGCACGTCTTTGGCGAGCGTGAAACCGTCTTTACGCGGCATCATCACATCAAAAACGCACAGATCAAAGTGGTGTTTGCGGAAAACCTCCAGTCCCTGAACGCCATCGGTGGCCAGAATCACTTCATAGTCGTGCATTTCAAGGTAGGAACGGAGTACGTCGCCGAAATTTTGGTCGTCTTCGACCAGCAGGATTTTGTATCGAGCACTTGCCATATCGTCGGTCTGAGAATGTTCGTAAGATTAAATTGTTGTTGCAGCGCTTCCCTTGTCGGGGGAAAGCAGGGCTTTAACGTTTGTCATTCAAAATCAAGTATGCGTAAACCGGCCTGTTGAGAAAAAATGTTAAGGATGGTTGTTTTGCACCTTTAATTCAGGTCGCTCGACAGCGGCTGTTCTCACCCGGTCGAAACTTTTTTTAAAAATATATTCCGGCATGCAACTTCGCCGGCAAACGCCTGTCCCTCGTACCTGATTTCACCAGCTCAAATAAATACGCCACCCCGGCGACCCATTTGCAATACACGACATTCACCACGACTTGTCACTTCTTATTCACTGCTTTCTCTATGAAAACAACCCGTATTCTCCTGCTCGCCATCTCCTTCCTGCTTTTCCCCTGGTGCGCCTCCACACTTTTTGCGCAGCAGCAAGGCGCTCAAAAAGTAGTTATCACCAAACGCACTGTTGACGCCGATGGCAGTGAAAGTTCAGAAACCATTGTAAAAAAAGGCGAGGCCGCTGCGAAATTTGATGTAGACAAATACATCAAAGACAATCGCTCCGACAACACCTCCATCGAGATTAAGGTAAAAGGCGGCGACGACGAACGTACCATCGTCGTAAAAGGCGCGAAAACCGTTACCATCGAAGGCGATTCCGACGACCACGGCTATTCCGGCTACGAAGGCTACGAAGGTTACGCCGGCTACCAACGCGACGACAAAAGCACTTTCCTCGGTGTGGGAGAAGATTCGGATGAAAACGCCGATCAACCCGGACTGGTGGTAGAAGTGATTCGCGGTTCGGCTGCCGATCGCGCCGGCTTGCGCGACAATGACAAAATCATGAAACTCAACGATACCCCTGTCAATCAGTGGAGCGACTTGTCGAAATTCATCAAAGCAGCCAAATCGGGCGACAAAGTGCGGATCAGTTATGAGCGCAATGGCAAAGCCGCTACCACCGAAGCGACCCTTACCACCCGCAGCGAAGTAAAAAACAACGGAAAATGCGAGCCACGGGGCTTCCTGGGCGTATCCGACGAGGAAGAAAATGATGAAAACGAAGAGGCCGGCGTCACCGTCAGTATTACCGAGGGCTCTGGCGCCGATAAAGCCGGTCTGCAGGACGGCGACATGATCTTCCAGTTGGGCGATACGCCGATTGCCGACTTTGAAGACATTTCCGACTTTATGGAATACACCAAGCCCGGCGATAAAGTACAGGTGGTGTACGAACGCAACGGAAAACGCAACACCGTGGAAGTAACCTTGTCGGAACAATCCGCCGCCTGGAATTTGAACGGACTAAACAATCTTAAATGGAACGATAACAACTGGGGCAACTTCAACTGGAACAATGGCAATTGCACCGTTGATATTCGGGAAAAAGATGCCTGCCTCGGCGTTTATTCCGATGCTTATACAGAGGCGGCTACCACAGGCGCCCGTGTCAACAGTTTTACCGACGAATCTGCCGCCCGTGAGGCTCAGATGATCGAAGGCGATGTGATTACCGCAGTTGAGGGACAACGCGTCAAAGGCCATGACGACCTGTGGAATGAAATTGCCCGGCACAAAGTGGGCGACAAGGTAAAAGTTGAATACCTCCGCGAAGGCAAAACCATGACCGTGGAAGCAACCCTCAAAGCCTGCCGCGACAACAGCAGTCAGGTACAAATTTTTAACGAAGAAGGCCGGCCCATGCGCAATTTCTTTTCCTGGAACTGGACGGAAGACGACCAGCGCCGTTTGCGCGAGCGCAGCATCATCACCATCCGCCGCGGAGAGGGTGATGCGCCCAAAGTAAATGCAACACCCCCTACCCCGCCGGCGGTGCAGGATCGCAATTTGAAACTTACCAATTTCCGGGCCTACCCGAATCCTACGCAAGGACAAGTAACCGTCGAATTTGAAGGTGAACCTGTAGCAACCACCGTATCGTTCTTCGATCTTTCCGGTCGCCAGCTCTTCCGGGAGGAACTCAACGCTTTCAACGGCCAATATGCCCAGCAATTCGATTTGTCGGCCTATGCCAAGGGGACGATCCTCGTTCATGTACAGCAAGGCGATAAAATATTTACCGAACAGTTGGTCGTAAATTAATAAGAATACTTGCACCGCTAAACAGACGGTTTCACGCCCCGGCGAGCACTTGCCCGCCGGGGCGTGTTGTTTTATGGTTTGTACATTCCGGCGTGGCGAATGTTATGTTTTTTTTATTTTGATATTTTTAGAATGACATGTCATACATTCGCCAAATCAAATTAATAACCGTCTTCTTTTCATGAAAAAGTCTACACTGCTCGCCCTCGCGTGCCTGTTGCTGGCCGTCAACAGTTGCCAAAAACAGGAAGTCGCCCCCCTTGCCATCGTTGCCCCCGATCCGACCGAACTCGACCGTTTTATCCACAATAAAATGGATATACACGGGGAATTTTTGTGGGATTGGGCCTCCGACGATCAAATCTGGACCGCCCTTTCAAATTCCGACTTTGTCCTTTCCGTAGGTTATCAACCCGAAGGAGAAAAAGACGTGGCCGACCGGCTGCATGTGCTCAATATTCAGTCGGCCCCCTGGAAACAGGCCCGTGCGCAGGTGATGCAGATAGTTTTGGAAAACGAACGCGCTTTACAAGCCGGGTTGCAGGAAACAGATTTGCTGGCATTTGAGGAAAATCCGGTGTTGCCTGTATTTTGTGTTTATGTAAAAAATCCGGCGACTATTATAGCGCTGCGCCGGTCGGCACTCCTGCGTTATGCCGATCCGATTGGCTATGAACCTTATATGACCCATCGCGCGATTGATCGCTCGGGTTCGGGTTGCGACAGCAACGGCGCCGAGCCCGGACTGGCCGACGGGGTGGATTATGTGACCATCACACCTGATTGCAAGCGTTCGTGGAATTATCCCACCCACAAAATCAACGAAGCCTGGAGCAACAGTACCGGCAGTGGCTGCAAGGTGACCATCATTGACACCGGATGCAGCGACGACCAGGACAATCTGG
This sequence comes from Saprospiraceae bacterium, assembly GCA_033762055.1. Lineage (GTDB taxonomy): Bacteria > Bacteroidota > Bacteroidia > Chitinophagales > Saprospiraceae > M3007. The sequence goes on from JANRLZ010000398.1 coordinate 4,086, forward strand.
GCGACGGGTTCAACCAGGGCGACTCGCATGGTCGTACCATTGAAAAATTTGTGACCTTGCCTGCAGCTGCCGGCGGTCCGCCCGAAACCGTACACGATCAGTGTGGGCACGGCACTTCGATGCTCGGTGCCTGTGCCGCTCCGCGCGGGGAAGACGGCAATACGGTGGGAATTGCCTACAATTGCAATCTGGTCAGTTTCCGGGCGGCGGCGGATGTTTATTTGAATGAGAGCCGTGAGGTCACCGGTGTTTCCAATGCGTTTACACAGGCCGGCGACTCGAATACCAAAATCATCAGTATGAGCATGGGTCGTGTTACGACCTCCAATCAGATTCGCGATGCGGTGAAGTA
>JANRLZ010000399.1:0-3129 GCA_033762055.1 Saprospiraceae bacterium
TTTAGGGGTTGTTGAGGCGTTTGGAGGGCGTAATGCGGGTACATTATAACCGACAAACAACGAAAACAGACACTAAAAGCAGCCGCCAATTTTTTAGATACTAAGTTGGTTCACCACTATTGCCGCATCCGGCGAATAACAAAGCGATGCCTATGTCTCTTTTTCCGCCTCCTGTCGTTGCTCGGCGGTTAAAATATCCCGTATTTCGCCCTTCTCGCGCCTATGGAGCCGAAAAAATAGCCGATTTCATTGCTATGCTATTCGCCGGATGCGGCACTAGATTAGAATTTTACGTACCCAGGGTTTTCCGTTCCGTTCCGCATACACAATATAAATGCCTGAAGGCCACAAAGCGGTGTCAATACGATGCGATGATGCCGTCGGGTGATGCACATTGGCGACCTGCCGGGATAAACAATCGAACACCTGAATTCGCTCTACCGGTTGGCCGGGCGACCAGTGCAAGGTCAGCAAATGCTGCGACGGACTGTTTTCCACCCAGATCATTGGCGCCGCTTCCTGATCGCGGGTACGGGTCGTGCAGAGGAGTTGTACGGTTATGTTTTTGTCGCCGTCAAGGAGGACATCCTGCTCCTGAATGGTATTTCCGCAAGCGACCCTTAGCCGGTATTTGCCTTTGAAACCACGTATGGCAGCGATGCCGTCGGCTGGTGTTTCCCTGGTTTCGTTGGTCCACCAGCGATTGAAAATCTGATCAATAAATGCTTCGCCGCTTGGTTTAAGGCTCCAGTCTTCCCGATACAGGGGAGCGTTGCCGAGCCAGTGCGCACCGTCCCAGAATCCCCACATCAAAAATCCTTTCAAACTGGGATGTGCAAAGGAAATGGTCAGAATGTCGCGCATATACTGCGCCTGGGTTTGCGCCGGTACCAGGTTGCTGATGTCGTATTCCGTCACCTTGGCTTCCAGGCCATAGGTATTCCAAAAATCTTCATAAATATCCCAAACCCGCGGGATGCCCGTCGGTGACGCGCCGAAATGCCCCTGAAAACCGATGCCTTCTACCGGTGCGCCGGCGGCTTCCAGTTCACTGATCCGGCTTTTCCACAGGGCGATCCCGTTGGCCGGCGAATCGCCTTGTTCGATAGCAACATAATCATTGAGATACATCACGGAGTTGGGCGCCAGTGAATCGGCCTGGCGAAATATTTCGTTGTAAATTTCTCGTCCGGTCGGGTAGCCGGGTGTGCCCGCCAGGGCATTGGCATAGTCGTTATTGGCAGTAATTTCATTCAATACATCCCAGTCGAGCATCTCCGTGCCGATGCCGGGATACCCCAGAATACTGTTCAGGTGGTTGCGAATCCGGTTGCGCAAATAGTCGGGGTTATTTTGGTTCGGTTCCAGATCGGGCGGCGAATAATTCCAGCCGGGCCACACCAGATTGTGTCCCCGGATACTGATTTCCCGATCGTGCAGCCATTGTACATCGTCGGCGATTTCTGCCCAGCTGCTGAACCAGTGTTGTTCCCAGGCGGGCCATTTAAGGTCGTTTTCAAACACTACTTCATTGAAACCATGTCCCGCGCCGTCGAGATTGAGCAGTTTTTGTTCGTACATGTCATTTTGTGCATTGCCTCCGTTAAAAAAACTGCTGACCACTGCTGTGCCGAATTTGAATTCATGTTGCTGCATTTCCAACTGTACAAATGCTCCGGGCAGCGGCAGGCCGTTTGGATCTTGAACTTCCACGGTCAGGGTAGCCTTCCTGTGTTGTTCGATCTGTGCCGCCGCAGCAGCCCGCCAGGGTGCATCGGGTTCAATACCCGGATATTAGTCGTTGTTGAGCAGAACAGGGAGTTGGTTGAGCACGACGGTGTTTTTGTAGTTCAAACAGGCAATGCCACCCACATCTACTACCTGATTAAGAAAGGCCAGGTGCAGTCCCAGGCTGAGCGTATTCACGGCATACGACGCGGACGAGGCAAAAGGCACGGCATACATTTTCCATTCGGCGCCGATATTGACCGTGGCGAAAGCCTCTTTTTCATACGTACTGCTGTTTTCAACAAAAATATTGGCTTTGGCGCCGGGTGTCGCGCTGCGCAACCACAAGACGAACAGGCACTTATCGCCTGAAACGATGGCGGCGTTGTTTTGGTAAAGATGCCCGGCATCCCAGGGATTGTTGCCCTGGTTGACGCTTATTTGACGGGCCTGAGTGAAAATTTGTCCAGCGGGAGTAAGATTGGCCACATTGCTTCCATAGTTGAACGCAGCTGCGAAAGTGGCGCTTTCGGTGTTGGGCAGTACCCACTGTGTCAGTGCGGGCAGGGCATAGTCATTTTGCAGCTGGGCGTTGAGCGTGTTGTGATAGGCGTCCTGTGCTGCAAGCGGCATGGAAAGAATGAGCAGGCAGAATGGAAGGATTTTTTTCATGGTAAAATGATAAATGCACCGGAGGAATACTTAAATCCGCGGAAATATCGCAGTATTTACAAACAAGCGCCTTGATTCGTTGTTAATTTCCGCAGAAAAAGGCATTCATAGCATGCTGTTTTTCCCCTTGGCTCGCGCTACCTTTGCGCTCCTTTTGCAAAACCCATGGCAGTCATTCATTTTAATTTTGAAGATACCGGCATAACTCCCCTCACGGTGAAGGGGGATTATCAAGATGTTTCTATCCTGGAAATCACCGAAGAACACGATATTCACCTCAATCACAACTGTGGCGGTGTATGCGCCTGCTCCACCTGTCACATTTATGTGGAAAAAGGCGAGGAGTTTCTGGAAGAAATTTCCGACAAGGAAGAAGACTTTATTGATCGCGCCATCAATCCCCGGCTTGAAAGCCGCCTGGGTTGTCAGTGCATCATTCTCGATAACAACGCTGAAATAACCGTCACCATTCCCGATCAAAGCCGAATTATCGGCCACGAACACTGATCAGGTAGGTTGATGGAGTTTAGGGAGGTTGATGAGGTTTAGGGATACTTTCATTTCATTCATTTTCTATCCCCTCTAAACCTATTGATTACCCACAAAACCAGCAATCAAGTTCTTTGACAGAAGATTAAGTAAGCATCAGTTATTATCTGTAGTTTTTCCAAAGCTCTGGAAAGTATCTTCAAACCAGGCAATGGTTGTTTTTTTGAAGGGAAGAAGCCG
>JANRLZ010000400.1:0-3143 GCA_033762055.1 Saprospiraceae bacterium
TCTAAAGTTTTTTCAACGATTGCCTTTTATGACTTTTGGATTCCGACTGCGTTAAATTTTTCATCATAGTTTCCGGCTATGACTGCAAAATTTGCCTTGTCTCACCTCAAAATCCATTAAAAGTCAATTCGTCAAAAAACTTTAGACAGCCTCACTATCTAAAATAAAATTTGACCTCGATTCACACAAACGCACCTGCCACAACAACTCTATTTCTTTTGGAGGATGATGGTAGTTACTTTTTCAAGGGCGGCACGGTATTCCGGGTCGTTGGCAGCACTTCCCTCCCTGTTCAGTTTTTTAAAAAATTCTCTGTCCGACAGCCCTTGTTCTCCGAGATGCAATCCCCAGAAAATCAATACATCGCGCGATTTGGCGAACCTGGCATCATCTTCCCCGTGCAGGCATTCGACAAGGAAATGTTGCACCACCGGATTGTCCCGAAGTCGGAAAAAACGATTGAAAACGTAGTTGCGCCAATAGTCGCTTTCGGCCTCATATTCGAGCAAGGATATCAGTATGGAAGCGCCCTCTTCCGAGTTCGGGTTCTGCAGAAGCGCTTCTGCCTCGTCCATTTTTTCCCTGGGCGTAGGGGGCATTGGCACAGTTTCAGCCGTTTCCAGCGGACTGCCAACGGCGGTTCTTCCGAGGTGTCGTTCGATTTTTGTCCTGATTTCAGGCGAAAAATACGGGCGTTCGGCGGGCGGCAGGTGCAGAAATTTTTCAAAAGAAATAAAACCCGTTCCGCTCCAGCCATCCCGAAAAGTCGTGTGGCTCAACTCGATCCCGAAGGGTCGAACTGCCACATAATCGCGCCGCACATGGTCGCCTTCCTCCCATTGCAAACCCTCCAGCGAATGTTGCGGGTACTCGAACAATGCAAAATGCCGCTGCGCCGAAAGGCAATCCGCTTGTCTGAAGCATTGGCGGAGCAACCCGACCAGTTTTTCCCGAAGTTGCAAATCCGGCAGAGGGCGGAGTGGTCCGTAAAACCAGAAATTGCTGAACAACTGCTCCATAACTGCACCCGGCGTATCTTGATATTGCCCCGAAATATCCCTGTAATACAGCCCCAATTCATTGATTGTTACTTCCCAACGATAATTATCGTCAACGGTGGCCCTAAAAATTGCCGTATGCCGTTCCATTTCCCGGCATTCAAAATGGATCCAGAAATCGAGCTGGCATTGCGCGGTTTCTGAAAGTTCAAGCGGAGAACGGGCGGCCATTTCGACCACTTTTTGCATAGCCTCATTCCGGTCGGCGAGGGGTTCGCCGGAGAATGGGTCGGCGGTTTCGAGCAGTTCGGCGACCGTCCAGTTTTTCTCCGTCCAGCTCGTTTTTTGAAGGATCGAATTTTCCTGAAAAATCAGCATTTTTTAATTTTCTAATCTTGGGAGGCTGTTTGAATTCCCTTCACCGGGTTTTGAAGGCGAAATTTGAAACCGTGCGGCGTCTATTTTTGAGGAAACAGGGTCATATTTCCCCAAAAATGAGTCTTGCCCGCCTCCAAATTTCTCTCTTCAAACCTCCGGCAAGGAAACCCAAACAGCCTCTTACAGCGCAGGATCAGACTTTACGGAAAAATGCCCGTTGAAAATCAGACGGCAAAAAGCCGGTTTGTTGTCTGAAACTGTGTATAAAATGGCTTTGATCGTAAAAACCGGCTTGAAAAGCTGCATCCCGCAGGGTTTGGTTGTTGCGAATCAGGCGTTTTGACTGTTCGATCCGGTGACTGCGAAGATAGGCGAAGGGCGTCATTCCGCAGTGTTTTCTAAAAAGCCGCAGGAGTTGAAAAGGGCTGGCGCCCGCCGCCGCAGCGAGTTGATCGAGGGAAAAACTTTCTGCGAAGTTTTCGTGGATAAAATCCCGGGCCTGGCTGAATTTCTGCGAATCGGGTTTCAGGCAGCGGAGCGCGGACTTCCGGTTGCAAGCCAGCCAGCGTGCTGCAAAATTCCAGCAGGGCGCTTTCCGCTTCGAGTGCAGCCGCACCTTCGCAAGAAACTGCCTGAACCAAACGCTCAAAAGCCTGTGTCAGCGCCGGATGCCGGTATTTCAGTCCAAAACCGGCGGAGAGTGGCATTCGGGTTTCTGCTTTTTCCATCCAGGCGGCCAGGGTTTTCTGGTCGGGATAAAAAGCATGATACCGCAAATACCCGCCTTCCAACGAACTGCCTGTGTGCATCTCGCCAGGCTGAATGAGCAGCAGCTCTCCTGGCTCCACCGCATATTTTTCCCGACAACGTTGTCCCAGGTTTACGCCTTTTTCCACCAGCATGATGACGTAGTGATCGTGGAAATGTGGTTCAAAATGAAAATCGCGGTATCCTATTGTGGCAAATTCCAGCGCGGGCCATGTGGCCAGGCGTCGGAAGCAGGTGCTGATCGGGCGTTTTGTGTCGGATTGCATGGAACAGGGAGCCTATGGATGCCAGCCACAACGACAAAGGAAACAAAATCGTGCAGATTTACCCCATTTTGACGCGCCTTGACGAAACACTGTCCCGGGCCATCCTCCACCATTATTTTTTTCCTGATCTTCACCGCGTTTTTACACCAACAACTATGAAACACCTCCTGCTTTTTGCCCTTGTTTGGCTCTCCGGCGCACTCGTTGCGCAATCGCCGGCCAATAACCCCGACTACACCCGCGCGGTTAATATCGCGCTGGGCGAACTCCAGAAAGGCCAGTGTCAACCCTGCATAGAAGCCTACGAACGGGCTTTCGCTTTGTCGCAGCACAGCGCCCTGAGCTATTTGCGCGCCGCGCGTTGCGCCCAGCTATGCAACGACCCGGTCAAAGCCCGCGCATTTGCCGATAAAGCCGTCGAAATCGCATTCAGCACCGCCGACAAAGTGCTGAACAGCACAGCCGAATACCCCGAACTCAAGCCCTTGCGCGATTCGGATCTCGGAAAAGAAATTCAACAAAAAATCGAGGCCGCCGCCAAAGCCGCCGGTTTCAATCTGGAACTGTCCAAAGAACTCGACGCCCTGCGCGAAGAAGACCAGCGCCCACGCAACGAACTCGACGTGATGCGCTCCAAATACGGACAGGATGCGCCGGAGTTCCAGCAATTTATTCGCGACTGGGCCCGGAGCGACTCGCTTTGCCTCCTCAAAGCCGAAGCCATCATCGCCCG
>JANRLZ010000401.1:0-4307 GCA_033762055.1 Saprospiraceae bacterium
CAACAGAATAGCTTCCTTGAGTTGATGTGCTGCCAGGATATCAATCAATGCCACCGGCATTTTTACCGGCGGACGATTCGCTTCGCCGGTCATGTATAAAAATCCGGCTTCCGCCTGTAGAACGGCATCAAATGCCGGACTTTCATCTTCAGGATCGGCAAAGGCGTTGAGTTGGGCATAAATCAGTTGCGGGTTTTGTGCACGCAGTGTTTGGGCGTCAAACCCCATCCGGCGCGCCGACGAGGGTTTAAAATTGGAAATAACCACATCAGCGGCCAGGGCGTATTCCAGCGCTTGCGCCCGGTCTGCCGCATCACCCAAATCCAGTAGCAGGTATTTTTTTCCCCAGTTGACACTGCTCCAATATGCCGAAATCGGGGAGGCGGGGTCTTCTGTTGCCTGTTTCCAGCCTCTCGTTACGTCGCCACCGGTGGTTTTGTTTTCTATTTTCACTACTTCGGCGCCCAATTCGGCAAAAAACATTCCGACAGCGGGGCCTGCCAGCACACTGGCAAATTCGACTACTTTTAAGCCCTTAAAAAATGATTCCTGCATATGAAAGTGTTTTCTGCTTCGCAAATACGTGCCTGGGATGAATATACGATCCGACATGAACCAATCCCTTCCCTGGCGTTGATGGATCGGGCTGCGCAAACCTTCGCCGATTGGCTAATGAAGTACTGCCTGACCCCTGCCCGTCCGGTGTTTTTCATTTGTGGGACAGGCAACAACGGCGGCGACGGCATCGCAGCAGCGCGACTGCTTCACTGGGCCGGATTTGACGCGAAGGTAGTGGTGTGCGACTTTGCAGCGAAACACAGCGCAGATTTTGACGGACAAATGGCGCAATTGCCTCGCCATGAAAATCTGGATTTGTATTGGCTCAAATCGCCGGGTGAACTGCCCGACATCCCTCAAAACACGTTGATCGTGGATGCCCTTTTTGGTACAGGGTTACGCGATGTACTGGATGGAGACTGGGCCTCGATCGTGGAGAAAATGAACCTCCTGGACAACGAAATCATCTCAATTGATTTGCCAAGCGGATTATTGGCAGATACGCACACCCCAGGTAACGCTGTGGTTCGCGCAAGTCGGACCTTTACCTTCGAACGCCCCAAACTTGCTATGTTCTTTCCGGAAAATGCCGATCGGGTAGGGGAATGGACGTGTAACAGTATAGGTCTTGCAACCGATTTTGAAAGACAGGCAGAAACACCTTTTTTTTATCTGACCCATCTTGGTGCGGCATGTCTCCGTAAAACGCGGAAGAAATTTGCACACAAAGGCGGCTTCGGCCATGCCATGCTGGTAGCCGGTAGTTTTGGGAAAATGGGTGCAGCAGTACTGGCGGCCCGGGCCTGCCTGCGTTCGGGAGTTGGCCTGCTGACTGTGCATGCCCCGCGTTGCGGTAACCTTGTTTTGCAAACGAGCGTTCCGGAGGCCATGTTCAGTGCCGACGCCCGCGCGCGTTTCTGCTCAAACATTCCGGCAACCGATGCTTTTCATGCCGTCGGTATCGGCCCCGGCATTGGGAAATCGCCGGAAACCGCAGTAGCTTTACAAGAATTTCTGACTCAAATCCATGACCCGCTGGTACTGGACGCAGATGCATTGAATTTATTGGCAGAATATCCGGACTGGTGGCGGCTGATTCCTCATTACAGTATAATTACGCCACATCCAAAGGAATTTGAACGACTTTTCGGAAAATCGGACAACGATTTCCAACGCAATGAACTTCAACGCCGTATGGCGCTCGATAAACGCGTTTTTATCGTGCTTAAAGGCGCCCATACTGCCATTGCTTGTCCCGACGGTGAATGCTGGTTCAATACAACCGGCAATCCGGGCATGGCAACCGGAGGAAGTGGCGATGTGCTGACCGGTATCCTGACGGGCTTGCTGGCGCAAGGTTATGACCCCAAAACAGCCAGTCTGCTCGGCGTTTACCTGCATGGGCTGGCCGGCGATCAGGCGGCTGCAGCAATGGGACAGGAGGCGCTGGTCGCCGGTGATTTGGTGGAGTTTTTGTGGCGGGGGATGTAATTTGTGCAATACTTTCTCAATCCCTCAAATCCCAGTTGATGGGTGTCTTGCCTTGTCTGGACAACATTTCATTGGCTTTGATAAAATGCCCACATCCCTGAAATGCATCTCCGGCAAGGGGCGAAGGGTGGGCGGCTTCCAGAACATGATGACGGCTTGAATCAATCAAGACTTTTTTACTGCGGGCGAAATTGCCCCAGAGCATGAAAACAAGCCCCTGTTTTTGTTCCGATAAACAACGAATCACCGCATCCGTAAAGGTTTGCCAGCCTATTTTCTGGTGGCTGGCCGGCTTCCGCGCTTCAACGGTCAGCATTGCGTTGAGCAGCAAAACGCCCTGATCGGCCCAGCGGCTCAGGTCGCCGTGCGCAGGCGCTTCTATACCAAGACTGTTTTTTATTTCTTTGTAAATATTAAGAAGAGAAGGAGGCGTCTTTACGCCTTTGGGTACCGAAAAACACAGTCCCATCGCCTCACCGGGGTTGTGATAGGGATCCTGACCCAGGATTACAACTTTAACTGCTTCAAATGGTGTTTTATTAAAGGCATTGAAAATGAGCGGTCCGGGAGGGTATATCGTTTTCCCGGCCTGCTTTTCTGTCAGCAGAAAACTTTTTATTGCGGCGAAATAGGGTTGTTGAAACTCCTGTGACAGGGCGTTTTTCCAACCTTCCTCAATTTGTACGTTGTTTACAGGCGTCATGTTCTGTTTATTGATCTTTCGAATGTTTGTCCTTGGGAAATAAGCATGCCGAAAGGTAACCATGTTGGAGATTATCACACAGGTTCCGTACTTTTGCCACCGGAAAAAGGTCCCGTAGCTCAATGGATAGAGCACCTGCCTTCTAAGCAGGCGGTTACTGGTTCGAGCCCAGTCGGGATCACAAAACTTCGGGGCTGCCGGCATGATACCGGCAGCCCCGAAGTTTTTGATGAAAACCAATTACTCTGGAGTATTTACAACAAAATGTATCCCACTCCAATTTGCACCGTGCGATTAAACTGTCGCCCGGAGGTGGTGCTGCCGTCAGTGAAGGTATATTCAACATCCACTGCCGAATTTAAGCCGTGTTGGTAGCGTACCAAAGCAAAAAAGCGTTTCCAGCGGTAATTTAGTCCGGCCACTGCGCCAAAATCATTGGCATCTGTCAGTTCGACCACTTCCGGATCAATCGTTTTGAAAGACGTTTCATTCCATGCCTTTAGTCTTTGTTGTAAACGCGCCGCCCAGTAGCCGCCGGCAACTATGGAAAACTGTTCAGACACATTTATTTCAAACAGCGGCGTTAATTCCAGAAAGGAGAACCGGTTGCGGTTGTCGAGAAAACGATAACCGCGCACATGGTACTGGGCTTCCAGCCGGGTAGCAATCCGTCGGCTGATTTGCTGTCGGGCGCTCACACCCGCAAAATAGCCGGGTTCTATGGTCGTACCAATGAGTTTTCCATCCACATTTGGTTTTTCCCGGAAAGCCATATTGCTGCCCGACCAGCCCCCCATCAAACCCAGGTTAAATCGGTCATTACCGGTGTTGGATGTCTGGGAAAAGGCCTGGATGCTGACGAAAAGGGACAAAAGAAGGAGACGGTTTTTCATAAAAAAGCAGTTTTTGTTGAATGTTCGTTAAAGACATTCCCCTGACTGCCGGTCAATGGTTTAGGTTGGCTGGTTGGTCAGTTTTTCTACCAGATTTTCCCAGGAAAAACGTTGTCGCTCTTTCCGTACGCCTTCCGTCAAAGCGCTTTCCCGTTGATGGTCAAAAAAATCCTGCATGGCGGCTGCAATTGCCGCCGGCGTTGGTTCCGTTACATAACCGGAAACGCCTTGCGTCACAATTTCCGGCAAACCGCCCACAGCCGTTACCACCATCGGTTTTTCAAAATGATAAGCGATCTGTGATATGCCGCTTTGCGTGGCGGTTCGGTAAGGTTGCACCACCAGATCAGCGGCTGAAAAGTACAGCCGGACTTGATCGGCCGGGATAAAATCAGGGTACAAATGCACACGTTCGGCCAGGTGATTGCGGTCTATTATTTGCTGGTAATACGACCAGTCTTCATAACATTCGCCTGCGATCAGGGCATGAATCCGGGGCGATTGCCCAAGGGCTTCCAGCAAGAGATCCAGCCCCTTGTATTTCCGGATAAACCCGAAAAATAAGACCAGAGATTGGTTGTTTGGCAAACCCAACGCATGTCGCGCCGCTGTTTTTTCCATCAAAACGCCATAGGTATCATAAACCGGGTGCGGCGCAAAAG
>JANRLZ010000402.1:0-3694 GCA_033762055.1 Saprospiraceae bacterium
TGTACCCGCGCAAGGCCGTCGGCGAGTTTTTTCCGCTCATTGTCCACTACTGCAGCCGGAGCGCCGCTGACAAAACGTTCATTGGAAAGTTTAGCCTCAATTGAACGAATGAATCCGCGCTGGTATTCCAGTTCTTCTGCGAGTTTTTTACGCTCCGCCTCCACATCAATGGTCTGGTTGAGGGCGACATAGTATTTTTCCGTTCCGGTAATGAAGGACTTGGCATTGGCCGGCTCTTCCTCTGAAATATCCAGTGATTCAAGCACCGCCAGTTTCATCACCATTTCCCTTAATCCTGTTTGTGCAAACAATGCACGGGCAGATTCGCTGTCGAGTACGGTCACAGCCAGCGGATCGCGCGGTTTGACCTGGTTCTGGTTGCGAATATCACGAATTCCGGTGATTACATTTTTGGCAGCCTCCACCCGGGCAATCAAATTATTGTCGGCTGCAGCAGACTTGGGGTAAGGCTGCACACAACAATCATCGCCTTCCCTGCGCGCACGCAACTGGTGCCAGATTTCTTCGGTTACAAACGGCATAAACGGATGCAAGGCTACCATGATCCGGGAAAACGCGTCGAGGGTCGCCTCCCGCGTGGCCTGGTCAATCGGCTGTTCGAAACCGGGTTTGATCATCTCCAGGTACCACGAACAGAAATCGTCCCAAACAAAGGTGTACAAACCCAGCAGGGCTTCGCTCAGCCGGTATTGGGCAAAATCGGCCTCCACCTGGGTGATAACCTGCTGGAATTTTTCATTCAGCCAGCGAACCGCCAGGGCGTTTTTGCGGGCGATTTCCTCATTTTCAGGCTGTTCCGTTGTGTTCCAGCCTTTTACAAGGCGCAAGGCATTCCAGAGCTTGTTGCAAAAATTGCGGCCGTTTTCGCACAGTTTTTCATCAAACAAAATATCGCCGCCGGCTGCTGCGCTCGACATAAGGCCGTAACGCACACCATCGGCGCCAAAATCATCCAGCAACTTGATCGCATCGGGCGAATTGCCCAGCGATTTCGACATTTTACGACGTTGTTTGTCGCGTACCATGCCGGTAAAATAAACGGACTGGAATGGCTTGGCGCCCCGGTATTCGTAGCCGGCCATGATCATGCGCGCTACCCAGAAAAAGATGATGTCCCAGCCGGTCACCAAAACGCTGGTGGGGTAATAATACGCAACCTCGCCATCGGGTTGTTTGAATCCGTCGAAGACCGAGATAGGCCAAAGCCAGGAAGACGCCCAGGTATCGAGCACGTCTTCATCCTGCCGCAGGTCGTCAAGGGAGAGCGCCGCATTGCCGGTGGCAACACGGGCTTTTTCCAGGGCTTCTTCAGCGGTTTCGGCGACAAAAACCTGGATTTCCTGGCCCAATGATTCGTTCTTCAGGTACCAGGCCGGGATGCGGTGCCCCCACCACAATTGCCGGGAAACGCACCAGTCGCGCAGATTTTCCATCCAGTTGCGGTACAGATTCTGAAAACTGGGAGGGTAAAACCTGACCTCTTCATCCAGAACGGCTTTGAGCGCCGGCGCCCCCAGGTCGCTCATTTTCACAAACCATTGCAAGGAAAGTTTGGGCTCTACCACCGAATTCGTCCGTTCCGAACGACCAATATTGGTACGGTAATCTTCAATTTTGATCAGATTGCCACTTTCCTCCAAAAATCCTTTCATCTGCTTGCGCGCCTCAAAACGATCCAGCCCTACGATCGGCGCAAATGCACAGCGCTCGTTGATCTTTCCGTCGTCGGCGATGGTGTCTATAACTTCAAGCTGGTGACGCTGTCCCACTTCGTAGTCGTTCGGGTCATGTGCCGGGGTGATTTTCAGGGCGCCGGTACCGAATTCAATGTCCACATAATCGTCGGCAATCACCGGTATGGCGCGCTGAATGAGCGGGATAAGCACCTGTTTGCCTACCAATGCAGCATAACGCGGATCTTTGGGATTAACCGCGATGGCTACATCGGCAAAGATGGTTTCGGGTCGCTGTGTGGCGATCACCACGCCATCGCCGCCGTCGGCGCCTTTGTATTGTATGTGAAACAGTTGCGCGTTTTCTTCGTGGTAAATGACTTCTTCGTTGCTCAATACGGTTTTGGCCTCCGGGTCCCAGTTGACCATGCGCAGTCCGCGGTACAATTTTCCCTTGTTGTACAAATCTACAAAAACCCGGATCACGTCATCGTAGTACCCTTTGTCCATGGTAAAAGCGGTGCGTTCCCAGTCGCAGGAGGCGCCGAGTTTGCGCAATTGACCAAGGATAATGCCGCCGTATTTTTCTTTCCATTGGTAGGCATACTCCATAAATTGCTCGCGGGTCAGGTCGGCCTTGCGCAGTTTTTTTTCTTCACGCAGCCAGCGTACCACTTTTGCTTCCGTAGCGATGCTCGCGTGGTCGGTACCGGGCACCCAGCACGCATTCTTTCCGTCGAGACGGGCTTTGCGGATCAAAATATCCTGAATGGTATTATTAAGCATGTGGCCCATGTGCAATACACCGGTCACATTGGGCGGCGGGATCACGATGCTGAAAGGCTCTCGATCATCGGGTACAGAGCGAAAATACCCCCGGCGTTCCCAGTGGGCATACCAGCGTTCTTCAACTTCGGAGGGGGTGTAACGAGCGGAAATTTCCATGTATGGGTGCGTATTCGCCGATTGAAACGGGCTTTGTTCCAAGTATTGTTTGGTCGCCAGACAATATTTGGAGGTTTTATGTACAATTATTTGGCAAAGGTAAAAAAAACGGGCCGTATTAGCGCATGTATAGATTTTCCAGATCCAGCGAAAGCGTACAAATTTAGTTTGGGGCAAGGCGACTTTTGCAGACGTAGCCGGAATCTACGGCGAAAAAAGCCAAGGCAGTCCAAAACTAAATTTGGCGCTTGCAGCGGATAGAGAAAAATCTATACATGCGCTTAATCAAACGCCACCTTCCAGTACCTCCCAGGTATGGTCGCCCAGCAGACGCACGGTAGCTAAGTGCTCATACGGCATTTTACGGCCCCATTCTGCCGGCGACACCATCGAAAGCACGTGACTGCCATCGGTTTTGCGTTGATACAAATGGTAGATATGATGAATAACCGGCTGGAAGGGAATATCTGCCTGATAGATGACTTCCGAAACGGACATTCGGTTGCTAAGCGATTTGGCCTGCTTCACCAGGGTTTCCATTTGTTGCCGCAATTGCTCCATCTGCCGATCGGTCTGGTCGTACATGGCCGTCATTGCATTCCCGCGAATGCGCCCTTTGTCTTCCGGACGAATCACCGCACCACCTGCCGTATGGGCGTAGGGCAGCAGACCCGGAGTTTCTGCCACCTTATCCTTGTCTATGGGGTTGACAAACGCCTGTGTTTCTTCGCTTTTTTCCTGTTTTTTTGCCATGCGGCAAAGTTCGGAAAAAAGAAGTTCCGGATGAACACAACGTGGCTCATCCGGAACTTTTTAAACACAGCTGCTGCCGGAAGATTTAGGAACGATCAAAAAATAACCTCACGAATTCAGGCTAAAGATTTCGTTTTGCAATTGACTGTTTTTTGAGGCGAATAATCAATTATTTAACGAAAAAAATGGAAAATTGGAGGACGAAAGATTAGCCTGAATTCGTGACTTTATTTTTTGATCGCTCTCTACTACTGGAAAATCACATTTTTCACTTTGGCCCGGTAAACACCGGCGCCATATCC
>JANRLZ010000403.1:0-4866 GCA_033762055.1 Saprospiraceae bacterium
TTTGGAAAGTAATGCATGAAACAAAGGGTATTCGTGCTGAAATTCAACGTATTTGCATCAAACACCCGGAAAAACCCCGCCCGGTACCTGCGCACTTTTTTACCACCGATCCGCTGGAAATTCTGGATGATCCTGAAATAAGTGTAGTGGTCGAACTCATTGATGATGCGGATGCTGCTTTTGAAATTGTATCGGGAGCGCTGGAACGGGGAAAGGCCGTAGTGTCGGCCAACAAAAAAATGATCGCTCACCGACTGCCTGAGCTCTATGCCTTACAGCAAAAAACAGGCGCGCCATTCCTGTATGAAGGCGCGTGTTGTGCAAGTATTCCGATCATTCGGAACCTGGAAGAATACTACGACAACGATTTGCTTACGTCGGTTGAAGGCATCCTGAATGGCACTACGAACGTAATATTAAGCAAAATTTTTGAGGAGAACCTGTCTTTCGAAGCAGCCCTGCGGTTCGCCCAGGCGCATGGTTTTGCCGAAAGCGACCCCACGCTTGATGTGGAAGGTTTTGATCCAAAATTCAAACTTTGTATCCTGCTGCTTCATGCATTCGGAGTATTTGTACGGCCAGAAAACGTCATGCATCTGGGGATTGGCCGTGTCAATGATTTTGATATTCGTTTTGCACGCAGTCGCAACAGTGTATTGAAATTGGTGGCGCGATGTTTTCGGGAAAAAGACAAAGTGGCGGGCTACTGTTTGCCTCGTTTTGTTTCGCGCGAACACCGTTATGCAGGGGTAAGACACGAATACAATGCTGTTACGCTTGAGAGTGCCTTCTCTGAACAACAAATTTTTGTTGGCAAAGGCGCAGGCGACAAGCCTACGGGCTGCGCCGTGTTGTCCGACATATCGGCCTTGCGTTATCAATACCGCTATGAGTACCGGAAATTCAGCCAGAACGGCACTTTTTTCGATACTTCGGACACGGTGTTAAATGTCTATGTTCGTTATGAGCGCGAGGGGCAGGTCGCTGAACGTGATTTTGTCAGCATTTCGGAAAGATACAGTTCACAGGAAGCCCGGTACTGGATCGGCCGGATCCGACTGGAAAAGTTGCATGCCGCCGAATGGCTGAAGGACAAGGGGGTGAATGTGATCGAATTTTGATCAGGACCATTCAAAATCAGCAGATTTGGGCAAGGCTTCAAATGCTTCGATCGCCATGGCCGGCGGTGGACTTAGTTTGCGCAGTTGGGTATCTATCCAGGCGCCATCTACATTCAGAACAGCGCAGAGGGTGCCGTCGGCACGGGTGATCTCGTGTCTAAACGACCAGCGCGAGAAGTCGCGACGCATTTTGGTAATCTGCAAATTGATAAATATCTGGTCGCCGGGGCGCACCTCACGTCGAAAAATGGCTTCTTCCCGGAAAAGTATGGGGCCGAAATGTTGGGCCTGCATCACGTCGTATGTCAGTCCGCAGCGATTGAGGTATTCCAGCCGGGCAGTGGCGCCAAAATCGTAATAAACCGAATGGCGCAGGTGGAAATTGGCATCAAAGTCGGCCCAGCGCAGTGTAAGCGGTTGTGGTGCTTCGTTCATGAATAGGATTTAACATTTCTCCAGTATCAGCGCATACCCCTGCCCTACCCCGATACACATCGTGCAAAGGGCATAGCGTCCTCCACTTCGCTGTAATTCACGGGCAGCCGTCAGCGTAATGCGGGCGCCGCTCATGCCCAGGGGGTGGCCCAGCGCAATCGAGCCTCCATTAGGGTTGAGTCGAGGGTCATCATCGGCCAGTCCGAGCGAGCGGGTGCATGCCAGCACCTGCGCGGCAAAAGCCTCATTCAGTTCAATAATGTCTATTTGGTCGAGTGTCAGACCGGCTTTTGCCAGGGCATTTCGGCTGGCGTACACGGGGCCGATCCCCATGATGCGGGGCTCCACGCCTACCACAGCAGAACTCAGAATACGCGCAACGGGCTTAAGACCATGTTGTTTGACACCATTTTCCGAGGCAATCAGCAGTGCAGCGGCCCCGTCATTCAGTCCGGAAGCATTACCGGCTGTCACCGAACCCTCTTTTTTGAAAGCCGGTTTGAGTTTGGCAAGGCCTTCCATCGTTGTATCTGGCTTAATAAATTCGTCGTGTTCAACCGTAGTTGCTTCGCCCTTTCCTTTCGGGACGGAAATCGGTACAATTTCTTCGGCGAACCGACCACTTGCCCGCGCGTTGGCCGCTTTTTGCTGGCTCCATACCGCAAAACGATCCTGATCAGCCCGTGTGATATTATGCTGGTCCACGAGGTTTTCGGCCGTCATGCCCATCGGGTCGGCGCCGTATTGGGCTTGCATGGCAGGGTTGATAAAACGCCAGCCAAAGCTGGAGTCAAACATTTGCGCATCGGTACCAAAAGGTTTGCCTGATTTGCTGATTACCCAGGGGCCTCGTGTCATGCCTTCCACACCTCCGGCGATAAACAAATCGCCATCGCCGGCGGCAATGGCACGATGTGCATGAATCAGCGCCGACATACCGCTGGCGCACAAACGATTCACCGTTTCGCCCGGCACTGTAACCGGCATGCCGGCCAGTAAAAGCGCCATACGCGCCACGTTTCGGTTGTCTTCGCCCGCCTGATTGGCGCAGCCCATAACCACATCGGCAATCTGCGCCGGGTCGAGCCCGGGGTGTCGGGCAAGCAAAGCCCGGATAACATGCGCCGCGAGGTCGTCGGTGCGCACATTGGCAAGCATGCCGCCAAAATTGCCGATGGGCGTACGGATGCCGTCAATGATATACGCCATGCTTAGTTTTCAAAAAATGAATCGTACTGATTGCCGCCGCGCTCTTCCTTGCTTGGCACCTTGACGGGTGCGTTCAGATCAAGTGTTTCTGCGGCATTTGCCTTGGCTACAATTTTGTTTTTGTCGCCGCCGAGCAGGAAGGAAACACCTTCTTTTTCCCATTTTTCCAGCATGGCCATGCCTTCTTCTTCAAACACGCCGTTTTGCAGGTCAATGCCATCCATGAAATTTTTGGACATATCCATAAAACGTTCCATTTCACCAACTTTCTGGCCTACATCTTCGGCCATGGCCTCAAGCGCCATGTCGTACATGTATTTTTTATCTGAATTTCCGCTCAGGATATTCATGGCAGAACGCATGGCCGAATGACTGGCTTTGATGGCCTTGTATTCCTGTTCTTTCACCACTACCTGGTCGGACAGGTCTTCGAGCATGATTTCCGAGTTTTCATACATTTTTGTCAAAACACGATAGAGCACCTCCATGCGTTTGTACAGGTCTTCAAGTTTAAGGTTTGAATCCTGCAGGCGACCCGCTTTTCGCGCCTGCAATACCATGAGCGCTTCGCGGCCTGTTTCCTTTGCCTTGCCTGCGAGGTTGAGGTTGTTCTGGATGTTGCGCTGGTTCTGGCGAATCATCTCGCTCAGTTTGTACATCTGGCCTTTGAGGTTGCTGATCTGGGTATTCATTTTACCCAGATTGTCTTTCAAATCTTCAATGTAATTTTTCAGAATGCCAATCGGATCAATTTGTACAAAAATGCCGGTGATCCAGCGCATGATGGACTTGTAGATATACCATACGAGATTGCGCATTTTGGGGTCAAGCACCATATACACGACCGCTGCCAGGGCTGCCAGCAAACCGGCGAGATACAAGGTGTTGGAAGCCAGCGTTATCAGCGTGGGCAGCGCTTTGTAAAGCAGATAGCCACCGCCGAGCAAAATAGCGGCCATGAAAATACCGCCCGTAACACCCTCGGGGCGCTCCCAAAAGTTTTTGGGTTTGATGGAATGCATTTCTGTCATGTTTGTGTTGATTTCGTTGTTTTTTTTGGCGGAAATTCAGTCAAAGACTGTTTCTGCAGTGAAAAATTATTTGCTGAAAATGCTTTTGAAGAAGGTTTGTACCAGTCGGCGAAAGCGGTCGTTCACGATAAACAAGACCACAAATGCAAGGACAAAGAGTCCGAAGAAACTGATAAAAATCTTTAAAACCTTGAATACCAGCCAGAGGACTATTAATCCGGCCAGGAAGACAAAGAAAGGGTTTTTCAATAAATCGTTCATGGATGGGGTTTACTTGAGATGTTCCTGAATCTTTGACATGTCGTGCTGAATCTGTGCTACAACCGAAGCAAAGGTGGCTTCAAAGTCTGCGCGGGTGGATTCGATTTTTACCGTGCTGTCACTGATTTCCTGCCGGATTTGTTCGCTGCGCAGTTTTGCCTGTTCAATTTCTTCGGTGAGTTGGCGGATTTGTTCGGCTTTTTGCTGGATAGCTGCCTCTATATTTTTGGCTTCCTCTTCACGGTTGCCGATCAGCTTGGCTTTTTGCTGGGCGTGCGCCTCGGAAAAACGCGCTTGTTCGCCGTTCAATACCGCTAAATAATGTTGGGCAGATTCAACTAATTTAGCGGGGGTAACCCCCATTGTCTGGGCCATGGCATATGCCGACTGGTAGCGTGTAGGCTCATCCATTGGCATTTTAGCCAGGTTTTTCAAGGCTTGGCGGAATTCAAAATAATCGAAACCCTCCTGGTTGTTTTTTTCCAGCGCAGCTGCAAGTACCTCCAGAAATTTATCGTTCAGTGAGCCGGCGGAAACGATTTGCGGAGCATCGGGCTCACGGGCAGGGCGTTTTTGTTCCACCGCTGCCTCTGCCGGATGATTTGCCGTCTGACTGGGTGATTCGTCTTCAATAATAAAAACTGATTTAAACTTCTTTAAAAAGTCGCTCATGTGCAATAGCAGGAATTTCGATTTATTTACGGGCGCTGCTTTGTGTGGCGCCTCACAAAAGTGGGCGGGCAAAAGTACGACGAATCATTTTCGTCGGCGACTGTCCGGGAATTTCAGACAAAGAACAGAGATTATAG
>JANRLZ010000404.1:0-19883 GCA_033762055.1 Saprospiraceae bacterium
TCCCTTCAAAAAAACAACCATTGCCTGGTTTGAAGATACTTTCCAGAGCTTTGGAAAAACTACAGATAATAACTGATGCTTACTTAATCTTCTGTCAAAGAACTTGATTGCTGGTTTTGTGGGTAATCAATAGCCCCATAAACCTCCATAAACCCTCATCAACCTCCATTTAATGCTGCACCATCAGTTTGGCTGCCCGGTTGCCGGCGCTGAACAGGTAGAAACCGGCCGGCAATCCGGCAGTTTCAATGCGAAGTACCCCTCCCCCATCCGGGCAAGTACCGGAGCGAAGGCATTTCCCAGTGGCGTCCCACAGTTGCCAGGGCGTGTAGCCCGGGTTTTCGGCAAACGTGACTTCCACATAAGTATCAGCCGGCGCCGGGGAGAGTGAAAACGCGGGGGCAACCGGATTCTTTACCGCTACAGTATAGGTAGCCGGATGACAGGTGCGGTCATTTTTTCGCACCTGGTCGGGTTTTTGGTTGGGTGAGGAGGGCCAGAAACAAATTTCTGTCGGCAATTCAGCTTGTCCAATGGCCTGGATATCGCCAAAATCCAGCCATACTGATTCTCCGGGCGCCAGATTCAAGCTGGAAAATGTTTTTTGTTGTGCAGAATAATTGTAACAAATGACAAAAAACTGGTTGTTGCCAAATGAAGTATTTACATTCAGCTGCTGAACGGGTATAACGCCCTGATTGGCTACTTGAACGCGAAAAGCTCCGCCGGAGAGGTCGTACACATTACCGGAAGGGAAAACATAACGGATGGTGTCTATTTCAGCCCATTGTTCTACCGCCGTTACCGCCACATCCGGCAGCCAATCCGCCAAATTGGGTTCGCTTTCGCTAAAACTACGCATCCATCCGCTTTCCGATTGTACACTCGGCGGATCGATGTGGTAAGGCCAGCCGCTCCGGTCACTACCGCAGAGTACAATCTGCCCGTTGGCTGCTGTCATGTAACGGCATTGAATCCAGGATTCTACCGTCGGGATTAATACCGGGTTTGTGCCGTCAAAATCGTATCGGTTAAACCAGCCATCATGAAAGGCGTAAATACCCAACTCGCCAACCGTAAATGTTTGGGTAAAATCTACATCCAAAACCACCGAAGGCAGTGCCTGATATTGTAACAACTGATCCACCCTTTCAAGTTGTTCATCCGGGAAATATTTTACACTGTAAAAATTACCGTCGGAACCAAAGGTCAGGCCTTTGCGAAAACCATCCAATTCCAGTTCCTTCGATAATATGTACACAGGTTCGCCAGGATTGCCACTTTTTGTCCATACCTGGTAATCCGGATCGCCGATTCCGATAAAATCTTCCGAACCGGGGATGATGACCAGTTCGTTGGCAACCGCCGATCCGTTCACCACATTTTCTAACGAAGCCTTGTATAAAATTTCACCGTTATCGGGATCAACTTTCCAAATCTGATCAAAAGCTACGCCCAGTAAATTGCCATCGGGAGCAACAAACCAGCGATCGGGCGGGCGAGTTGTGCCAAACACAAAGCCGCCATTCATTTGCCAACGCAGCTGACCGCTTGCATCAAGGCATTGTACGGTGATTACATCGGCGCCCACATCACAAAGGGTGGACTCGAAAGCGGCCAGAATACCGCCATCGGGAAGCGCCCGGATATCGTGCCAGTAATGTATTTCAGCAGTGGGCATGTTCAGGTTTTTGCGAAGATGTACCTGACCGTCGGCGCCGACAATTGCCACGAAAAGTGTATCGCGGAAATAGGCGCCCGGTTCAGGCTCGCCGGCGCCCGCAAGCAGCCATTTATCAGCGCCGTAGGGTTTGATCAGTTCGATAGTCGTCTGAAAGCCCGCCGAAAAACATCGTTCGATGGTTTGAGCAGTGAGTACATTTAAATGTATACTGACGACCAAAAAGAGTGCAATTCGAAAGTAATTCATGGAAAAAGGGTGGTTAGTGTATTCCTGTGACAATAAAGTTCGAAAATTCGGGGCCATTTTTACCAAAAGCCGCGCCATTGCCATAGAAACGACCGGGTAATTATTGGGTTGAAAGTTAGCAATTGTTTGGCAGACGGTGTTGCACGACTTTCCGTTGGCCGGTTCTCCAAATTTTCTCATTTTTGCCGGCTTATGAAACAAATCCGTGCCTTGTATCGCCTGTTGTATTTTGTATTTTACACCCTGCTGCGGGTCGGACAAATTGTATTGAGCAGTCTGCTGCTGGGCGCCGATATGCGTCGTTCCATGCGAATTCGCAAAAGTTGGGCGCGGCATTTGCTACCGGCTATTGGAGTGCGTATTGATTCGCAGGGCACGCCACCCGATTTTCCCTGCATTTTGATGGGAAACCACCGGTCTTATCTTGATCCGGTAGTTTTGTTGCACGATGCTTTTGCTTACCCTGTATCCAAGGCAGAGGTGTCAGGCTGGCCTGTCGTTGGTTATGGTGCAAAAGTTTCCGGTGTGCTTTTTTTACAACGGGAAAGTACCGAAAGCCGGAAATTCACCTTGAAAGCTATTGCAGAAAAACTGCACGAAGGCTTTCCGGTCATCCTGTTTCCGGAAGGCACCACACATTCCGATCCCGCTACTCGCGCATTCAAGCCCGGCGGTTTCCGATTGGCCGCCGAAGAAGGTTTTCCGGTGGTACCGGTCGCCATTGATTATGCCGATCCGGCCGATCACTGGATTGGCGACGACACTTTTTTGCCCCATTTTTTCCGGCGTTTTGCTGAAAAAGAAATGCGTGTAGCCATACGGTACGGCGAAGCCATATGGAGCGACAACCCGGAGAAATTGCTGACAGATGCCCGGGCATGGATTGATGCCGAACTTTCTTCCATTCAAAACAGTTTTTGAGCGCATGTTTTGAAAACCAGGCAGTTTTATTACCTTTGCGACCCGATTGATTCGAGGTCCAGCCAAAATCAACTTTTGCATTGCTTCTTGCGAATGCGTTCGGCTCCATAGTTCAACGGATAGAATGGAAGTTTCCGGAACTTCAGATAGTGGTTCGATTCCACTTGGAGCTACAACATCCCTCGTTTGCCCCGGCAACGGGGGATTTTGGTGTTATCTCATCCCTGCTTATGAAAGTTAATATCATACTTGGTATCCTCGTCATTGCGGTTGGTATTCTGACCTGCAAGAATTTTCAGAAGACAAAAACCGGCGAAACTGCCGCTGCACCGGCGCCCGCTGCTGAAAAACAGTACCCCTTTAACGCCTCGCACGTCATTGACGAAGAGCGTCCAGATACCGTGCAAGGTACCTATCAGGTTAAAGCCCCCCCCAAAATGGTACAGGTACCCGTAGATGCCTACCCTCCCCCGACCGCCAGCAAAAAAGCCTATCTCAGCACCGGATGGTGGCACCTGAATATGGCTTATCAACCCAGCGATACCACGGTACATCACAATTACCAGTCGACATGGCTGCGTTTCCGCGAAGACCAGACTTTCGACATTTTGATTAAAGGCCGTGTAGTCGACAGCGGTCGCTGGAATTACGACGGGGTAAAAAATGAAATCCTGTTGTCGTGCAAAGACCCATACATCAACAATTCCTGGGGCGTTCAGGAAAAGGGTTTTGTCATGATCTGGAAAGGGAATACGTCCATCAACGTGACCGGCACACAGGTGCGTGTGGTCGGGCAACGGGACGAGCCTAAATGGTAGGATTATTTTTCTACCGGTTTTCCGGCCGCTATCCAGGCTTTGATGCCGCCTTCCAGGTCGTAAACCTGCTCAAAACCAAGTTCGGAGAAGCGCCGGGCGGCATTGCCGCTGCGTCCGCCCACCGCGCAATACACCATCACGGGTTTCTTTTTATCCAAACCGGCCATTTTTTGTGAAAAATCAGCCGCGTGTATATTCCAGTTCAACGAACCGGCAATATGTCCGTCGCGGTATTCTTCCGGAGTTCTCACATCAATAAACTGGATGGTCGTATCGGTTTGCAGCATGGCGGCAAAAGCTTCGGGAGCAAGTTTTTTGGCCCCCTGCGCCGGCACAGCCGTACAGGAAAAACCAAACATAAGCAGGGTGAAATACAGGTAATGCATGGAAGTTGATTGAATTTATATCTCGTTCTTTATGAAGGCGATAACGCTTTCTTCCTCCATTCTATATAACCAAGGATGGCCAGTATCAGAAAGACGAGGTATTGAAAACTGGTAAAAACGAATCCTTTTACAAAATAAAGTGGAATAGAGGCGAGGTTGGTCAGTATCCACCACAGCCAGTTTTCCACCTTTTTTCGCGCCATCAACCACATTCCCGTGTAGGCAGCCGCTGAAGCAAAACTATCGGCAAGGGGCACCGTGCTATCGGTAAAAGATTGAAGCACGTTATACAAGACCGACCAGCAAACCCCAAAGAACAACAGTGCATTGCGCCATTCCCGGCCATCCGACGGCGTGATCCGAAGCGAGCCGCCATTGTCTTTTTTTTGCGCCCACCAGTACCAGCCAATGATACTCATCACGGTGTAATAGGCATTTACGCCCGCTTCGGCATACAAACCAGCCACTACGCTCAGGTAAATATAGAGTGTAGTGTTGACAATCCCCGTTGGATATACCCAGATATTTTCGAGGCGTGAAAACATTACACTGGCAATACCAAAGACTACGGCGATAAATTCCAGCCAGGTGGTTGCGAAAAGCCCGTTGAGAAATGCTTGCCAAATTTCCATGAAATACTTTTGCACCGGCAATGAAAATCCAGACTTACGATTTTGTGGTCATCGGTGGCGGCATCTTCGGATGTTATGCCGCCCTGTATCTCGCCGGACGCGGGGCAAAAGTGGCAATTTTAGAGAAAGAATCGCGACTTTTTCAAAAGGCCTCCCTGGTTAATCAGGCCCGTTTGCACGGCGGTTACCATTATCCTCGCAGCATTGCCACCGCCGCAATGAGCGACGAACATAAAACACGATTCACCGAAGAACACCGGGCTTTTGTGCACCATACTTTCGAGAAATTTTACGCCATTGACCGCTACGGTTCTTTTACCGACGGTTTGCAGTTCGAGCGTTTTTGCGCTTTCCTTCGAATCCCTTGCGAACCAGTGACCGACCACGAATTATTTAATTATAATCGTCTGGAAGCGCTTTATCGCACCGTGGAGCACTCCTTCGACCCTGTTTTGCTGGGAAATTATTACCGGGAAAGCGTAGCGAAAACGCCTGGAATTACTGTTTTTACCCGCACCCTCCTGCAAAAAGCCGATGTACAGGGAAAATACTGGCAAATGGAAGCACACGGCTCCTCCAGTCAAATACTGAACCTGGAAGCCCCCACCGTCATCAATGCCACCTATGCCGCCACCAATGCCGTTAACCGGATTTTCGGTGTCAACGACCTGGCGCTTACCCATGAAATTTCTGAAATTGCTTTTGTACACTCCCCACAATTCGGTGATCGCGGCCTCACGGTGATGGACGGCCCTTTCGGCTCCATTATGCCCTACGGATTGAGCGGACTGCTTTCACTTTCATCGGTGGCCTACACCCACCACAAAATTTCCTTCGACGCGCTGCCGCGTTTCGATTGTCAGTTGCCCGATACCGACCCTGCCTGCCGGCCTGAAGCACCGGGAATCTGTACGGAATGTAGCCGGCGACCGGTGAGCAACGCCCCTAAAATGTTGGCGCAAATGCGGCAATATTTTGCCGATCAAGTGCAATTTTCGCCGCTTTTTTCTTATTTTACCATCAAATCCAAACTCAAGGCCAGTCATATTGACGATGGTCGGCCAACCGAAATTGCGCTGCTTAGCAAGCAACCCCGGTTTTACTGTCTGTTTGCCGGGAAAATCAATTCCATATATGAAGTGGAAAAAATCATGGTTTAGGAACGTTCAAGATCGTTCCTTAATTTTGCCGAACAATCCGCAAGATCATCGCAAAAACAATGCATTCGTTCAAGCAAATCAACACAATAATATGCGATACTATTTACTGACCCTCATCGCTTTTTGTCTTTTTTCCTGCGACAAAGGCCGCACTCCGGAACAACAACTCCAGGCCGATATTGAAGATATACAGGAATACCTGGCCAAGAATAACCTCACGGCACAGTCTACTGCTTCCGGGCTGCACTACATCATTGAAACGCCGGGAAGTGGCGGGCACCCCGGGGCCAGCAGCTCGGTAACCGTTAATTACGTGGGGCGTTTGTTGAAAAACGAAGAGATTTTTGACCAAACCACCACCGGGCCACGTACTTTCCAACTTCAAACTCTGATTGAAGGTTGGCAGGAAGGCATTCCGCTTTTACAAAAAGGCGGTAAAGGCAAGTTTTTCGTTCCTTCTGCCCTTGGCTACGGCCCGTATGGATCGGGTAGTATTCCGGGCAATGCGCCACTGATTTTCGATATCGAACTGGTGAATTTTTAGATCTGGCCTTACGCGGAGGATATGCCGCAGATTTTACGGAAACAGCGGAAAACCTCCGTGTTCAACCACAAAATCTGCGGCATACTGTTTATTTCAACAGGGTCACATTGCCCTTGTCTTCAAATACATCCCCGTTTCCACAAGTGAGCCATACGTACCAGGCATAGGAATCGGGTGTAAGGTCTACCCCTTTGTAGGTTCCATCCCAACCCTGGGTATTCGGGTCGTTGGTTTCGAAAACAATTTCTCCCCAACGGTTCCACACGATAAATCGCAGTTCGTTGATGTCGTTGCCCCGCACGATAAACAGGTCATTTTTGTTATCCCCGTTGGGGGTGAAAGTATTGGGGATAAAAATGTAAGGTTTTTCGCAAGGACTCTGACGGTAATACACGGCCACTTGCGCGGTATCCGTACAACCATCTATCGTGGTTACAAGTACGGTGTATACCTGATCTTCCTTGGGATACGCTTCTGTTTGCGCGCTGTTCGGGTCACTCAACGAACCGGCAGGCGACCATTCGTAACTCACAATCACCCCGTTGCCTCCAGGGGTGGCAAGCAAAGTTGTCGTTTCATCATTGGTGAGCGTGTCCAGACCGGTCACTTCGGCGGTTACGGAAACATTGGTGACATTTACCGAAAACAACAGGGTGTCGGAACAACCATATTCATTCATGGCGATCACACTGTAGGTCGTGTTTTCGAGGGGAGAAACGATTTGATTGGGACCATTGGGCAAGGTCGGCGACCAAACGTAGGTCAACGTCTGTTCCGGATGGAGGTTATCCACCATCAGGGCGGCTTCTTCCCCGGCGCAAATGTCGTTGTCGTTAGGAATGGTCTGAATTTCAACCATAGCAAGGTCGAGTACAATCGAGTCAATAGCCGAACATTCCGCTCCATTGGTCGCACGGACGTAGTAAACACCGGGAGGAGGCACACTTACTGTTTGTGTATTGGCAAAAATATTCGTGAATGTCGGCGAATTTGACCATTCAAATCCGGTGGCATCGCTGCTCAAGGCTGTCAGGGTAATCAACTCGGCCGTGCAGCTGATTACGAGAGAATCGTTCGGCAAGTCCACATCGGCGCCATCCTTGATAGTGACATTGGCCTCATAATTCACGGTACAGAGCCCTTGGCTGATTTCAACGCCATACAACGTTGCAATCACCGGCGCCACAATCGGGTTAGGATCGTTCGGATTGACGAGCGTAGGGTCTGTCGGATTGGCCGTCCAGGTATAAGCGGCATCCGGGTCTATGCCTTCCGGATTTAATTCAAGCGAGTCGCCGAGGCAAATCGCAAAAGATTCCGCGATTTCATCATTTACAATATCTACCTGAACCGTATCGCTTATTGTAGCGGTGCAACCATTTTCGTCGGTCACGACGAGGGTAGCGATAAATGCGCCCTCATTTTCATAGGTAATCGTCGGGTTTTGATCGGAAGAGGTGGCGGGGTCGCCATTCGAGAAGGACCAATCCCAGATAACATCGCCGGGATTATTGACCGAGCCGTTAAATTGAATTTTTGCCTTCAGGGCGCATTCTTCGTAGGCCGATGTAATACCGGCCGCCAGTTCGGCTTGCTGCACATGAATCATGGAATCCCAGGGCGCCATACAATTCAGGTCATTCGGCGTGAATATGACCATGAATTCGCCGGAAGTTGCATAAGTATGTACCGGATTTTGCAAATCACTGAAAGTTCCATCGCCAAAGGCCCATTCGCCGGGCATCCCACTGGTATTAAAGAAGCTGACGATTCGGCCTTCACACAAATCGGCGGTGATAAACTCGTTTAAATTCATATTGGGCGAAATATGAATTTGGAACGAAAGCGTATCGCTGCAGAAGTCATTTTTGACAATTACGGTCACAGTGTAATCGCCTGTTGTATCTGCCAACAAAGTCGGGTTGGCTGCCGTCGGATCAGAAATCACGGCATCTGGCTCAACCGACCATTCATAACTCACTACTGCGCCGGCAGGAGAAACGCTCACCGAAAGCGGCAACTCAATACCCACGCAACCAGTTTGCGCCGCTGCTGTATCAATGTTGATAGCAACGCCGTAACCGGTCACCGAGACTTCTTCAGAATCTTCACAACCGTCGGCAGTGCTGGCAGTTGCAGTATAAATGACTTTATCAGGCGTTGCCGGAACCGTAATCGGGTTGCCTGGAATGGTATCGCCGGCAGTGTTGGTCCAAACTATATTCGCAGAGGCAATATTGGCCGTTGCTGTCAGGATGACAGAATCGCTGCAGGTCTGGATCAACTGATCGGAAACCGACAGAGTAAGCAAGCCGCCACCGGGCACCACCGTAATACTGTCAACGGCGGTACAGGCATTGCCGTCTGTTACGGTCAATACATACGTCGTACTGTCACTCGGATCCACCAATACATGCAGCGGATCCGGGTTGAAAACTACCGCAGGATTCCATACATACGTGTAGGTTGAATCGCCACTTACCACAATTATTCCAACCGGATCACTCGAACAATTGAACGTAGTAGAATCCAATTCCAGGGTAACATCCGGATAACCCGGCACATTGTACACCAAAGAAACGGTATCGGAACAACCCAGGCCGGAGGTAACGATTAATTGAACAAATACGTTTTCATCTACGGGTACCTGTAGGGTGATCTGGTTTTGTTGATCAACCACCAACGTATCCAAACTCGGGCTGATAACCAGCCAGGACAAATGTGTGATGGTATTGTATGTGTCGGTAGATTGATTGACGAACTGAATGGTACTCACGCTGTCGCCGCATACCAGCACATGTCCACCGTCAATATCGGCCACCGGCGCCGAAAGTATGCCGATGTTGGCAACCGATTGCGCCATACAGCCTGCGGCATCTACCACCGACACTACATAGGCGCCGGGGAGCAATCCGCCGACAAAAGAGGAATCACTGATTTGTACGCCGCCGGCATACCAGGTATAAGCATATTCCGGAGTTCCGCCGCTTGCAGTAGCCGTCGCGCTGCCGAATCCGCCTGCGCAGAGGATATTGGTGGCATCAACGTCAATATCAATCGTATTGTGTGCTCCGATCACGGCAGTTGCAGTGCCGGTACAGCCGGTAGCCGGGTCAGTGACGGTCACTGTTACGACAGTATTGGCGGCCAGCCCTGTAATCTGTGTCGTTGTTTCGCCGGTAGGGGCCCATTGGTAGGTGTAGTTGCCGGGCGGATTAACGATGGCGGTAGCCGTTCCATCGTTGATTCCAATACAGGTAGCACTGGTGACAGACAGATGAACATCCAGTCCGGTGGTGGCAGGAATTTCCACCCAGATATCTTTCTGACAAGCGTTTGCATCAAAGGTGCAGACGTAATAGGTACCGGGCGCCAGTCCAGTTACGGAAGCACCGGTAAATCCGCCGGGTGTCCAACTGTGGGTGTAAGGAGGCGTCCCGCCAGAGGCTAGCACCGTCGCCGAGCCATTATTGCCGTTGCAGGCGGGTGAAAGCCATACCACTTCAACTTCAAGCGGGGAAGGAATGTCCACCACATCGCCGTCGGTAGCGGTACAACCGTTGGCGGCAGTGATGGTGAGTTCATAGTTATCTGCACCCACTTCTATCAACATTGCTGCAGTACTGCCATTACTCCACGAATAGGTATAGGGCAAGGTACCACCGGTAACGGTTGCATTCACCGCACCACCCGTAGGGTAATAAGAACAGGGAATATCGGTGGCAATCACTTCCAGCGAAAGAGGAGAAGCCACTGTGAATACCGCGTTACCGGCGCAGCCATTGTCGTCCGTGACGGTAACAAAATAGTTTCCCGAAGCCGTAACGGCAATTGTTTCGCCGGAAGCGGAACCGCCTGCACCTTCCCAGGCATAAGAATAAGGCGCTACACCGCCGAAGGCAGTGGCGGTGAGCGAACCGCTGTTGGCATCGCAAGACAAACCGGTGGCCGTAATCGCAACATTGATGGGGTTGGGCTGCGAGACCAGCGTACTACCGGTAGCCGTCGCTGAATTTGCATCCGTGACCGTTACCGAATACGTTCCGGCGCCGATACCGAAGTTGGTTTGGGTTGTTTGGCCATTGCTCCACAGGTAGGTGTAAGGCGCATTGCCGCCTGACACGTTCACGGTGGCAGTGCCGTTGGTAAATCCGTGGCAGCTCGGCTGCTCAATAGAAAAACTCAGTTCTATTTGTGCCGTGGCCATGTTGGCATTTGCCAGCAGCAGCATAAAAATGGCCGAAAAGAGGCTTTTTTTCATCTTGCAATAATTGTTTTTGGACATTTGACTCAGGATTTCAGACGCCGGGAGCCTTTGTTACTCCCGAATGCCCGGATCAAATATTCACTGCTCTTAATCCTTGAAAATGCGCACTTCCAGTATTTCAGCCCGGCGTTCACGAGAAGCTTCGGGACTAAAAACGGAAAGGCGTTTGTTTTTTGCATCATCGCTTACTCCGGGGTTTGATTCACTTTCTCCGAGCGGCAACATGGAAATGCGCAGTTGGCCGTTGCGGATATATGATTCAAAAATGCCGTTTTCATAGCGTCGGAAGTAATTTTTCACACTGGCGATCCGGCGTTGCGTCAGGGCCATGTTGTATTCAGGACGGGCAAGCGGACTGGCAAATGCTTTCACCATGATATTGAGGGTCGCACCGCTTTGCAAAAAAAGCGTCAGGTTGCTTGCAAAACTCTCCAGTCTGGTTTGTCCGCCGGTAACATCCTCGTCAAAAAACCTGCCTAAACGTTCAGCGGCGGTTTCTTTTTCCATTCCCTGCAAATTTTCCGTATACTTCGCAATAAACGCAGCTCTGCGCGCGAGGTAACGCTCCACACTTTCTTCATACGAAAGTTTGGTTGTTGTGGCATACGTACGAGGGTCGGGTTGGTCGTTATCGAAGAAAAGGGCAATGGGTAGAAAACGACTCATCGTCGCGGGTGCGAGAAACAAGTTTTTTGTCAGCGTCTCTCCCGCCAGCAATGCCTTCAATTCGCCGGCATCCACCGTTACTGTATCCGGTGAAAAACCTTCTTTTTCTGCAATGATGGTAAAATAACGCCGGTTGCTGATGTCCAGATTCGCCTCGTTGCCTTCTTTTCCGGTTTCCTTTTTTCCGATTTCACGCCCCGTTATTTCAATCAATCTAATTTGTACGTCGGCCAGCGGTTCTTTGGTCCACTGATGAAAGGTTTTGACGGCCAGATGAATCTCCGGCACCAGATACAGCCGCTCGATTAACTTTCTGTCGGGCGGGAATGAGCCGGTCGAAACATACACCGTATCGGGGCGATAAAATTCCTTGGTTGCAATAATCCGATAGGTACGGTTGCGAATAATATCAAAGCCGGTGCTGTTTACATTTCCTGAAAAATGGGTCACCGTCGGCAATTTTTCGGGTTCGCTCAACTCGTCGAGGCTAAAAACCACCTTATCTAGCGGAGTATAACTGAATTTGGAAAAAGCCAGGGCTTCCAGCGAAATGGGCAGGTATTCCAGTTTGAAAATGTCGTAACAGCAAATATCGTCGAGCCGGCGCGATCCGTTTCGGTTGGAAGTCAGGTAGGCGAAAGTATCATTCACCGGCAAAAAATACACATCATCAAAACTACTGTTGTACGGAACATCGAGGTGTTGGGGTTCCAACCATTTTCCATTTTCCGATTCAACTTTGTAAATATCATACCCGCCCAGTGTCCAGCGGCCACGTGTACTGAAATAGAGGGTATTTCGGCGGGGGTCGTAGGCCGGCGTGATATCATTTTCAGCGGTGTTCAGTTCTCGGATATTTTCAGGTTGGACAAAAACGCCGCTCGCTGAAAAACGCGTACGCCATATATCTAACCCTCCCTCGCCGCCTGGCTGGTTGCTCACATAGTAGAGCCAATAGTAACCGTCGCCATCTGCCACAACGCCGGGTTGGGTAGCGGTATAGCCTTTTACGTTGATAAAATCCGGCAACGCACGGGGTTTCGTCCAGCCGGTAGCGGTTTTTTCTGAAAAATAAAGTTCACATAACACATCTACATCGCCGGTATAATCACACTGATTGAATACAACAAAATCGCCTTTCGGACTGAACGCGGCATGGGCAGTGTGGCGTTTTTCGACATTAAACGGGGCAAATTCCGGCTCGCCTCCCTCCACATCGGCCTGCATGATTTTTGCAATAGGTCGTGCCGGATAATGGCGGTCGCCCCAGTCTGTATCGCGAAAAGAAGAGTAATAAATTTTGCCGTTAAAAAGGCTTGCTCCAAAATCGGGTTGTGGGGTATTGAACAAATCGGATAATTGCGAAAGCGCCACGCTGTGATCAGGTTGTTGCGTTTTCTCCAGCGCCCATTCACATTGCAACACATTTTGCCGGGCGGCCTGGCGCTCGGGCGATGCTTCGGCCGGGTTTGTTGCGCGAATATCATATTTCTCGTAAAGCCGAATGGCTTCTTCGTATTTACCGAGTTGTTTTTTTACAGAAGCCAGCTGGAGCGCTGCATCCGGAAATTCACCCAGCCGATCCGCCTGAATGGTTTTCTCCAACCACAGCTCTGCCTGACCGTACGCGCCAGACTGGCGGGCGGCATCTGCATAGCGGTATGAAAGGTCAAGGCGGTTGGGTTCCATTTCTAGGACTTTTCCATAATACTGCATGGCCGAATAAAAGTCATTCGACCTGAATGCTTTGTCAGCAGCGTTTTCAAAGGCACGGGGCGACTGGGCATGTAAAACGAGGGCATACACAGTGGCACAAAATGCCACGGCAATTTTCATTCTGGCGCTTTTCATAGTGCTGTTGATGAAGGTGTAAATTTTGCAACTGCACCTCCAGCGGGGGATAACATGCGCTTTTAGCAAGAACATGTTTGTTTTCGATTAAATGGCTTTTTGAAGGTTTTTGGGGGTTTATTTGGTTTATAAGGGTTTATGAGGGTTACCTGTTTATACTAAACTTTCTAAACCTCATAAACCCCTTAAACCAAATAAATCCATCCCCTCCTTACAATTTTTTATCCTGGTTGACCCTCACACCGACAATTTCAAGTCGTCGTTCTCGTGAGGCTCTTACGTCGTAAACCGATTTACGGCGGTCAGCGATGTTGTCACTGATGCCCTTGGGCGCCTTGCTTTCACCGTTGGCTTCCCGAAGGATCACCAATTGTCCATTGTCTACAAAACGTTTGTAAATACTGCCGTCGAACAAGTCGAAGTGCTTGTGTACCGACGAAACGCGGCGGTCGGTCAGGTTTTTGTTATATTGGGTGCCGGCTCGTGGTGAAGCATATCCCTTCAGGGTAATTTGAATGCTGTCGCCGCGTTCGAGCATGATATACAGCGCTTCGGAGAATTCCATCAGACGGTTCCAGCCGCCACGCACTTCCACCTCGAAGAATTGCTCAAGCGAATCCAGACCGGCCTGTTTCTCTGCGCCGGTCAGTCCCTTTGTGAATTCCGTTTTAAATTCTTCTTTTTTACGAATATAATCCACAAACGTGGCGCGGTATTCCCGTTCCGTAGTGGTTTTCATCGTGCGCGGATCGGGATAGTCGTTGTCAAAATACAAAGGAATCGGCAGGAAAGCCGTGACATCCAGCGGGCGCATGCGCAGTTCTTTTACGATGGTCTGGAACGGAATTTTCTCCAGATCAGTGGTCAAAAACTCAAGCGAATCGGGCAGAAACCCTTCCTTCTCCGCTACTATCACATAAAGCTTGTCGTAAGAAATAGACGTTTGGTAATCCTTTTTTTCCGGATCGTCCTGCGTTTGTGTTTTTCCGTTCGGCCCCAGTTCAACCAGGCGATAAGTAACGCCGCGCATGGTGTCTTTGGTAACCGTATTGATGGTATAGGCTTTGAAACTCAGGCCCCGTTTCAGATAAATTTTGGTTTCGATCGTGCCGCCATCTATCCGGTCCAGGGTTGAAATCACCTCGGAAGTCCCCACCGTGTAACCTTCTTTGGACATGGACACCTGGTATTGGTGGTCGAAGTCTATTTTATAATCCTGGCGGTTGCTCGACACTGGCAGCATGTCTGTTTTTGCTTCTCCTTTACCGGACACGACGTTGCCGTTGGGCAAGCGTTGCGCCAGGTCGTAAAATTTGGCGGTGGCGCCGTTAATCGGCTCCTTGGTATCGGCATCGTACACGGTGGCGATGAGATTGATCTCCTTGGGTTTGAGGTACAGCTTTTCCACCCGCTCACCCTGCCACACTTCATCAGGTGTGCTGAATGCCAGCGTATCAGGCGAGAAACGATCCTTTTCACCCACCAAAACATATTTCCGCCCCGGGATCAGTTCGAACGGGTAATTGCTCGTCGAATCCGGTTGCGGGTTGGCGATGGGTATCCAGTTGCCGTTGCGGTCAATTTCATACAGCGTTACTCGGGTGTAAGGCAGCGGGTTTTTGGTATCGGCGTGTAATCCGATGGCTTTCATTTTTGGTCGAATGAAATCAATCGAATAAATATCGTAGCAACAGCCTTCCTCCGAATTATTCAAATCACCGCGGGTATTGTTGCTCAGGTAGCCGCGGCGGCTGTCGTCGCCCAGCGAGAAATACACATCATTGGCCGGGCTGTTGATCGGGGTACCCATGTGTTTGGGTTCGCCCCAGTCGCCGCCAGGCATGGCTTTTGATTTGTACACATCGAGCCCCCCTATGGTACGCAGCCCATCGGTGCTGTAATACAAGGTATTGGAAGGCGAGTGATAATAAGGCGTTACATCATCGCCCTTGGTGTTCAGTGCACTCAAAGGCAAGGGTGTCGTGAGGCTGTCGCCGATAACACGGCTGTACCAGATATCGCGTCCGCCCTTTCCGCCGGGTCGGTCGGAAACAAAAAACAGGGTTTCATACTTGTCACCGGGCAAGGTGCCAAGCGCCGGTTTGGTCGAGGTATAACCTGCCGCATTAACCGCATCCAGTTTTTCGGGCAACCCCCACAAACCATCCGATTGTTTTTTCCGGCGATAGAGATCGAAACGGATTTCAGCCGTTTTTTCCACATAATCGCCTGCACAGTAGTACACGGCATCGCCCGATTCGCTGAATGTGATATGGGCCGTGTGCTGCCGTTGAATGTCGTTAAATTCCCAAAGCCCTACCGACATCTTCTCCTTTTTACCTTCGGCATTCAGCAGTTTGATCAGGTTGCGTTTCGGCTTGGCCTTGTCTTTTTTGAAATCAAACTTGTATGAGGAAAAATACAGGCCTTTATCCGTTGGTTCGGCGGCGTATTCGGAATATTCGCGGGTATTGACATTCAGGGTATCCAGCAGGAAGTAGGTTTCTTCGAGAATGTCGGGGTTATCACGTCCCTCCAAAGCCCACTCGCAAAATTCCTTGCGGGATTTGGCAAGCGCAATTACCTCCGGGGTAACAGCAGGGGTTTGTGGAACCGAAATAACGTCGTCGTACAATACGATGGCGCCGTCGTAATCGCCCTTTCTGACTTTGACCTCGGCCAGCCGCATCTTTGGAAAATAATCGGGCGAGGGACTCAATCCGCGGTCTACCAGTCGTTGAAACGCCGCTTCTGCGCTGTCAAGTGCCGTAATTTCCAGTGCCGATTCGGCATATCCCCTCAATGCATTGACATTCAGCGGTTCGGTTTTTAGCACGATGCGATAATATTTCATCGCCGCGTAAAAGTTTTTCTCGGCATACGATGTGGCGGCTTTTTTTTCAATTTTGCTCAGCGACGCGCCCCGTTCGAGGTCGGAGGGTTCGTTGATACGATCAGTCACCACTGTTTGCCCCCAAACCGTCTGTACGGCAAGGGTTAAGGTCAAAAGACAGATTGAGCAGATATGCTTCATCTTGTTGGATTGAAAATTTAGCGGGTTTGGCGAGGGTTTCGGGATGGCCCGGGGCGCTTTTAGATGATCGGACAGGATTTAAACTTCGGCAGGGGCTTAACTTTATAAAAACGATAAATCAGCGACAGTTCGGGGCCGCCCCGGCGCTCTGAAATGAGTTCGCCGGCTCGGGAGAATGCATCCCAATCGAAGGTGGCGCCCAACGTCCAGGTACGGTACAACACTTCGAGGCGGGGAACCAGGGCGTTGTTGTAACGATGGCGCCAGTCAACACCGATTTGCAAGGCAAATTCTTTGTAAGGGTTGCTGTTCAGGTGCATACGTACGCCGCCGCCATACACGATTTCCTGGAATTTGCCTTGTTTCTGGTACAATCCCTGCGCCAGAAAGTCGAAACGTTCGTTGAGTTGGAACAAACTCAGACCGTAGAGAGTCAGTTTATTATGCAGGCGTACATTGTCGGTAGAGGTAACTGAGGATGCCCAGAAATCGTGCGCCGGGCGATTGATATGGTGCATGGCGCCGCCGATATCCACGCGGGTGCGTTTTTTGGGCGATTGCAAACGGAAGTTGGCGCCGGCGCTGATGTCAAAATATTTGAGGTTGGTAATCGTCAGGTTCTCGCTTATGGCTGCCGTCGGATCGTAAATACCGTCAATGTACTGTTCGTCGAGGCTCACTTCATCGGCATCGAACGAACGTTGACCAAACATAGGCGTAGCCCCGATGGTAAAGAAATGCGATTTGCCGACAGGCAGGGTCAATGCGAGCGGAATACCAACTTGCAGCGATTGCAGGGCAATAGCGCCCTGACGGTCGTAATTGACCAGCAGCGATGCGGCCACAAATTTGTCGTAACGCCCCGGGTTGATGTACACCTTGTTCTCCACAGAACCGGAGAAAGTGGTGTAAGGCACCGGAACCGTACGCCATTGCTTGCGGTAGTTGGCCACAAAGCGCATATCGCCGCCAAAAACACCTGCCAGCGAGGGACTAAGATTCAATGGCGAATTACCGTATTGAGAAAAGTGAATGTCTTGCGCGGTCAAGCCTGCTGCCGATAACAGGAGCGCGAATACAAGGATTCGACGCAGCGGAGAAAGTCTCGTTGAAGTGTTCACAAGCATACTGTTTTGCTTTGGACTGCTTTAGGTACAATCAAAATTGGTGCCTACGGCGGATTACCAAGGGTTTTGTTTTGTCAGATACATGGCAAAAGCCATTCCAATGACGATGCACTGACAACAAAACCCAAAGGGTTTAGTAAATTATTACTACGAAGGAAGGGACGTTACAGCTACAAAAAAAGATTTTGGCGCGCTGCAAATCAGTCCATGAGACGGGGAGGAAATCAGGCGTAAAGGTAACACCCACATTTATTCAGCCAATTTTTGTGCCAAAAAATTCGTGGATAAAATTTGCTGCTTTGCGACATTTGAATCTTCCCTGTTACACGGCCTTCATCTGTACTTACTACACCAACGAAGGCGTTCGTTCCTGATTACCTTTCCTGAAACAAATGTACCGGCTTCAATTTTTCGTTTGCAAAAACAAAAAAGCAACCGAATCAAAAAACGGTTGCTTTAATATATTGATAATCAATTTATTAAATTATTAAAAATCGAAATTTTTCAAGGTTATTTTTCTATTGATCTCGCAGGTCGGGCGTCATTTTTTCTTCATAAAAGAAAACGAGCAAAGCAAAGTAAGGTACGGGGAATAACAGCCTGTAAATTTGATCTGCGTCCTTTTCATCCGTTGCTAAACCACCGCGGTCTTCCATTTGCCTCTTTTAAACATCCAGACGGCCGATAGTGCCATCAGCGATTCGGCAATGATGATGCTCCAGTAAACACCTGATTGTCCCCAGTCAAAATGGAGCGCCAGCATCCAGGCCAAGGGGGTTTCTACCAGCCAGAAAAAGATAAAATTCAGCAGTGTTGGTGTAAATGTATCGCCGGCGCCGTTGATCGCCTGGGTCAGGATCATACCCCAGCCGTAAAAAACGTAGCCGCCGGCAATGATACGCAAGGCAAGTGAACCTGACTCAACCACCGTGGGCTCCTGGCTGAACAAACGAACGAGTTGCGGGGCAAAAACCAGACAAAACAAACCGATGACAGCCAGAAACAACATGTTGTAGTACCCCGCCCGCCAGGCCGATTGCTCTGCACGCTCGGGACTGCCGGCGCCCAGGTTTTGTCCAACCAAGGTAGCGGCAGCGTTGGCCATGCCCCAGGAGGGCAGGAGACAAAAAATGACCATACGAATGGCAATGGTATAACCTGCCACCACATCCTTGCTGATCTGGCCAAGGATATAAGTCATAAAAATCCAGCTCGCCGAGGCAATGATGTACTGCCCGGCGCTACCGGATGCCACACGCAGCAGCGTTCCGATTACCTCCCATTGCGGGCGCATCATCTCCCAGCGAAGTCGGATGATTTTTCCGACTTCAAACAAGTTCCAGAGTTGATAGGCAACCCCGGTAGAACGCCCGATGGTGGTAGCAATACCACTGCCCAAAACGCCCATGGCCGGTATGGGCCCGAAACCAAAAATAAAAATCGGGCACAACACGATGTTTACCCCGTTTGCGATCCAAAGGGCGCGCATGGCAGTAGCCGCGTCACCGGCGCCACGAAAAATGCCGTTGAGCATCCATAGCAGGAGGATCGGCAGGTTGCAGGTAAGCAACAGACGCGTAAACTGATGCCCCGTTGCCGATACACTCTGGTCGCTCGCCATAAAACGCAGGATATCTTCAGCAAAGAAATAACCCGGCACCGCTATGGCTACCGACAAAACCAGGGCAATCAGAATCACCTGGGCGCCGGCTCGGGAAGCCGCCTCGCGGTCGCCTTCCCCTACCCTGCGCGCCACCATGGCGGTGGCCGCAGCACTCAGCCCGATGGCAAGCGAATATACCAGTGTCAGCACCGATTCGGTGATGCCGACGGTTGCCACGGCTTCCGGACCAATTTTGGCGACGAAAAAAATGTCTACCACAGCAAAAAGCGACTCCATCGCCATTTCGAGAATCATCGGAATGGACAATAAAACGATGGCGCGATCAATACTGCCGGTGGTAAAGTCTTGTTCTTCTCCTTTAATAGATTGTCGGAGTACACGCAGGATACGTTGGAAGCGGGTTTCGGTTGTTTTTGTTTCAGGCATGAATACGGAAAATCAAGTCAGTGGAAGAGCGGGCAAATTTGCAACAAAATGTTTGTAAATATTTTTCTTCAGTCGACTAATTGTTGGATTTATACAAATAACTGGTTGCTTAACCCGCATGATGAACGAAGAGTTCCCAACCATCTCTTCGCTTTTTTGTTCTTTTGCACATTTCCGGTTTATATGCATATTTCCGATCTTTTGCAGCGCGCCCTGCGCCTTGAATGGCTGACACCCGAAGAAGGTGTTTTTTTGTTTGAAAATGCCGCTACGGCCGACTTGATGTATGTCGGCAATGCCATTCGTCGGCGCCATGTGCCGGGACATATTGTTACCTGGATTATTGACCGCAATTCGAATACGACGAATGTCTGTATCGCCAACTGCAAATTTTGCAATTTTTACCGCCGACCCGGTCACGAAGAGGCCTACGTAACGACTATGGAGGAATACCGGCTAAAAATTGAAGAAACTTTCCGGCTTGGCGGCGAACAATT
>JANRLZ010000405.1:0-3937 GCA_033762055.1 Saprospiraceae bacterium
CTGCGCTGTCGCTGGGTCTTATGGTGTGGTACGGCGCCCGCGGCGTATTGGGTGAAGAATTGACCATAGGCGTTCTGGTGGCCTTCCCGCTCTACATATCCATGCTATACCGCCCGATACGGATGTTGGCCGACAAATTCAACACCCTTCAAATGGGGTTGATTGCGGCTGAAAGGGTATTTAAATTGCTGGAAACCCAAGATGTGATGAAAAATACCGGATCGTTGGCGCCGGTAAAACTGCAGGGAGAACTGGCTTTTGAAAACGTCTGGTTTTCGTATTCCGACGACCTTGAAAAAGACATCGTTTTGCGCGATGTTTCTTTCAATATTCATCCCGGCGAAACACTCGCGATCGTGGGCAGCACGGGCAGCGGCAAAACGACGATTATCAGCCTGCTCAACCGTTTTTATGAAATTCAAAAGGGGCACATTCGCATAGATGGCCATGATTTGCAAGATTACGACGTGTTTGCGCTGCGGCGCCGGGTGGCGGTGGTACTTCAGGATGTATTTCTTTTTTCCGGCACGGTGCTGGAAAACATTACCCTGCGCGACCCGAACATTACGGAAGCCCAGGTGATTGAGGCCGCCAAAATGATCGGCGCGCATAAATTCATCAAAAAACTGCCGGGAGCTTACGATTATCAGGTCATGGAGCGCGGCGCAACCCTTTCGATGGGCCAACGCCAGTTGATTTCCTTTGTACGCGCCCTGGTCTTCAACCCGGATATCCTCATCCTTGACGAAGCTACCTCCTCCATTGATCCTGAATCGGAAAGTATCATACAGCACGCCATTGAAAAGCTGATTGCACGGCGTACCAGTATCATTATCGCGCACCGCCTCAGCACCATACGGCGTGCCACCAACATCCTGGTACTCGAAAAAGGACAGGTGAAAGAGTTTGGGCCACACGAAAAATTACTTGAAATCGAAAATGGCAAATACCGCGAACTTTACGAAAAACAGTTCCTCAATGCCACTGTAGCCGCCGCCTGAGTGCGCTGTCTTGCCCTATGAAACACCTGGTCTGGTATGCTGCCTTTGTCATTTTGCTGGTTGCGGGCGACCAACTGGCCGGCCTCTGGATGCACCGGCAAGCATTGGAAAGTGAATTCAGATACAGCCGGCTATACCGGCGTGTAGCGGCTGCCGATCTCCTCCTGCTGGGCAATTCACGGGGGCTGACTTTTTACCAGCCTTATATTGAGGAAATTACCGGCGTTACCACTTGCAACCTCAGTTACAACGGCCTTCCAATGGACGCCGCCAAATGCCTGGCGCTCGATTATTTCGATCTGAAAAATTTTGACCCCCGCATCTACCCGCAACGTATTCTCATAGACGTTACGATTTGCGACCGCGAAAACGATGCGCTTCTGGCGGGATTTCTGACTTATCAAAGTCGCTCGACAAACTTCGACACGCTGATTCGCAGCAAACTTCCCAAAGTGTGGTGGGGTGGACAGGTTTCCCGGCTGTTTCGCTATAACAATGAAATTTTCCAGCGCGCCCTGTATCATAAAAACAAGGACGATCGCGACTGGCTGCTTGATCGTACCATTCCGGCGGATCTTGCAAACTCGGTTGACCAACACTCCTACGACCTGGATGTACATCCCTATCTGGTACAAAAACTGGCAGAAACCGTGGAATATGCACGCCATCATGGTTGGCACATAGATTTGGTAATCGGCCCTTATTTTCCCGGATTTGAAGTCATAAACCTCGATGCGCTCAAAACAAGCATCGAAAATGCCACCGGCCTTCCCGTACACGATTACCGGGATGCCCTTGCCGACCCTGCTGATTTTGGCGATTTTATGCACCCCAATCGTCAGGGCAGTATGAAGTACCTTGATCTGTTGAAAAAAGACGGGATTTTACCCTCCGTTCGATGAGTACCAAGGAAGGTTATTTGCGAAAAAAAGGGGGGGCAAATCAAGCCTGTTCATCCTGTTTAACGGCCCTAAAAAAATGAGGCTGTATCAAAGGTTTAATTTAGACAGGATTCACAAGATTTACAGGAAAATTACCCTAAAAAAGTAAAAAAAACTGTAAAATCTTGTCAATCCTGTCCAATCTATAACCTGTGAGACAACCTCCTGTGGGTTTGAAAAAGTTACTGTCGCCCTTCTTTGGCGCGTTTTTGACGCTGTTTCTCTCGCCGCGCCGAATCCTCCGCACTGGTGGGTGGATGATCCGGCAAGGGAGCATGCACCGTTTTTCCTTTGGCGCCGACTGATTTTTTGACCGGCGTTGGCGGTGCAGTAGTTGCCGCAGGCGGCAGACTGTCTTTAACAGGCGCCGAAACCTCCGATACCTGAACGGTATCGGAGGTTTTTTTTAAGGTTTCCTGCGCCGGCGGATCGACGGTTGCCGGCGACTGTCCACATGCTGCCAGGAGCAGCACATTAATCCACCACCACAAATTTGGCCTGCTTGAACACATGCTTTGAAGGATTTTGTGCAAGAATGTAATAGACACCCGACGACAACAATTCGGTATTGAAAGCCAATTGGTTGACGCCGGGTTTGACACGGTGACGGAGCAGGTGTTTGACCACCGCTCCCTGGCTGTTGACGATGTAAAAGTCCAGCTCGACTTTTTCCTCAATTTCAAACAAAAGGTTCAGCCGCTCATG
Organism: Saprospiraceae bacterium; assembly: GCA_033762055.1. Taxonomy (GTDB): domain Bacteria; phylum Bacteroidota; class Bacteroidia; order Chitinophagales; family Saprospiraceae; genus M3007. The sequence continues at coordinate 2,648 of JANRLZ010000405.1, forward strand.
CGAAACCGGATTGGGAAACACCTCGAAACGGCTGAAGGTACCTTCCGATTCCAGGGTGGAAACCATGCCCACCGTTATGTAGTTCGTCTTGGTTTCGTCATCCGCTCCAACTGCATTGCCTGCCACCAGCGTCACGGGATATACGCCTGCTGTTGCGTAAATAATGATCGGGTTCTGCAAGGTGGAAACATTGGGCGTGCCGCCCGGGAACGACCAGGTCCAGGAAGTCGGATTGTTGGAAGACTGATCGGTAAATTGTACCACCCCACCCACATTGACTTGCGTCACATTGGCGCTGAAATTTGCCACCGGCGCCTGGGCCTGGGGGTTGACGGTAATATAGGCTGTCTTGGTCTCGTCATCTGCTCCGGCGGCATTGATAGACACCAGTGTGACGGTGTAAGTGCCGGGATTGTTGTACGTCACATTCGGGTTCTGAACGGTGGAGACATTGGGTGTGCCACCCGGGAACGACCAGGTCCAGGAAGTGGGGGTGTTGGTGGAGAGGTCGGTAAATTGCACCGACTGTCCGGCGGTAATCACGGTTTGGTTGGCGCTGAAATTGGCCACTGGCGCAATCACATTCGGGTTGACGGTAATGTATGCCGTTTTGGTTTCATCATCTGCACCGGCAGAGTTGCTCGACACCAGCGTGACGGCGTATGTACCCGGGTTGTTGTACGTCACGGTCGGGTTCTGAACGGTGGAGACATTGGGTGTGCCACCGGGGAACGACCAGGTCCAGGAGGTGGGGTTGTTGGTGGAGAGGTCGGTGAATTGCACCGATTGTCCGGCGTTAATTACGGTTTGGTTGGCGCTGAAATTGGCCACCGGCGCCACCACATTCGGGTTGACGGTGATGTAGGCGGTTTTGGTTTCGCCGTCGCTGCCTGCACTGTTGCCGGCGGTGAGCGATACGTTGTAGGTGCCGGGAGTGTTGTACGTTACCGTCGGATTTTGCTGGGTAGATGAAGTGGGCGTACCACCGGGGAACGACCAGTTCCAGGAAGTCGGCCCATTGGTGGAAAGGTCGGTGAATTGCACCGACTGTCCGGCGGTGATCACGGTTTGGTTGGCACTGAAATTGGCTACCGGCGCGATCACATTCGAATTGACGGTGATATAGGCGATCTTGGTTTCGCCATCGCTACCTGCGCTGTTGCCGGCGGTGAGCGATACGTTGAAGGTGCCGGGAGTGTTGTACGTTACCGTCGGATTTTGCTGGGTAGATGAAGTGGGCGTACCACCGGGGAACGACCAGTTCCAGGAAGTCGGCCCATTGGTGGAAAG
>JANRLZ010000406.1:0-9731 GCA_033762055.1 Saprospiraceae bacterium
ACTAGTGGTGAACCAACTTAGTATCTAAAAAATGGGTGAGATGATTTTAGGGGTTGTTGAGGCGTTTGGAGGGCGTAATGCGGGTACATTATAACCGACAAACAACGAAAACAGACACTAAAAGCAGCCGCCAATTTTTTAAATACTAAGTTGGTTCACCACTAGATAGTATACCAATTGATTACATGACCATGTCCAGTATTTCCGGCGTATTTACCGTCTGAAAACCGGGTACCTGTAATTGATAAAACTGCAGCAATCGCTGAAGCAGCGACTTTCGCTGTGCGCGGGTGATTTGAATTTCATGCGCAAGTTCAAGCGGAATATCCAGTAGTGCCAGCATGTGGCGGGTTTGATCGGGTTCGAGAGAAAAAGTATGTGCGGGGACGGCGCCAAACGAACCGTCTTTCAAATCCCAAAAAAGTTCGCCCGCTTCATCAGGCGGCTGTGGTTGAAACCCCAAAAAACCCGACAAACCCAGTAAAAAGTGCAGATGAAGGTTGGCAATGGGGTGCTGTGTCGTGTCGAGCCATTGCAAATACTCGAGTAAAAAATCGAAAAGTTCGCGATTTTCTTCGGCCTCCTGGATGCTTTTCCGGCATACTTCGGCCATAAAAAGGGCTACGGCCCCCCGTTTTATATCGAAGGGAATACCCGACCAGATGGTATCGGCCCGTAGTTCTTTCAGCCGGTTGGCGCCCGAATTTTCGCGGTAGTAGGCCACCAGGTCCACCACCGTCATAGGTTGAAAAAGATTGAAGGGCATGCGCGCCTTGGCCGATCGAACGCCGCCTCCGATAAAGGTGCAAAGCCCTTTTTCTTCGGTAAAAATATCGGCGATCACACTGGTTTCACCGTATTTCACCGTCCGGAATACGATGCCACGGGTTTTGAGCAACATGACGTCTTTATTTTCGCTGAAAATAAAACTTGTAGGCCAGCGCCCCGACGGCGAGTACAACGGCGCCTGCCGCGGCTTTTTCCCAACTCCCGATGAGGTTGAAGCAAACAAACCACAGGCAAATACCCACAAAAACGAGCGGAGTTAACGGGTACAAGGTAGTGCGATAGCTGCGGGGTGCGTCGGGACGTTTTTTCCGAAAAACAAATATTGTGGTACCCACCAGCATCAACCCGATCCAGTCGAGAAAAGTCACATACTCGATCAGGTCTTTAAAAGTGCCCCAGAACAGCAGTAAAATCAGGGCCCAGCCTCCCTGGATCAACATGGCCCAGACAGGCGTGCGCCAGCGTGGATGCACTTCGGCGAGTTTGGAGAAAAAGATGCCGTCTTTTGCCATTGCGTAGTACATGCGTGGAGCGGTGACGGAATACACACCGATACTACCGAAGGTACTCAGGGCGATTAAAAGGGCCATGAGGGTGCCGCCCCAGGAAGTTACCGTGCCCAAGGCATCGGCAGCCACGGTTTTTGAGCCGGCCAGTTGTTCGAGCGGGAGCAGGCGCATGTAGGCAATGTTGGCCAATACGTAGACCAGCGTTATGATCAGAGCGCCCAGAATCATGGCGCGGGGGACGGTGCGTTGCGGGTTGTGCGTTTCGCCGGCCATGAATGAAGCATGTTGCCAACCTCCATAACTCCACAAAACCCCCATAAAACCGAGGGCAAGCGCACTCAGGAGGTTTTCGGGCGCTGTAGTGCTGAATGTACTGGCTGCATTGGCACTTTCTACCTGCGGGTTGGCAAAAAACATGCCCGCGCCGATGATGGCAGCGAGACCGAACAATTTGGTGCCGCCAAACAAATTGGCGATCCATTCGCCGATTTTCACGCCAAAAAGGTTGACGATTGTCAAAGAAATAATGATACTGGCAGCCAGCGGGCGCTCCCAGGGGCTGTCGGGCCCGGCGCCGTACAGATAACACAAATGCTCCGCACAGACAAACGACAACGCGGCGATAGCGCCTGATGTGCTTACAAACAGGATCAGCCAGCCATATAAAAAACCCACCCAGTCGCCATACGCTTCGCGGAGATAGACATACAAGCCGCCGGCGCCGGGAAACATACCGCCCATTTCGGCATAGGTAAGCGCGCCGGCCAGGGCCACCACGCCGCCTAAAACCCAGAGCAACACCACATATTCCGGCAGATGAACTTCTGCCGCCACCTGTCCGGGTGTCCTGAAAATGCCGCTGCCGATGGTGCAGCCGATGGCGATCATCGTCAGGCTGTAAAGAGAAAGCGAACGGCGAAGTTCAGGCATGCTGTTACATTTTGGGCGTACTGTGAAAAATAGCGAGAAAGATCATGGCCAATTTCATTTCCTCCGAAATATCGGGGGAAAGCCGGTCGTCAATGGCCCAGTCGCGCGGGTCGCGGGTTCGGAGGGTATAGAGGTAAAAACTACCATGTTGCGAATCCCGCAATTCCCATTCATCGAGTTGGTTGGTCCATTTACTGCGAATATTGAGGCTAATGGCATTGTCAGATACGCGCCATTCCTTGAAATCATTGTTCCAGGTGGTACGCATGGTAATCACGACACCGGTGTAGCTCCGCAGTTCCCATTGTTGCGGATCATCTTTCCACTTTTGCCGGATGGTGCCGCGTTGACCACCCAGTTCATAATCCCATTCTGAAAAATCATCGCGTACGTTCAGCCAGCGAAGTTTCATTTCACCGTAATATTCCTCATCTGCTTCTTCTCCTTCCTCGAGTTCTTCCGGCCGGATGCTGGAAAAAATATCCCATTCCACAAAAGAATTTTGCCAGCGGCTGCTAACTGTGGTTATAACCGGCGCTTGCGCCCGCAGTGCGAACGAAAAAAGGCAGAGCAGAAAAATTCCGCCAACCAGGAAAATGAGCCGATTGGACATTTTAAAATGGCAGGTCGTCGGTACTGACAGGAGGTGCTTCTGAATAGTTGGGGAATGGGTCGGCGGGAAAGTGTTCGTCGGCGGTATTTTTAGCGCCGCCACCGGAAGCGCCGGCGGCTTCGATACGCCAGGCGTTGAGATTGGTCAGGTATTTTCCGTTCCATTCCCGTCCGCGCAGATCGAAGGATACGCGCACCATGTCGCCTTCCCGGTAATTGTCGAGCAGGCTGCAACGTTCCTGCACCGCCTGAAACTTGATCAGCTGCGGATAGTTGCCGTCAGGCACTTCAAGAACAAATTCACGGGCAGTAAAACTCGCCGATTTTTGCTCGGTCGGGAAGATGCGATGCAATTTACCCTCTACTTCAAAAGCCATTGTTTATCAAATTGTTGGATGTAAAAATCAAAAAAACAGACGGTTTGAGTTCCCATGCCGGAGGATTAAAGGAACAGGAAATTCAAACCGTCTCTCGGGGTGCAAATGTATACCAGGATTTTTGTGATTTGCAGGGCGTGGTTATTCCGGCTTTAATCGTGCGAAATGTTCCCAGTAGCCGGGCCGGTTTTCAGTTTCAAGCCCCGGCTCGAATTTTTTTGAAATAATGATACGTTGCAAGGGGGTATACAGCGGAATTTCGGGGAGGTCGTCGTAGAAAACCTTTTGCACTTCCCGATAAAGATCCATACGTTTGGCCTCATCCGGTTCGGCCCGAATGGCTTCGATGAGCCGGTCGGCTTCGGCATTGGCATAGAACGTACGATTGTCGCCTGCCGGAGAGAAACTTTTTGAATGGAAGCGCTGGTAGAATTCTATCCAGCCCGGGAACATACTTACCCCCAGCAGTGCGCTGTCATAGTTGCCGTTTCGGGTGTCGGCACTCAAAACGGCAATATCAACCGCCACCAATTGTAAATCAATGCCGGCCTGACGCGCCGACTCTTTCAGGCTGTTGGCCATCAGTTCATTGATTTTTGACGTCATGGGAGCCGACAATTTAAAAGAAAGCGGGGTCGGCCGCCCGTTGATGACCTTATCAAGAATTCCATCGCCATTGAGGTCGGTCCAGCCTGCCTGGTTGAGTATTTGGCGCGCCTTTGCGACGTTGTAGTCGGGCAAAGGCAGGGTTTTATTGTAGTAGGGAAGCGTTGGGGGCAAGGGAACGGCGGTTCTGACAGCCAGGCCGCGTTGTACCTGTTGAACAAAATAATCGTAATCAACGATGTGGGCGAGTGCGCGGCGCACCTGAACATCGCCAAGGATCGGATGGCGATGATTCAGCAGCCACCGATTGTATTGAACGGTGCCCAAGGCAAAAAAATCATATTTTTTTGACAGGGCCGAATCGGCTTTAAACTCCAGGAATTTTGAGGGCGTTATAGATCCACCGGCCAAATCAAGTTCGCCGTTTCGCAACCTGTTTTCCAGTGTAGGATCGTCTTTTACGACTTTGTACACCAGTTTTTGCGGGTATGCCGCCAACATGGGGTATTTGTCGGCAACTTTATCGCCCCACCAGTTTTGTTTTTTCACCATGACCGTACCCTGCTCGTTCATTAATTCCATGCGATAAGGGCCGCTGCCGGAAATAGCATTGGGGTCGTTGGCAAATTTGGGTTGGCTGAAGTCTTCAACAAACGCTTTTACATTCGGATCTTCCGCCAAAGCCGCCGTTTTGGTGGTATCAATTAAATCGCTCAATGCGATATTGACAAGGCGATTGGAGGCATCATAATTGTATGCCGGATAAATCGGGATGCTGCACAGCGTTTCGAGGGCAAGCATATAGAAACTGCCATAATAAACCGTAAACTTTTTGGGATTGGCCGGGTCAATTTCCAGCCCGGTCATTTTATTTAAAAAACCGTGGTAACTTTTGGTAGGGAGCCCCGGATGGAAGATAATTTTTAAGGTAAATTCGACGTCTTTGGCGGTGATTGGCGATCCATTATCCCAGCTAGCCTCCGGAATAATTTCAAAATCATAAGCATATTGCCCTTTTTTCGGACCATCATTTACGATCCTGACTTTGGGAATGCCGGTTATCAGCAAGGGCTGCATTTTCAGTGATTTGGGATCCAGTTCGCCGAGGGTTTGCAAGGTTTGGCGGGTGACAAAAGAAGAGGGGCCGTGACCGTTGGAAAGATAGCTATTAAAAGTAATGGCAGCGGCATCAACACGAACGGTGACTTCTTCCGGCGCTCGAACTTTTTTCTTTCCGAAAAGAAAAGGATAAAGCAACCACGCCGCCAACAGAATGGCCGCAGCGATGATAACCCGCCTGGTGGTAAAGAAATTGTTCATGGAAAATTGGATAAATTAACGGTGAAACAAGAAAGTTGGCTTGAATAGCGATGCAAGGTATAGTCTGAACGATCAAAATAGAAATATTTATTAAGGTCAAAATATGGCGGGCATTATCGCCTCCTATAAAAAACGACCGCGCCATTCCGGTCGGGGCAAAAGGCAACTTTCCTGTCTGCCAAACCAACGGTATCGGTTGCGCGCAATAAACCGATACACAGCATCACGTATGATGCGCGGTATCCACCGCAACCCGTACAACAGCTGCCAGCCGCCGCCCAATCGCCGGAACACATGTAGCGGCGCATCCGAGCGAACATAAATTTGATCGCCGTCTGCCAACACGACGGTATCCAGCGATTCGCCCGACAGGCCGTGGCGCTCCAGGATTTGTTGTCCGACCGGCGATTGCAGGGCTGCAAAACGGAAAGTTTGCTGGTGGTCGTGCAGCAATACCCATTGCACCGAAGCGTTGCAAAGGTTGCAAACGCCATCAAAAAGGAGGATAGGGGCGTTATCTTCGTATGATTTCATCAAATTAACCCGAAGTTTACATTGTCTGTGTTTACATTCGCGGTTCAACCATAATCTACCTTCATGCCTACTGCGCTTACCATCGTTTTTGTCGGCTGCACCATTTTTTTGTCGCACTGGTTTGCTGCGCTCTTTGCCCGCACGAAAATACCCGATGTTTTGTGGTTGTTTATCATCGGCTTGTTGTTGGGGCCGGTAGGCGGATGGGTGACGCCGGAAAAATTTGGAGCAGTTGGGCCGGTGTTTACCACCATAACCCTGATTTTTATTTTGTTTGAAAGTGGCATTGATCAACGTCTTGAACCACTGATCAATTCCATTGGCGGTACGGCGCGTATCACCACGTACAATTTTTTGGCCACTTGTCTGGTTGCCGGCGGCATCACTTACTACTACACCGATTTGGGCATTCTGCGTTCTTTGATGTTGGGCAGTATCGTAGGCGGTACTTCTTCGGCGGTGATTACTACGTTGGCCCGACAATTTCCGATGAGCGAGCGTACCCGAACAATTTTGGTGCTCGAATCGGCATTTTCCGATGTGTTTACACTGGCCGTGCCGCTCACCCTGCTTTCTGCGTACAAGGTCGGCACCGTGGATGTGGCTTTTGTAACCGGCCAAATGATTGCCGCATTTATCCTGGCAGTCATGCTGGGCGTGGCGGGCGCTTTTGGATGGAGCATTCTTCTAAACCGAATGCGTACCCTTCAAAACACCGTTTTTACCACTCCGGCCTTTGTTTTTATCCTTTATGGCATCGTCGAGCTCCTTAATTATTCCGGCCCGATCGCTGCACTTGCGTTTGGCATTACCCTTGGTAATATTGATGTGTTGGGACCGCCGATTATGCGCAACGCCATTTCACGAAAGCCCATTTCGCTCAACGAGCATGAACGAGCCTTTTTTTCCGAAGCCGTATTTTTACTCCGTACTTTTTTCTTCGTTTATATCGGCATTTCGGTGCGTTTGCAAGATTGGCACTGGATGGTATTGGGCGCAGCTATTACCGGCTGGCTTTTTCTGTTGCGCATCCCGGTGGTGCGACTGTCGGTTTCTCGCAGTACACCACCCAAAGACGCTTCTTATATGGCAACCATGATTCCAAAAGGGTTGGGCGCCGCCGTTTTAGCCTCTCTTCCGGCACAACAAGGTGTGGAAGGCGGAGAAATCATCCAGTCTGTTGTTTTTTCCATTATTCTATGCTCCACCGTACTCACAACAATACTCACATTTTTGGTAGAAAAAACCTATTTGTCGCAAATCTATTGCTGGATTTTCAAGACAACCGGACTTGGTAAAAGTAAGGAACCGCCGGAGCCATAAGCGGGGCGCTCCAACGGAGTACTTACATCGGACATCCCCCGATTAGTTACCGTTCAGCAGTTGCTCGCTGTGATTTTCAGTATCTACCTTCGAAATGATGCGCTCGATTTTCCCGGCTTCGTCAATGACAAACGTGGTACGCAAAACACCCATGTAAGTTCTGCCCATGAACTTCTTTTCTCCCCAAACACCATAGGCCTCCGACACGGCATGGCTTTCATCAGCCAGCAGATTGAACGGCAACTGGTATTTTTCCTGAAATTTGACATGCTTTTTTACGGAATCGGGGCTTACGCCCAAAATTTCGTAACCCTGCGCCTGGAAACGCGGATAGCCGTCGCGCAGGCTGCAAGCCTCTGCCGTACAGCCCGGCGTATCATCTTTCGGATAAAAATACAACACTAATTTTTTGCCCTTGTAATCAGACAACTGAACGGTTTGGCCCTTTTCATTGGGGGCGGAAAATGAGGGGGCGGGATCTCCTTCTTTTAAATGAGACATAATGCTGGGTTGAATGGTGACAGACTTGTTTTGATCAAACAAGGCTCTAACCAGGCGTTGCGTTTTTTGTTCAAAATCAGGAAGTTTGCCGTCCTTTCCAGCGGTATTTTTTTACAAAAAGTCCGGCGCCTCCCATAACGCCGATATAGGCAATATGTAAAAAAAATGAAGAGAAAAAAGAACGCATAAGGTCGGATCGGTTAAAAAACCGGCAAATTGCCGACAAAAACAACGCATCGGCAAGGGCCTTGGTCAGCAATTGAAGACCCAGCGTAAGGGCGAGTTGGCCACCGCAAAACAGCCATCCGGCATTCAGCAGGATGCTTCCACAGAAAGCGCCGGTAAGCAGCAGCGACAAGCGGAGGCGCCAGTTGGGAAAAGCAGCATTTTTTGCCCCCCAACGCAGGCGCTGATGCCAAAAGGAAACAAGATCGGGCGCCGGTTCCGTACATACAACCGCCGCGCGATTTTTCAGATAAAAAACACCGTCGGGATGGTGGTCGAATACTTTTTGAGCCAGAAACATATCGTCGCCCGAAGCGATATGCTCGTTGCCATCATACCCCTTCATTTCGGCAAATAAACTGCGGCGGTATGCCAGATTGGCGCCATTGGCAACAGCATGCCAGCCCAACGCAAGGCCGGAAGCGCCAATGCCTGCCATCGCAATAAAGTCGAGCGATTGAAAACGCTGAAACCGGTTTTTTTCCCGAAAAAAAAGAACCGGTGCGCATACCATGCGGGCATTAGCAGCCTCAAAACAAGCGGCAATCTGGTGCAGCCATTCCGGTGGCGCCACGACATCAGCATCGGTCGTGACAACAATATCGCCGCTTGCTGCCGATACGGCCCATGCGATGGCTTTTTTCTTGTTGGCGGTAAAACGTGCCTCCGGAGACAGGAAATCTTCAAGTCGCAACAACGTTAAGGTGGCCGGACAATCGCAAAGCAGGTCGGTCCAAAAAAGGCGAGGGTCTTCGTCGGGAGCGGAAAAATCATCCACCACGATAATTTCGAGCAAATGCGCCGGATAAGTACCTCCGGTGATGGATCGGATGCATTCGGGCAGGTGGCGTGCTTCGTTGCGCGCCGGAATCAAAACACTGATCCGCTTTTGCGGCGTCCACGACGGCGAAGGCACAAATTCGGGTATTTGTTGCCAGGCGCGCCGGTATTTCCAGATCAGCCAGGCGTAACCCAGGGCCATAAAAATCGAAACAAACTGCCAATAAAAAGCCATTCAGGAAGGGGAAAAGGCCATGTAGGGACCGACGCCGGCGAAAAGTGCAAACAGTTTTATTTAATCCGACGGCTTTTGACACAAAATATTTTTTCCGGTTGGACATTCATGCGCTTACTTTTGTCGGTGTAACCGAGCGCATTCCGAAAAATAACCCATCGCCGAACAACAGATATGCAAGAACCGCAGCACCTGATTTCTTTGAAAGCCGCTTTACAGGAGAAGCGCATGCCACAATACCGCAACATCATTCGCTGGGCCTGGCGATTGTTGCTGGGGGGGGCGGCGGCAGTGGCATTGCTGTTTGTGATTATCAGCATGACGGCCATTCCCTCGTTTCGCGAACTGGAAGACCCCTCATCGGCAGTGGCAAGTGAGGTGCTGGCCAATAACAATGAGTTGCTGGGGCGTTATTTTGTTGAAAATAGGGTGCCGGTGCCTTATGAGGACCTTAGTCCGCACCTGGTAAACGCCTTGATCAGTACGGAAGATGAGCGCTTCCGCACCCATTGTGGTATTGACGGGCGCGCTGTGGCAAGGGTTGTTTTCCGCACCATGCTCCTGCGCGACCAGAGTGCAGGCGGCGGCTCCACAGTAACGCAGCAATTAGCCAAAATGCTGTATTCCGACCGCGATTTTGAAGGTTTGAACAGTGTACAAAAGATGTTCAAACTGGTTTATATGAAATTGCGCGAGTGGATCACAGCGGTAAAATTAGAGCGGGCCTACACCAAGGAAGAGATCATTTCAATGTATCTTAACCAGTTTAATTTTATCAACAACGCCTACGGCATACACGCTGCCGCCGAGGTTTATTTTAACAAAGATCAGGAATCGCTCAATATCCAGGAATCGGCGATTCTGATCGGTATGCTCAAAAACCCCTCCTATTACAACCCCAACCGTCACCCTGACCGCGCCATCAAACGCCGATGGGTGGTGTTGTCACAGATGAAACGCAACGGCTTTATCGCAAAGCCCGGAGCCGGG
>JANRLZ010000407.1:0-2685 GCA_033762055.1 Saprospiraceae bacterium
CGCCGTAAGCATTGACGCGGAACGCCCCGATCTCAATGGTCTCCTGCACGTATCCCGGCGGGGTATTTTCCCAACAGGTCGCCTCCAGATCATAAATGATGTAATTCATCGCAATCCGATTTTCTTCAACAAAAACCACAAGATAAGCCGCACACGGCTTTTTTGGGCAAAATAAAAGATCTCCCGATCGAGTTCCGGTTGTCTTTCGATCCGCGCAGGGTGTTTCAAGGGGAACGCCATTCCAACGGCCCTCAAACCGGCGGTGGGATTGGCCCCGGTGGTATGTGTGGCGCTGGCGTCGCCGATACCGGTGTTTTGTACCAGGTTTTTGCCTGGAACAACACACAGACCGCCGGAACGTACAATGCTGTAAAACCAGGCATAGGCCCAGGAGTTGTTTTTCCCGGCACGGGTTGCCTGAAATTTATCCAGTAAATATACCTGGGCCATACGATCGGAACTAATATTTCCGACGCCAACCGATTGTTCGAATTCATCCAGTCCTTCCAGTTGAAGCGACATGTGTTGCCAGGCGCGTCGCCAGCTTGCCCAGCCCCATACAAAAGCAAACGACGAAAAGAAGTACGAATCCGGCATGGCTTTCGTCCGGCTTTCCGCCACATTCGAGCCGCCGATGTGCAACACCCGTGGTTCGGCGGCGTATTTTTCAAGCAATTCGGCGCAAAACGGGAAAAAAGAGGGATCGGGCAGGCAATCGTCTTCCAGCACAATTCCCTGTTCCACGGTTGAAAAAAACCAGTCCAACGCCTGGGAAACCCCGTTTCGAAGCCCGCTGTTTTCGTCACGATACAGGGTTTGAACGGTGCAAGGCCAGTCAATTTTTTCTACTTCGCGGCGCACCGCTTCCACCTTTTCGCGTTCGCCGGGACGGTCGGTGCGCGGACCGTCGCAATGAACAAATACCTGAACAGGCCGTATGCTTCGCAAACGGTCGAGCACTGCCGCCGTGTGCTGCGGGCGGTTGAAGAGCAGCAAAAGAACGGGGGTCTTGAATTCAGGCATTTTTGGCAAGGGACGTGTTTTTTGTCAACGATTCATACACCGAAATATGTCGGGCTACACTTTTTTCCCAGGTAAAATCTTTCGCACGCGCATACCCTCGCTGAACCAATTCCGTCCGAAACGCCGTGTCATCAAGCACACGGCGCACGGCGGCTTCCAGGCTCTCCGGCGCTTCTTCATCAAAATAAAGCGCTGCATCACCGCCCACTTCGGGCAGTGAACTTCGCCGGTTCAGCACCGCCGGACAACCACAACCAAAGGCTTCCAACACCGGAATACCAAACCCCTCGTATTGCGAAGGGAAGATAAAACAACGAGCGCCGGCATACAAATCAGCCAGGGCATCGTCGGAAGCCACCCGTTTGTAACAGACTTTTGAGCGGATACCGAGGCGGGTGAATTGCTCCTGTTCTGCAGTATCAAACAACGAGCCGCCTACACACCAGAGTTCGAGTTCTTTTTCGGTGCGCAACAAACCGGCCAACTGCTCCACCATCGCGGTAAAATGTTTGTAAGCCTTGCGTTGGCCTACAAACAACAAATAATTGCCCGGAGGGGGTTTTGTTGAACCGGCAGGCCGGAACATCGCATTGCCGTGGTGGATCACCTGAATTTTGGCAGGGTCGGTATCGGGACAAAAGCGGAGCAAATCGCGACGGGTGTTTTCTGATACCGCGATAATGGCATTGGCTTTTTCAGCCAGCAGACGTTTGTTCGCTATCACATTTCGATCCAGAGAAAAAAAACTGCGGCTGCCGTGTCCGTAAATTTCATGGATCATATCGTGTACCGTCAACACAAAAGGTATCCCTGTTTTTTTCAATACCGGTAAAAAATACGGCTCAAAATAGGTAGGATGAAACACATCGGGGCGCTGGTGGCGCAGGGCATGTCGCGAGGCCCTGCGTCCCCACCAATTTTGCAGCATTTTTTTGCCTTTGAATGCGAATGACGTCAGGCTTTTTCTGTGGTAGGCCGGAAACTGGCGCAGGTACACATTTTCCGAAAAAAAACTTTCCGGCAACAAGGCCTCGTGCCCCCGCGCATTCAAGCCGCGCATTTGTTCCACAAAATAGCGTGAAACGCCGCCATACGATTGCCAGGAAAAAACCTGATGGTCAAAAAGAATACGCATAAAAAGCCTGAAAAAGTTTCGGTAGCAGCCTGACTTCCCGGAATGCTACCGAAACTTCATTTATGCCAGTTTGATGGACTTGTCGAGGTACACGTCCTGAATTGCATGCAGCAAAGCCACGCCTTCCTTGACGGGTTTTTGGAAGGCTTTCCGGCCTGAAATGAGGCCCATACCGCCTGCGCGTTTGTTTACCACGGCAGTGATAACGGCTTCCTGCAGGTCGCTGGCGCCCTTGGATTCGCCGCCGGAATTGATAAGGCCGACGCGCCCCATGTAGCAGTTGGCCACCTGATAACGGCATAGGTCAATCGGGTGGTCGGTAGTCAGTTCGGAATAAACTTTGGGGTGGGTTTTTCCGTGTTTGGTGGCATTGTAACCGCCGTTGTTGGTGGGCAGTTTTTGCTTGATGATATCGGCCTGAATGGTTACGCCCAGGTGGTTGGCCTGGCCGGTCAGGTCGGCAGAGGCATGATAGTCAACGCCGTCAATTTTAAAACTGTTGTTGCGGGTATAGCACCACAGGATGG
>JANRLZ010000408.1:0-4233 GCA_033762055.1 Saprospiraceae bacterium
CACAAAAGTGAGAAAGAAGGAAACTTTATCCTTATTCAACTGCCATCACTGCACTTGAGTGTCGGTGCACTTCACTTAAATATTTAAAATGCCACACAAAATGAAGAGACTTCATAAAGCTTTCAAGCTTCCACTTCTTATTCTTTTCATGCTGAAACTAAAAAAAAGCAATAGCCGGCAAAATAAAATTCTTATAATGCACACATTGTCCGCTTCGATAAAATTAATATTCCACACAACCCCCTGCCGCCGGCTTGTCTTCCCGGCCCCTTCGTGTAGTAGTTACAATAAAAAGACGGCACATCCCGGCTGTTTTCCGGAAACAGGCGATGTGCTGTTATTCGCGTACTGGAAGAGACCTGTATTGGAGTAAATATTTCAAGAAATTTTCTAGAAATATTTACATTCGCAGCACCTTTTCTAAAAAATAATCTGGAAAACAATATTTACCTATGCGCCAGGAATATACACGCCCGGTATTTTTTGCTCTTTATCATAGAATTGCTGAAAAATTAAAAAAACTAAATCCGCCCATCCGCATCCTCAAAGACAATGGAGAACAAGATACGGTGGCGCTTGGAAAATCATGGTCAACCGGAGATGCTACCCGCAATGCCGCTTCGGTCATTTACCACGAATTGAAAGAGCAAAATGCCATCAAGACAACCGTCAACCTGAATTTTGGCAGCGTACTCTACGTCAAATACCGGGAACTGATTGCTAATCCGCTGAAAGAAAAAGTGGTGCTTCAGGGGGAGGATTACAACCGCGGGCTGCTCAAATACATAGGTTTTGAATCGCTGGAAGCGTTTATCGAAACCTGTCTGCCTTCCGATCCTTTGGATGCCAATCCGGTAGCGCCCGCCGACTTACCTTACACCTATTACATCGGCTCGTACTATTCTTTCCGAAGTTATCAGGTCAACAAGTTTGTGTTGGCCATTCAGTACACCAACAAGCCCGCGCAGCCCATGCGCTGCTGGCAATGGGGCTTTCACAACAAAGAAGCTGCACCCAAAGAGGATATGGCGCCCAAAGAGGTAAATACCGTACGATTTGACGGGACTGCCGCCGTAAGCGGCCATCACCTGTACATTCATCTGCACGCACCTGCCTCCGAGACGAACGGACATCCGGCGATGGAAATGCGCCTCATCGGTATCTGTGATGACCTTGGCGGACGAGATTTGCCCGACCAGCATGCCATTCCCTGCGCTCTGCAAACGGTTTCGCTCAACCAGTATATCATTTCCGTTGAAGCCATCCTGGTCAAATGTACTCGTGAGGAAGCGGAAAAAATCATGTCCGACTCCAACCTGTTTTTCGGACATCGTTTTCAGGTGGGCGCCTTAAAAGAAAACCGGGAACTCGAAAACAACCTGCTGCTTTACCTGATGCTGCAGCGCCGGAATTTTTGGGTGCGATTCAAACAAAACCCCTCCGATCTCGAAAGTCTGGAATACCGCAAAACCCTTGTCAGTCGCTACACCAAGCGACTGGCGGGCGAATACCGTATCTGGAATTTTGGCTTGCGTCGCGGTGTCGTCGTACAAAGCAAATTAGTCATCAGCGATAAGACGCCCTATCAGGCCCATTTTTATCCCTATCTTGAAAAAGAGTTTGCACAGAACAATCCGGGACTCGACAAACAGTTGGCCGTCTTGGTCATCAGCAACGAGTTGCGACAGGATCAGCTGTGTTTTGCCACTTTTATTACCCGTAATCTCACCCTGGTGAATTACGCTATTTTCGACATCAACAAACTCAATGATGAAAACTGGGTGGAGGGCATGTTCATCACCACCGGTTACGATGAAAAAGGCATCATTGGCGGCTATGCCGTCATGTGCAAAATCAAACCCGGTGAGGAATGCGAGCCGAAACGCATGGAGCGACAGGCGGCCGAACAATACGCCAAAGAATTCGGCCTTACCGCCATGCATGAAGGCCTGAGTAAATTGTGGAAACGCAAGTTGTGGAAACACAAATCAAACACCACCCTCCAATGTTATGCGGTGCTGACGCATCCGGAAAAAAGCGACGAAATTTTGCTGATTAACCGCGACAGCGGCCCGTTTGCAGGCTGTTTTGATCTGCCAGGCGGTCCTATGCAACACGGGGAAACACCGGAAGAATGCCTTGCCCGGGTAGTAAATGAAGAAACAGGACTCCAGATCGGCAACTGCAAGTTGTGGTCGAACGAGTCGCATACTGCCGAGTGGATACGTCCCGACAAGGTCATTGAGCGCCTGCATTTGGTTGGCGCGATTTACAAGGCCGAAAGTCGTCCGGCAGAAGCGCGAAAGCTCCGGGGAAAAGCAGCCTGGGTGCGTTACAAGGACTACGATACGGATCGTTTCTCGCCCTTTGCGCTCAAAATGCTGCCGGCCTTCGACGAGTAAATGCGCTGCGAACCAAGTGCATACTGCGGCTAAATTATCCTGGAGGTCTCCACCGGAACATGCTTCATAAACTGTTTGATCTCATCGTCCTGTTTATAGTTCAACGAACCCTCTTGTGTGACGAAATAGAGCAACCTCCCGCTCCGGATAATCCAGGAAATGACGAGGAACAGAATTAATTTAAGATAGAAAGCAAAGGTCAATGAGAATAACATCAGCGAGTAATTAATACTGATATTAGTGGATTCAGATCGCCCATTGAACACTTTTTCAACACATTTTCCCGTCCACAAATCCATTTCTGTAAATCCCCAAAAAGCATATAACGGCTGTATGGCTGCATAGGCATACAAACAAATCGAAATGACGATGGGGGTATTCACAAATTTACTGTCAATCAGACGGCCAAAGACTGTGGAAAAGATCGAACAGGCTACGATGCCGACCACCAGTTTAAACCAGAACTGTACCTGGGTCGGGTTGTCGCCTAATCTTGGTTCGAGAAACTCCTGTAAAGCCGTAACCAATACAATGATCAGCAGGATTTTGATCAGCAATGAAAAAATGATTCTGCCGGTGGTAGTGATGGCCAGAGTCAGGTACATGAATAAAAAAGTGGCCGTTCCGAGGTAGTTCAAAAAATCCGGCGCCCAGTCCGATTTAACGCCGGACAACAGGACGCCGTAAAAAATTGCCCACAGCGCCCACATAAAAAACCAGGCACTGGAAAACTGTTCGAGGGTTTTGTTGACCCCCTTTTTATAGCTATGCCAGAGTTTTTCCTTTTCCGATTCACTCCAGTCTTCATAATCGGCCAGTTTAGTAAGCCTCAAGCGATCTCTGATCTGGCTTTCCACGCTGACGACTTTGGCTTCCTTTTTTTCATTTTCATCGGCATCTGATTGATCGCTTTTGGCTGCTGTTTGATTGGTTGCTTCGTGGGTGTATGACAGGTCTCCCTCTATGACGGAAAATCGTTTAAACTTGAACAGCCAGAAGCATACGGTGATGATAAACAGCCAGTGTACCAGCATGGGCAAATTCCAGCCAAAGTCAAGTTGGTTGCCCGTTCCGTCGCATTTTTCACCCGTCAGATTGTTTTGAAAAACGAGGTAGAGCAGCAGAGAGACGACATACAGAATACAGAAGAAGGCCACCATTCTTTTTATCCCTTTGTTGGATTTCACCCATTCCCAAAAAGACGGGCAGGATTCATCCTGGTCATAATAAGCTGCTATACCGGCGTCTATTTCACTTCTTAATTTTTCATTTTCCTTCAGTTCTTCCTCCAGCAGGCTGATGAGAGAAAGAAGCGACTCTTTTATCCTGTTGATTTCAATGGACTGGGTTTGGAAGTCCAATGTACCGAGGCGAATTTTTCTTTGTAATTCTTCATACCGGGATTGGTTGTGTATGATCTCCAACTCTTTGGGATCGCCTTTCAGTAAAAACTCCATTTTTCTGTACACCTTTCTCAAATCCTCCGCTTTGGCGATCTCTTTTTTCAATTTCGCAAGAAATTCGATGGCTTTCATGACAAGGTAATTGTTAAAAGGTTACCGTTGAAGGACGAGCCGCCGCTGCTGGCCCAAAAACGGCAATGTCGTTGAATGATGAATAATTGATAGATGTATGTCGTCTGTGATAAAAAGGTAACCGACGGGCGGGGGAGAGGGATGACCACGCGGAGACGCAATGCCGGGGTACCCAAGCCGTCCGAACTATGATTTTTTTGATTTATTTGATTGACAGGATTGGATGACTACCTGCCGCCCGCCTGGCATTTCAGCTCCGTGCATTCATCCCCCCGACCCCCTTCAAAGGGGGAGGC
>JANRLZ010000409.1:0-10965 GCA_033762055.1 Saprospiraceae bacterium
GCCGCGACCATACGCTGCATGCTGCTATTGACGGTCTGGTAGTGTACAAACGCAGCCAGAAAGACCGTCGCTATGTGAGCGTCATTCCTTTCCAGGATGTACCTGAAACACCCGTAAAACCGGTAAAAGATATCAAACCGAAAGGTCCGAGCAAACTCGACCCGGCTCCCGCACCCGCTGAAAAGCCGGCTAAAAAAGCCGCAGCCGAAGCACCCGTTGCCGAAGCGCCTGCAGCGGTAGCCGAAGCGCCTGCAGCCGAAACGAAAAAAGCCGCAGCGCCCAAAAAAGAAAAAGGACCGAAACTCGACGACCTCAAAATCATCGAAGGCGTAGGCCCGAAAATCGAAACGCTGCTTAAGGAAGGCGGCATCAATACCTGGGCCGAACTGGCCGAAGCGCCGGTAGACCGTCTCAAGGAAATCCTGGATGCAGCCGGCCCGCGCTACCAGATTCACGACCCAAGCACCTGGCCCGCCCAGGCAAAATTTGCCGCCGAAGGCAAGTGGGACGAACTGAAAGAATACCAGGAAGTCCTCACCGGTGGCCGCGACAAGTCGGAATAAACGTTGGAACTGCCCAATATCCTGTTTCTAAAGTTTTTCCGAACTTTCAGATAACAATCCTGAAAATGCCGCTTGCACAAGCGGCATTTTCTTTTTTACCTTGCAGCTCGAAATTTATCCGGTTTTTTCCCAAAAAATGATTTGAGTAAAAAAAGGCACAAGAATTGTAACTTTGCCTTGTATTGCGTGTTGATCATTTACCCCTGGCCAATACATTAATTCGACTCAAGAAGTTTTTGTTTTCATAGCTTAATTTTTTAGTTGTTGCCCCGGCTGTAATTAGTCGGGGTTTTTTGTTCCTAAGAATTATACCTGTTCTAAACGACAAATTGCCACACCTGGCCAGGTATTTGCCGTGCTCCTCCTCTAAAAATTAACGCATTTTATGAAAACAAGGACATTTTGCTCCTGCCTTATCCTGCTATGCAACACGGCATTGTTTGCCCAAAAAGACGGTGAAAACCTGTTCGAACCTTCGGTTTTGCACGAAATCCGCTTTGAAAGCGAACACCCCGACCTGTTCTCCTTGATGCTGGGAGACTGGCAAAACAACCCCGAAGCGCCTCCGTATCGTTTGTGTGATGTTCGAATAGACGGCCAACTGGCAGATTCCGTCGGCGCCCGAATAAAAGGCGGGCTGTCGGCTTTCAATCAAAAACGACCGCTGAAAATTGATTTTAATACGTTCGATGACAACCAGTCTTACGACGGCTTAAAAAAACTGAACCTGCTCAATGCCGATTTTGACCGGGCGATGCAACGCGACATGTTGGGGTATGTGATTTTCCGACAGGCCGGCGTAAAATCGTCCCGATCTGCCTACGCAAAAGTCTATATCAATAACGTCTACCACGGTGTTTATGTCCTGGTTGAGCAAGTAGATAAAACTTTTCTGAAAGGGCAGTTTGCCGATGATGAAGGTATTTTGTATAAAAACAAGATTTGCACGGTAGAAGTGGACGAGGGCGAAAACACCCTCGAATATTATCAGGAATTGATCCAGATCGCCCAGCAACTGGACGGCCAAAACTTTGTAACAGCCCTGGAAGCGGTATTGGATACCGATGCCTTTCTCCGTTTTTTTCTGGTCGAACATTTCATCAATGCCGCCGACAATCCCATTGATGTTGATTGCAACTATTATGTGTACCGGATACCGGATTTGAATCAACTCTACTGGATACCCTGGGATCTGAACTATGCCTTTTACAGCGGATTGAATTACGAACTGTTTGAGCCGGGCGCCAACATTGTATTTAATCGGATGATGGGAATTCCTGTTTATCGCGAGCGATATTCGCAATTAGCCTGTGAAATGTTGCAATATCTATTTACCGAAGAACACCTCCACCCGATTATTGAACAACATGCCCAACTGATACGTGATGAGGTAGCCGCCGATCCGCGATATGATTACACCATCGAGGGCTTCGATCAGGATGTAACGGCACTCAAAACATTCGTCACACAGCGAAAACAGGCATTTATGGAAGACCTCGCCGATGCAGGCGTCGTGTGTACCGAACTAACCCCGCCAGCTCCGCCCCATAGCATCGTTATCAATGAATTCGTCGCTTCTGCCGACTCCGAAGGCGGTATCGCCGATCCGCAGGGCGGATACCCCGACTGGATTGAGTTATACAACACCACTTCCGATACCGTTTCATTGCGGCAGTATTACCTCAGCAATCACCGGCATAACCTCAAACATTGGCGGTTTCCCGACGATATCCGTATTCCGCCCCAGGGCTATCTTATTGTTTGGGCAGATCGTGATATTGCCGACGAGGGGCTGCACGCTGATTTTAAATTGGATAAGGAAGGCGGCAGCATCTACCTGAGTTTTGAAAACCTGACGATCACAGATTCAGTGACTTATTCTCCCCAAAGTACCAATGTTGCATCAGCCAGGGTGCCGAACGGCATCGGAGCATTTCTTCAACAAACCCCGACTTTTGCGGCCAACAATGAATTTTCTTCGGTTAAACCCGGCCTTTTTCCCGAATATTCGATCTTAATTCATCCCAATCCGGCAACCTCGTTTTTGCAAACCACTTTTACCGTTACAACTGAAAATCCATACAACTTTCGTCTGGTTAATCCATTGGGACAAACCGTATTAAATCATCGCTCCCATCTGGAAAGGGCTGAATGGTATGTGGGGCATCTGCCGCCCGGACTTTATAAGGGTATCATTGAATGGGGAGGAAAAAGTTATTCAAGCCTGATCCTGTTGCATCGCTGATTATCTTTGCGTATGCCTCCTTTTCTCCTCGTTTTTTTAGGCGGCGGACTCGGCAGTGTTTGTCGATGGTCTATCGGCCTACTCCTTCAACCGCTGCATTTGCGGTTTCCCTGGGCCACCTTTGTTGCCAACGGCCTGGCATGTCTGCTTATCGGCTGCCTGCTGGGCTGGCAAATCGCCCAGGGCCTGCCGGAGCAACGGCGACTGTTGCTTTCGGTGGGATTTTGTGGCGGATTTAGCACCTTTTCATCCTTTACGGTCGAAACTTGGCAACTCTGGCAACAGGGTCATCTGTTTTTTGCTGCAGCGAATGTGCTGGGAACTTTGACGGTCTGCCTGGCTTGTCTACTTTTGGGGCTGAAAATCAGCAGTTAAGGAACGGGGAATAATAACTTGTCAATTTGAGGTCATTCCTCTTCACCCGCTCATAAAGCCCCCGATTCCAAGCGCTAAAATGTTATGTCTGAAGAAATTCTTTCCCGCCTCAGCCAATTAGAAGAAAAATACGGGGCCATGGGCCAGGACATGAAGTCGTACCTCGATGGATTGTTGTATGCCGATTACCTTACCTATTGGGATTATATCCATCTCGATACCCTGCTCAGTTTACAAAACCCGCGTACTCCCATTCCCGACGAGCGGATTTTTATACTGTACCACCAAATTACGGAATTGTACTTCCGCCTGATACTCGATGCCATCGCGCAATTGGCCGATACGCCGAAAGTTTCGCCCGAATTTTTCAAACGACAAATGGTACGCATCAATCGCTATTTTCAGCAACTCATCCAGTCGTTTGATATTATGGTAGATGGCATGGACCGCGACGAATTTTTGCGTTTTCGGATGAGCCTGTTGCCGGCCAGCGGCTTTCAAAGCGTACAATACCGCATGATCGAATTTGCCAGCACCGATATGCGCCAACTTGTACATCCGGGCAAACGCGAACTGACCGCCGATGTGTCGGACGTCAAACTGCTTTATTCCGTATTGTATTGGAAATCAGGCGCTACCGAACTCGCTTCAGGCAAAAAAACGCTCACGCTCCGACAATTTGAGCAAAAGTATTCAGAAGAAATCATCCGATTTGCCCAACATTACCAGGCATGTAACTTGCGGCAACTCTACCAGCAACTCCCCCAGGAGGCACGACAAGACCCCGAGCTGATCGAATTGTTGCGCGAACACGACCTGAATGCCAATGTGCGTTGGGGATTATCGCATTACCGCTCGGCAGTGCGCTATCTTGATGCGAAACCTAAGGAAATTGAAGCCACCGGTGGCACCAACTGGCAAAAATACCTGCCTCCGCGCTTCCAGTTGGTGGTGTTCTTTCCGGAACTTTGGTCGGCAGAAGAACTGGAAGAATGGGGCAAGTTCCAGTAAAGGCATGTATAGATTTTTCTGATCCGGCGAAAGCGTATTCAGAGGTATTCGGTCGTGGTCGGCTCCGGCAACAACCCGATGTTGCGAAGGGCGGTAGCTACATCCCAAATCCGGCGACTACGCAAAATTTTTCCGTCTTTCAGCGTGATAAATGTAGCGCCCAGAAAGGCGCAAAATTTCCCTGTTGGCGGAATGTTCATCAACCTTCCACGCTGATGACCGGAAGCTTTCCAGAAAAAGAAAACCTTGTCGCCCTCAACCCCCCACTCCAGCAATTCCATCCGTAAATCAGGAAAGGCACGCAGGATATAGTCGAGCATACGGGAAGTATCGGCCTGTCCGCTGGCTTTTTTGCCTTCCGAAAGGTCTTCCCCATCGTAATCAGGGTGATAAAGCGCCAGCAGACGCGGTTTGTCGTGAGCGTTGTAAGCGGCGATAAGTTCAGTGAGAAATTCGTGCGCGTTCATGGTTGACCGGAAAAAAGGTACTCGGAGAAAACTGCAACAAAATTACGTGTGCTTTGTCTGTACGGCATGCTCAAAACATGCCCATTGTTTGTTCAAAAAACAGATCGGGAAAAAATTCATCATCAGGAACAAAAACAGAAAAAATGACGGACTTATTCACCCATATTTCCAAATTAATTCGGAGCCGCCGCGCCGTTTTTCCTAAATTTTACCTGCCGGAAAAACCGGTTGACCGGGAAATGATCACCCAAATACTCGAAAATGCCAACTGGGCGCCTACCCATAAACGAACCGAGCCCTGGCGTTTTCGTGTATTTCACTCGGCCGAAAGCCGGCAACGCCTGTCGGCCTACCTCTCTGATTTTTACCAGAAAAACACGCACCCGGAAGATTTTTCCGAAGAAAAAATGGTGGCAGCCGGCGCCAATCCACTTCGCGCGGGCGCCGTTGTCGCCATCGTATTGCACCCCAACCCGGAGGCAAATTTGCCCGAATTTGAAGAAATAGCCTCCGTCGCCATGGCCGTACAAAATATGTGGCTGAGCTGTGCCGCTGCCGGACTGGGCAGTTACTGGAGTACGCCGCGCGCTGCGTTGGAATCCGGCGAATTTTTGGGGCTGGAAGCCGGCGAGCGCTGTCTCGGATTTTTTTACATCAGTTGGCACGAGATGCCCGAAGTATCCGGCAAGCGCGGGGAAATTTCCGAAAAAGTAGTTTGGGAGAATTAGTGAGACAATGGCACTAATGGCTGTAAAGATCAAAAGCGGCGACGACTGCCTGCGCTCATCTCTATTTCTTCTATTCTGCCCGATTTCGGATTAAAAAAGCGCAATCTGCCTCCTTTTTCGGAAAAAATCTCTACTTCTTCCACTTTCCCGGCGCTCATTCGCGCCGAAACAAGGAACGCTCCCTCAATACGCAGGTTTTCAAATTGAAGGTCTTTCCAGTCGGACGGGATGGCAGGGAATACGCGCAAAACACCGTCGTAATGCTGCACCAACATCTCCTGAATACCGGCGGCAAAAGCAAAATTGCCCTCCAGTGTAAAGGGCCGGTATTCGAGTTTAGACAGACCGGTTTTGCTTTGATCGCCATTGAGATGAAAACTGTTGGGCGAACAAAATGCCCGGGTAAAACTGCTCAAATAATAGCGGGCACGTTCTCCATCACGCAAACGCGCCTGCAAACACCCCATCCAGGCATAGGAATAACCTGTCCACCAGTCGGCGCCGGTTTTTTCCAAATGGCGCAATGAACGCTGCATCAGCGCGCTATCGCGTTCAAAATGTAGCAGCCCCAAGGGGTAAATCGCCATGAGATGAGAAAAATGACGGTGCGAACCTTCCAGCGGGTGTCCCGGCGCAATGGTCAGCCCGGTTGAATCGGCATCCAGGGGCGGCATTAATTCCGTCATAACAAGCCAGAAATCGGCGGCCTGCCAGTCGGCATCATGGTTCCTCACAGCGATTTCACAGTTTTTGTCAACCAGATAACGGCATAACGCGCGGTCGTAATTGCTCATGCCCCGGAAATAAGCTTCGGGCGAATTGTCCCCGATCTCCGGCGAAGTTGAAAGCGGGAGTTCGAATTGGTATTGGCCATTGCTGTCGGCGGTCAACCCGTATTCCATTAAAAAAATTCCCGCCTCTTTTATCCAGGGTTCCACTTTTTGTCGGTAGTAATCCAGGTCCTGCGTGTACGCCCAATCCTGCCAGAAATGCTGTGAAAGCCAGGCCGACACAGTCGGGGAAAATGCATACTGGATCCAGCCCCCCATCGGTTCGCCACGGAGGGTGCATACACCAGGCACGTTGATGCCGCCATTTGTACCAAAATACTGGCGGGTATAACGCCTTGCTGCAGGCAGAATCTCCCACAACCAGTCGGTAAATACCCGTGCCTCCTCCACATGGTTGGCGCCATAGGCCGACCAATAACTCATCTGGGTATTCAGATCGTTATGAAAATCGCCTTTCCAGGGAGGCAGGCTGCCATTATCAGCCGTCCAGACCGCCTGCAGAGAAACAGGCGGCGCACCCCGGCGCGAAGCCGCACCCAATTTATACTGTTCCAGGTACCATTGTTTTTCCAGTATGGTATCAGGCAACCGGATAGCCGATTTCGACCAAAAATCAGTCCACCACCGGCGATGTTGGTCAAAATTATATTGAAAATCAATACTTTGCTCTGATTGAATACGGGTTGGCGCGGCTGCTTGTGGAGGCTGGTCGGGGTAATGTGCCGAAATACTCCAGACACCTTCCTGCGCTTCATGTGTAACGCGCCAACGCAGCGCCACTTCGTAATGAAAGCCTCCCCAACTTGGTTGTACATAGTGCAAACGTTGCTCTTGTTCGGTCAAGGTACCCTGTTGGTATCCTAGGCGTCCCAAGCCCTGGCCTTCTACCGAATTGGCGCCGGCAGCACTTTCTGTCGCATAACGCGGCATTACAAGTTGTACCGACACCTGGTCGTTGTTCCGGTTTTCGAAACGCCAGTGGCCGGTCGTATTATCCGCATGGAGAAACACCCAAAGACGTTCACCCCCTAAAAAATCAACGACACAAACTGCCTCCCTCAGATACAGGCGCACCGAAACAGGCTGTGTTTGTTTAAAATTAAATTCCAGGGCTGCTGCCGGTATTTTGGTCGGCCCCGGGTCTCGCTCATAAGGAAGGTCAAATTGTTGTTGTACTTCGGAATATCGTTGCGCTTGCCGCTTCTCTTCTACCCAGGCGCTGCGAAAACGATGGGTATCCAACATTTCGGGTACGGGGCGAAGATCCCACAAATCAGCACGGTCGAGTGAAATACGCAGTTTTCCCGGTTCTTTTTGCCAGACAATTGCCCCCAGAATGCCATTCCCCAGTGGAATGCCTTCATCCCAACGGGTCGGAATTTTTTCAAAATACAGATCGTGAAAAGAAGCAGTTTGGGCGTCAGCGCGTCCATAGCCTGCCATGTAAAGAAGCAGGCTGCAAAGCAGTGCCTTTAGTTTTGTGGTTCCCGATAAGAAATTACCCATAAACCCAGTCCGGTAATAAGGCCGTTGATCAGGATGGTCAGGAAACCTACGTCGAAACCCGCGTAGTTTTTGCAGGCATATTCCAGCAAAAAGGTCAACACCGGTGCAGCGAGGCAAACATGCAAGGCGAATTTATCGCGGATTTTCAAGTCGGTAAACAAACCAAACAGGAACAATCCAAGGAGCGGGCCATAGGTGTAGCCCGCAATTTTGAAAATCAGGGAAATGACCGCCGAGTCGCTTACAGCGTTGAGTATCAAAATGATGACGACGAATAAAGCAGAAAAGCCCAGGTGTACGAGCGTTCTGGTTTTGCGCAAACGGTTTTCCTGCTTTTGGAGGTAGGCCATACGCTCTTCCTCATAGGCAAATGCCGTGTCCGAGAGGTTTTTACCTTTCTCAAAATTCAAAAAATCCACGCAGAAACTGGTTGTCAATGCTGTCAGCGCCGAATCGCTGCTGGCATAAGTGCTGCCGATCAGGCCGAGAATAAAGAAGATACCGGCCACGGCATCGAGGTGGTTGAAGGCTATTTTGGGGTAAAGATGATCGGTGCGTGCGGGGATTTCGAGTCCGATGCTGCCGGCGTACAAATAAAGCAAGGCGCCCAGTATCAGAAACAGAAAATTGATGACAACGAGATACACACAAAACACCAGCATGTTTTTCTGTGCTTCGCGGATGTTTTTGCAAGCCAGGTTTTTTTGCATCAAATCCTGATCAAGTCCCGTCATGGCAATAGCCACCAGCGCGCCGCTGATAAATTGTTTGACGAAGTGGTTGGGGTCGGAAAGGAAATTTTCAAAAAAGAAAACTTGCCCGTAACGGCTGTTCAAAACATTGGAAAAGATCTCTCCTCCACCAAAATTGAGCGATTTTCCAATGGTCCATACCGTAAACACCAGCGCCGCCAAAAAGAAGGTGGTCATGATGGAGTCGGTCCAGATGATGGTTTTTAACCCTCCTTTAAAGGTGTAACCATAAATAAGGGCCAGCATCAAAATCACGGTCACCGCAAAAGGCACGCCCAGCGGGGCAAACACAAACATCTGCAACACACTGGCTGCGAGGAACATACGAGCGGCGGACCCCAGTGTGCGGGAGAGCAGGAAAAACCCTGCGCCGGTTTTATATGACCACCACCCGAAGCGCTGTTCCAGATAGCCGTAGATACTGGTCAGATTCAATCGGTAGTACATGGGCATCAGCACCGTAGCGATAAAGAGGTATCCCAAAAGATAACCCATCACCACCTGCATGTAGGAAAAAGCCATGTTCACACCCGATCCACCCACTGCACCGGGAATACTGATAAAAGTTACGCCGCTGATGCTGGTTCCGATCATGGCATAGGCCACCACATACCAGGGCACTTTGCGGTTGGCCAGAAAAAAACCTTCATTGCTCGTATTGCGCCCGGTCAGCCAGGCTACTCCGACCAGCATGGCGAAGTAAAGCAGCAAAACAAGCAGTACAAGTGAAGGAGTAAGGTGGGTCATTTTCAAAAACGGCAACCTGCAAGAGGGCGGCCACCGGCAAAGCGCTGCAAATGTAGTCCTTTGTCAGACAAGCCGCCCCCTTTGTTGCTGTTTTTGAAAAACGCCGGTATTTGCGGGAGATTCAAGAGGCCCGGCAATGGGTATCAACGACCGTTCCTTTTGGGAATTTTGTAAGCAATGCCGGCAGAAAATATGGAATAATGTTCCCCAATCAACAGGTTCAGGTTACTGGAAATGCCGGTATTTCCCCATTTTATTCCTCCACCGATATAGGGCCGCCATTCATTGCCTACATAACTGAAACCACCTCGCATAAAGTTTTTGTCTGTTTGGTTGCCAAATCCAACACCGGCACCCAACGAGATCGAAGGCACATAAGCGAGTCCGAAAGACGGCTCATCGTATATCCGAATTTCGGTGTAGAACTTATCCGGTCGCCCGAGACGCACGTGCCCGGTCACCAAAAAGTTGGTTGGTTTTGTCCCCTGAAAATCTACATCTGCCGGATATACTCGCCGGAGACTTGCAATACCCAACCCAAATCCGACAATTTTACCACTGTACGCTCCCTGAATCCCGTAAGACGAATAGGAGTAATTATCATCAAAAAAATTATTGTCATCCGTATTTGCCTCCCCGATTGCGCCACGCAAACTGATCTGAAATTTATCCCAGCCATTCTGCCAGTTGGAAGCAACTCCCAAACCGGCCGCCCGGGTATGAATGGTTTCAGTTCTGATCGCATTACCACCGCAATCGCGGATTGTTTTTGTATATCGGCCGCTGGAACCACCTATATTCACATCCAGCCATTGCTCCCACTTCCCTCCGTTATTTGCCGGCAGGATAACCGGAAGCGCCGGGTCGGCAGGCAACGAATCGGTCAAACCCTTTGCCGGCGTTAGCCATCCCGGCATTGGTTGCGACACCCATAAAATAGCGACCGCCGATAACATTGTTGCCGGAACCCATCTTTTTCTTCCGGTTCGGCAGGCACGCCAATATGGATGAATAAGTAGCAAGGCTAACGGCATGCTGGAAACAACAATGAAAAAAATCTCTTCAAAAGTCATCAGGTCGCAAAGCAGCAGGCTACCCAACGCAATACCCGCCAATATCCGGGCCGGTTTGAAGCCAATTGCTGCTGTCGTTGACCCAAATCCTGCTTTCAGGGGTGTGAAATAATAAAATAACCAGGTTCCACATGCAAACACCGCGACCAACAAAGCAATCCATTGTCCGGCCATCAGGCCCGACCAAACGTGTCCGAACATCCCCGGGATGGTAGCGGAATCACGTAAAAACTCCCAGCCAAAACGCTGAATAAACATCAGCCCGAAGCCTAACAACGCCAGCATGCCCGGGCGCGGCATCCTGTTTCTTACATACCATAAGATGCTGAAAATGAGGAGATTGCCAGCCATAAACAGGCCCTGTACCGGAACCAGCAGCGATGTCGCCTGCATGTCGGCATTGCAAATGCCTTGTTCCAACCCGTTCAAAAAAGCCGGTGTTGCTGTTCCGTACGCTATGCCCCAGTTGGAATGTGTAGGCACCCCATAGCAACAACCTGCCGCCAGGCACCCGATCCTCCCTACCGCTGCTGCAAGCGGGAGTCCTATGATCAAAATATCCGCCAGATGGTCGGGCAGGCGCCACCAACGTTGAAGCAGGGCATAAACGATAACCATTAAAACCAGCCCGCCTACTATGGTTTTTCCGGGCACCTCCGGCAAACCCTGACCGTTCAAGGCATGTATCCAGTCACCGGCAGTCCAGG
>JANRLZ010000410.1:0-22240 GCA_033762055.1 Saprospiraceae bacterium
AGTCGTTTGCACCTCCCCCAGCATTTTCGCAGCTTACCGCGTCCTTCGTCGCCCCCGGGAGCCAAGGCATCCCCCGTGCACCCTTATTCACTTCCTACTCTTGCCTGGCTATAATAAGACCAAGTAATATCGTTTCAAGCATCCTTTCGGCTACTCTTGTGCTCGATTACTTTTACCTTTCTGCTTCTATTCCTTCCAGCCTTGTCAATGAACTTTTATCGTGAAACTGTGATTTCAAAATCACAATTCTGTGATACGCTTTTGTTTTGGGGCGGCAAAGGTATAAATCCTGTTTCCTTTCCAACAAGCACATTCAAAAGTTTTTTTTATTTTTTTTCAAAATTCTACTTTTGAGGCGAAAAAGCACTTTTTGATGCAAATAAAACTCCCCACGGCCATGGAGCCGTTCCGCGATCAACTGATCCAAACCCGGCAACCCTTTATTCGAATCAGCCCTCAGGCCGTTCGCGACACCCGGCCCTGGGAAAGCAAGGTGGGTGGCCAACCTTATCTGCCCAAAAACGCCTCCTGGCCCCTCGCACCCGACGGGCAGCCGCTTTTTTTTCTCGCCCAACTCAATTTTGCCGAAATGCCCTCCCTCCCCCCTTTTCCAAATAAAGGCATCGTGCAGTTCTTTATCAACGACGACGACCTCTACGGCATGGATTTCGACGACGGCGAAAACCCGGATACCTTCCGGGTAATTTTTCATCCGGACGTGATCGAAAACGAAACTTTACTGCAAAAAAATACCGGGCCGTCGCGCGACTATGACGACTTACTGCCACACCACCCGGAAACTTCCTTTCCCCTCCAGTTCGGACTGGGCGAAGAAGTGGCGCCCATTACCGATTATCAGTTTTATCAACATTTCGGCGGCGATTTTTTCCGCCAATTCGGCGAACAGGAGTGGGACATCATGGGCAGTTTCGAAAAATCGGTGCGCGCACAGGGGCACAAGGTGGGCGGATACGCCTATTTTACCCAGGACGATCCGCGCCGCCCGGAAGACCCCATGCTGCTGCTTTTTCAACTCGATTCAGACGAAAAAATGGACCTCATGTGGGGCGATATGGGGGTAGGGCATTTTTTTATCCGGGAAAAAGACCTGCTTGCACTCGATTTTTCACGCGTGCTGTACGACTGGGATTGCCTGTAACGTATGCTATACCTGCGCTAAAAGCGGCGGCAACAAAGCCAGCGCCGCCTGCACCGTTGCCTTGTCTTCCGGATAGGTAACTCCGTACCACTGACTGTCGCTGTGCAGCACCCGCAGGCGGATTTTGCCCGACTCGATCAGGTTGTTGACTACGGTAGGAATGTAAAACTCGGCCCGGGGCTGTTGCAGATTGGCCAGCACGAATGCGCGAAACTGGGTTTCAATTTCATCCAGTACCGAATGATGCAACCCCCAAAGGTTCATGGATACCGGGGTATCATCGGCTAAAAAATGCCGACCCTGGGCGTCGCTGTAATGGATACCGTCGGCAAAACGTTCAATTTTGGTGCGCTCGGTAACCGTCGTTAAAAACCCCTCCGCATCTACCTCGCAGACCCCGCGAGAAACGGCGCCGTTTTCTGATAACGTATTTCCCAGGCGATAGGCAACCATACCATATTCAGCAGGAGAACACTGCCTGCGAAGAAACTGGCCCAGCACCTCGAAGGCGTCGGCGCCGTAAAAGTCGTCGGCATTGACCGTGGCAAAAGGTTCGTTCAGCAGGTGTTTGGCCGAAAGAATAGCATGGCCGGTACCCCATGGTTTTTCCCGCAACGGTTTCTCTGCGAGCCATTCCAGACAGGAATCAAATTCCTGGTAAGCATACTCCGTCCGGATTTTTGCCTCCACCCGGCGCCCTACTTTTTCGCGAAAAGCGGTTTCAATTTCCTTTCGAATCACAAAAACAATTTTACCGAATCCTGCCCGGATGGCGCCGTCTGCCGCATATTCCAGAATGGCTTCGCCATGCGGCCCCATGCCGTCAACCTGTTTGAGTCCGCCATAACGCGAGCCGACGCCCGCTGCCAAAATCAATAGTGTGGGTTGCATATTTTCTTTGCTTGTTGTTGGTGATTCAAGGGTAATGTTCGACAATTGCAGGGCAAAAGTAGGAAAGCCTCCGACTTTTTATCTATCAGGCAGCATTCCGCATCCTGATTTTTTGTGTAAAAATAGTTGACACCATGCAAAACGATACCACACGAAACAGCGCCTATCTGTATCAAATCGGCATTATCGGGTTCCTGTTCTTTATTTTCGGGTTTGTTACCTGGCTCAACGGCACCCTGATTCCATTTCTCAAATTAGCCTGCGAACTCGACACGATGCAGGCGTTGTTTGTCACCTTTGCCTTTTACATCAGTTACTTTTTTCTCGCCATCCCTTCCTCTAAAATTCTGCAACGTACGGGTTTTAAAAACGGAATGGCCTGGGGCCTGGCCATCATGGCCATTGGCTGCCTGATTTTTGTGCCGGCTGCGCAGGCACGCGCTTTCCCGATGTTTTTAACCGGGCTTTTTGTGCAGGGCATGGGGCTTTCCCTGTTGCAAACAGCATCCAACCCGTATATCAGTATCATCGGGCCGATTGAAAGTGCGGCACAACGCATCAGCATCATGGGTATTTGCAACAAAGTGGCCGGCATTCTGAGTCCGATCATCCTGAGTAGCATTGTACTAAAGAATGCCAATGCGATCGAAGCCGAGATCAACGCCGCCACCGATGGGGCGCTTCGCGCCGGGTTGCTCGACCAGTTGGCCGGGCGTGTAGTGGCGCCCTATGTGGTAATGGCTGTGATTTTGCTGGCGCTGGCCTGGATGATACGCCGTTCGTCATTGCCGGAAATTGACACCAACAGCGAATCCGGCGGAGAAAACACCCCGCACAGCGCCTACGCCGACCGCACCGCCGTTTGGCAGTTCCCCCATCTGGTTTTGGGCGCTTTTGCCATTTTTGTCTATGTCGGCGCGGAAGTAATGGCTGGTGATGTGATTGGTATTTACGGGAAGTCGCTGGGGTTTGGCCTTGATCAGACCAAGTATTTTACGGCATTTACCCTGGGCGCCATGTTGCTGGGTTATGTATTGAGTATTCTGCTGATTCCCAAATATATCAGCCAGCAGGATTTTTTAAAATATTCTGCCTTGTTGGGCATTGCACTTACGATCCTCATTTATTTCACCACCGGTTCCACCGCCGTAAGCTGTATTGCCTTGCTGGGTCTGGCCAATGCCGTTATGTGGCCGGCCATTTTTCCGCTGGCGATATACGGTCTGGGGCGTTTTACACAAATCGGTTCGGCCTGGCTGATCATGGGCATTGCCGGCGGCGCTTTGGTGCCGCAATTGTACGGGATAATGGAAGCCCCGCTGGGTTATCAGGCGGCTTTCCTGGCTTGCATGTTGCCGTGTTATTTGTACATTTTGTATTATGCCATGCGCGGCCACCGTTTGCGGTAAGTGTTGGAAGAACAAGGTGCATTTAATTCTGCCGGAGTACTTAAACCTTGACATGCCGGGGGTGTCGAACCCGAAATTTGTTCACCCAAACAGCATTTTCCAATCCCGGTAATGTGCTGTCAAATAGTTGGTTTATGAAAAACTTCCTACTCCCGGTATGCTTCCTGTTTTCACTTCTCTGCCAGGCCCAAAACAACGTCAGGGCCTGGTACGCCGACGGTCAGGTGTGGGTTGTTTGGGAAATTACCGCCCCCCTTCCGATCTGGTATGAAATTTATGCCCGACCGACGACTTTTTCGTCGGTAAATGACGCAGTACGAGTGGGCAAACTCCATCTGATTGAATATACCTGCGCAGCACTTAAAGAGCAGATAGACACGACAGCCACCCCCAGGATTCCGGGGCCTCAGGGAAATACCTTTTATCAGCTGGCGCTAAATGAAGGCCTTTTTGTGTTTACACCCCATCAGGCCGGCAACCTTTTTTTTGCGGTAGTTGCGGAGAATGAAACGACTGTTACCGCACAAAACAGAACACCTGCCGCTGTCCCCTTTCAGTATGACCCTTCAAACGACCCGGTGGAGTGTCATTTGCAAGCGGTGTTCCCGTCTCCTTTTGCCAACGGGTTTACCTGTTTTGCTTTTTTGATGTGGTCAGACGGGCGCCAAAACCAATGGGACAACCGTCCGGATTTTCCGGTAACGGCCAATGCGGCAAAAAATGGTATGCCCAGTCTGTTTTTTGTCTCTGCTCCGGCCATGCTGGATACAACCCAACCTCTTCCACTGTCTGTATGGCTGCATGGTGGAGGCGGCACCGCCCGGCAATCGCTGGCCGGAAGTCGCCCCGAAATAAACATCCGCCCGGCAGAGGGTTTACTTTTGTCGCACAACGACGATCTTGTCGGATGGCGGGGACCAGTACCACCGAATTTTGAAAGCCCCAGCTGGCATTTTGGCTATCGAAAAAACTATGATCCTTTCAGTTCCAATAACCTTCCTGCCACAGCGGACACACTGGTGAACTACACGCAACGCCGCTATTTGTGGATTGACTTTTGGCTGGTCCGACGTTTTAATGTTGATCCGAACCGTATTCACATTCACGGGCACAGCATGGGTTCAGCCGGCGCGCTGGCTCTTGCCAAGTGTTACCCGGAACATTATGCTTCGGTCACCCTGTTTAATACCGGGTGTGGAGGTCCCGAACCAGGGAGCAATCAAGCTGTTTTTGGCGATGTGAGCCTCAACTTTCCCACTAATTTGAAAAACAGGGAAGGGGAGACCGTGCGCCAGTTAAGCCTCTGGAATTTTCTTGACAACTGTTCGCCTTCCCGCGATTTGCCTTTGATAAGGCATTGGCATGGGAAAAACGACGACAACGGAACGATGCAATGGGATGCCTATGTGGTAGAAAACTATCGAAAAGCCGATTCGCTGGGTATCGGGATACAACATTTTTGGAGCGAACGTGCACATGGTGTTGATACCAGTCCGGATTATGGCGATCACTGGATCAGCGGTGTATTGCCCAGCCAGCAAACCGTTGTTGACAATGTCTCTTTCCCCGAAGGCCTGTATCGTAGCAATCAATCCTTTCCCGCTTTTTTCAATCACCGCCAGGATCCGCAAAACAACGACCCCGGTACCGGCATAATCGGCATCAACAATGGCGATGGCGACAATTGGGGCGCATGGGGCGGCTGGCATCGCTGGGATGCGGATCATCTTGTTGATGATGAAAACAGTTGGGAAGTAAGCGCCTGGCTAAACGCCAATGCCTTGTTTGCCAATGATATTTGTCCGCACGACAGCCTGGTCGCCGACGTGGCCATTCGCCGTCCGCAATTGTTTAATCACCCTGGCTCACCGATAAATTGGTGGGTTTCCGATGCGGCAAGCAATGAAGTTTTGCAAACAGGTTTTACGTTGGCCGGCGACGACGGGCTGGTGGTATTAGACGATATTGTTGTGTATCGGGAGGATATACGCCGTGTACGCATCCGGGCGGAACTAACCTCCTCAATTCCGACTTATTTTGACGGCGCCGACCTTAAATTATGCCCTAATCCGGCCAAAGCGTACACTGAATTAGTGGCATCTTCTCAATTTCTCGGCGCCCCGGTGATCAGAATTATCCGTCCTGACGGAACCGTGCAAACAGAAAATATTCGCATTCAACCCGGCGAAAATCGCATTGCCCTGGATGTGCGCACCTGGCCGGGCGGCGTATATTTCATCAGTATTGCCGGCTCGGCTGGGTTATATACGCTTCGGCTCGTCGTAACAAAGTAAATCAGGCGAAGATTTGCCCCAAAAAACCTACGTTTGCGCCATGCGCATTGAATCTAAATTGCCGAATATCGGCACCACTATTTTTACGGTAATGTCGGGCTTGGCCAATCAGGTCGGGGCTATTAACCTTTCACAGGGTTTTCCCAATTTTAATCCGTCTGAACGCCTGCAGGCATTGGTGACGGAACACATGGCGCGGGGCGCCAACCAGTACGCTCCCATGCCGGGCATTCTGTCGCTACGGGAACGGATTGCCGAAAAAATTGAAAGGATGTATGGCGCACAGGTGAATCCCGAGAACGAAATCACCGTTACTGCCGGTGGCACACAGGCCATTTTTTGCGTAATTGCCGCTTTTGTTCGGCCGGGCGATGAGGTCATTTTGCTGGAGCCTTGTTACGACTCCTATCGCCCTTCGGTGGAAACGGTAGGCGGGGTGGTCGTCACGCATTCGCTTTCCGCCCCCGATTATTCCGTGGATTGGGACGCTGTGGCCAAATTGATTACCCCACGCACCCGAATGCTGTGCATCAATACGCCGCAAAATCCGACCGGAACGATCCTGCATGCGTCGGACATGCAAAAAATCAACAATTTGCTGCGTGGAACCGATATTATTCTGATGAGCGACGAGGTGTACGAACACCTGATTTTCGACGGTGAAACCCACGCTTCCGTGCTTCGTTATCCCGAACTTTACGCCCGTAGTCTGGCTATTTATTCTTTTGGAAAAACCTACCACAATACGGGCTGGAAAACCGGCTACTGCGTAGCGCCGCCCGATTTGACCCGCGAATTCAGGAAAGTACACCAGTTTAATGTGTTCTCCGCCAACCATCCCATGCAGGCCGCTTTTGCCGATTTTATGGTGGATCCGGCAGAATACATGGGGTTACCCGGTTTTTACCAACAAAAACGCGATTTTTTCCTGCAAGCCATGTCTGGCACCCGTTTTCAGCCGCTAAAATGTTCGGGCACCTATTTTCAACTCTTCGATTATTCTGCTATTAGCGACGAACCGGATCTTGATTTCTGCAAACGCCTGACCACCGATTTTGGCGTGGCTGCCATTCCGGTTTCTTCCTTTTTTTCGGATGCAAAAGATGAAAAAGTGATCCGGCTCTGTTTTGCAAAAACAAACGACCTGCTTCTGCGAGCAGGTCGTCGTCTTGGGATCGTGTAGACCGTTGATATTGGTTTATCGGGTTTATATAATTGACTATCAAATTGTTACCACCCAGTCATTTTCATAACCACTTTGCGTCGACTATGTAGACAGGTAGGACGCGTATTGACATTAGAAGCCATCTCAAAAATACCTGTCAGGTTAAAATGGTGTATGGAAGCCGAATCCTGCGTTAATTTTTTTCACCGTAGGCGCCACTACGATTCAAAAAATTGCCTTGCCTTCGCCTATTCACTCATTTTAACTCCGACGCCATTTTTTAGATGACTTCTAATCCGGTCTAACGCATTACCGTCAGTTTTTTGATGGCTGTGCCCTGGGGGGTTACGATTTGCAACGTGTAAATGCCGGATGCCAGCGAACCCGTTTGAATGCGGGTTTCTTCTTTTTCAAAGTTGCCGTTTTTTTCCATCACCAGCCGGCCGGCAGCATCGTAGGCGCGGAGTGCGGTAGGAATAATTTTACCATATTTCAAGATGGCTATGTCGGCCGTCGGATTGGGAAAAAGTTTCAGGCTGTCGGCCGGCAGATCGGGGGCTTTTACAATACTGCACACGTCCTGAAAGCCTCCTTCGTACGTCGCGCGAAGTGTTTGTACGTCGCTGAAAGTCGAACCCAGGCCGCAGGGCAATTCCGGATTGGGGTGAAATGCCCAGGCGACGTTTATTTCTTCTATCTGGCCCGGTTCCAGCGATCCGATACTAATGTTGCCCAGCATACGACGGTCTCCTCCGGGAAGATTAGCCGTACACATGCTCCAGCCCGCCGGATCGGCAGGATCGCTCGGGTAAAGATGATCCACCGGGTTGCCGGCAGAATAGCCGTTGGGCGCATCGGTGAGCGGGCTTCCGTCTTTCCAGGAGCCGCTGAGGTAGTTGTAGTATTCCGCCGGCGTGTTGGGGTCTGTTGTGCCGGGAGGTACCGCCGCTCCTGTATTGTTGTAGGGAATAAATTTGTCGAGCGAATGACTTAAAAAAGTGACGCTTTGTACCGGCGGGGTTTGCCCAAATGTGGGCACCCCGCCAGCACAAAAGGTTCCTGGCTGTCCGTCTACTGCATCCTGATTATAGGCAAACATGGTATGCAAATCGGGATTGCAACCCACATAATCATCTTCATAGCAACCAAGATCCACGTCCGTCCATATTCCAATGAAAACGGAATCCACTCGTTCTGCCCCGCGGGCAATAATCTTGTGCGAGGTAAAAACCGTGTTATTCAACACCGGCAGAAACGCCTCATCGGAGCAATCGAATGTCCAGACCGTCAGTTGAATTTCTGTATTAAATGCTGCGCCGTTTGTATTGCTGTGAAACCCGCCGGCATCATTAAAAATGCACCAGACCAGTTGATCCGGCACAAAAAATGGTTGTCCGCGCAATTGAACGACAGGATAATCGCCACTCAACGGGTTGTACGCTCCGTTGTTGTCGGCATCATAAAACGGGGCAAGGGCTTGCGTAGTAAAAGGCAAATCAAAGCCCCATTGGCCCGCAAAATATGGATTTCCCCGGCCCGGCCAACGCGCAATACCCGGGTACTGACTGATTAATTCCGACGCATTCTGGGGCGGATTATTCAAAAAGGCTGCAATTTCAGCACCGGTAACAAAAAAATGGCGGTCCCAGTTGGAGCAGGTAAAATCATCTGTACTACCGGTTGCCGGATCCAGGGGTCCGGTAAAAAAATCATTTCCATCACTTCGGTAACTGGCAGCGGCAAGTCGCAGGTTGCCGCCACTGTCTAAGCCTCCCATCCACAAGCCGGCAGCGTAAATGGTGGTGGGATTAATGGATCCAATCGGGCCGGGATTGGGAATAAACTGACCATCCGACAGGTCGCTGAATAAATCGCCGGCATTTAGAATACGCGCCTTCAAATTGGCGCCTTCAATTTCGAATTGTGATTGGGGTTCGCCACAGTTTTGCGCGAAATTAGTTTGTGACAAGACCAGAAAGAGGAGAAGTGGGAGTAGTTTTTTCGTGTTCATATTTGTGCGGTTGTTTGATTAAACGATTGTTCAAAGGTAGTTTTTTATCTTTAGCCCGCAAGGAATAATGCACCAGCCGTACGAATTTCCGGGTGAACCACCCACCTGATTGAGTAAGTGGAAATGATTGTGCTGAAAAAAGCAAAACTGCGGGATTCATGATCGGCTGCCAATCAAACAGCTTACCTTCGCAAATTATCCAAATCTGCTTTTGTCATGTTTCAACGTCAATCCCGCCAACCATTTCCTGCACGTAATCTTTTTGTGCTTGGCGCTGCCGTACTCGGTTTTTTATACTTTTTATTAAAGAATATCCAGCCCAACGCGGGTAATCCCGACTCCCGGCAGGAGGAAACCGAGCGACGCGACAGCAGCGCACTCCGCCCGGCAGAATGGTTTTTTACCCTGCGCGAATGGCCTGATTTCCAAACGGATGTAACAACTTATAAAAATGCCCTGCAAGCCGCTCATCGCATCGAACTGGCTGCACAGGCTCGCAATGAAAATCCCGGGTTTTCTACACCCTGGACCCTGGAGGGGCCCGCCAACATCGGCGCGCGTATTAACACCATAGCAGTACACCCCACCCATCCGGATACCATCTACCTCGGTTATTCGCATGGCGGCGTCTGGAAAACGGAAGATGGTGGGCTAAACTGGGAACCCGTTTTCGACAATCAACTGTTTCTCTCCATTGGCCATATTGCCTTCGACCCCACCAACCCCTCTGTCGTCTATGTTGGAACCGGCGATCCTAATATCAGCGGTTACCCGTTTATCGGCGATGGCCTGTGGCGCAGCAACGATAACGGCGAAAACTGGGAACAAGTCGGACTCGAAGAAAGCGGCATCATAACCAAAGTTATTTTCAATCCGGCGCAGCCGGGAAAGATCATCGTGGCTTCAATGGGCCTGCCTTTTGAGCGCAACAACCATCGGGGGGTGTATAAAAGCGACAATAACGGCGCCGACTGGCAGCAGAGCCTGTTGATCTCCGAGCAGGCGGGTATTATTGATCTCGTCAGATCGCCCGCCGACCCCAATACGCTGTATGCCGCTGCCTGGGATCGTATCAGAAACAACCAGGAAAGCGTGGTCAGCGGTCAAAACGCCCGTATCTGGAAAACGACCGACGGCGGCGCCAACTGGACGCAATTAGGCGGCGGTCTGCCAGACGGCAACTGGAGCCGTATCGGACTGGCTATTGACCCGGCCAACGCTCAGCACTTGTTTGCTTCCTATGTTTCTACTTCGCTGGAGTTTTCCGCCTTGTATGAAACATTCGACGGTGGACAAAACTGGCAGGAAAACCCCTGTAACGGACTTGATTTTGGGTTTCAAAGCAACTTTGCCTGGTATTTTGGAAAAATTCGGATCAACCCGTACAACACTTCCGATATTTGGTTGCTCGGTGTAGAAAGCTGGCGTTCTCGCGACGGTGGCGAAAACTGGGAACCCGGCGCCGCATTTTTTCAGGGCGTACACGCCGATCACCACGATCTGGTGTTTTTGGATGAAAACTCGTTCCTCCTCGCCACCGACGGCGGTTTGTATCGCAGCGACGACGATGCAGATTCCTGGGAAAAAACAGAAAATATCCCAACCACACAGTTCTATCGGGTCGCCTACAATCCGCACCTTTCCGACCTGTACTATGGCGGCGCACAAGACAACGGCACCAGTGTCGGCAATGCCGGTTTTCTTGACAACTGGACGCGCGTTTTTGGTGGCGACGGATTTCAGGCGGTTTTTCATCCGATTGACCCCAATATTTATTACTACGAATTTCAAAACGGCAGCATTTACGGCACTACCGACGGGGGCAACTTTGACCCCGCCACCGACGGAATTGATGACAGCGACCGCCGGCACTGGGATATGCAATACCTCCTCAGCCAACACGATCCCAACGTCATGTACACCGGCACTTACCGCGTATATAAAGGCGAAGGCCACCTTCCTTTCTGGTCGCCGGTGAGTGAAGATGTTACCGACGGCATTGTTTTTGGCGCTCGATACCACACCATTACGACCCTGAATGAAAGCCCGCTTGACCCCGACCTGCTTTTCGTCGGCACGACCGATGCCAACGTTTGGCGCGGCAATCCGACTACCCAGGAATGGACCAATATCAGCGCAGGGTTGCCGGATCGCTATGTATCTTCGGTCAAAGCCTCGCCCACCAACCCGTCGCGGGTGTTTGTCAGCCAAACCGGGTATAAAAGCAACGATTTTTCCCCGCTTATACACCGCTCCGACAACCTCGGCGGCGCCTGGACAGCCATTTCCGGCGACTTGCCGCAGCTGGCCGTCAATGATCTGCTGGTACTGCCCGGGCACCAGGATTCGGTCATTTTTGCCGCCACCGACGGCGGGGTGTACGGCACCACCAACGGCGGCCAACACTGGGAACGCCTTGGCGTCGGCATCCCCATCGTGCCGATCTATGACCTTGACCTGAACCCGGCCAAACATACGCTCATGGCCGGCTCCTATGCCCGCAGCTTGTTTTCCTTCCCGCTTGACTCCCTGCGACTGGGTGAAAATTCGAGCACCTATGCACCACCGGGTTATGCGTCGCCGCAATTGAAAATTTCGCCCAATCCGGCCACAGTACAGGCGGTTTTCACGCTCGAAAACCTCAAATCCGGACAAGATGCCGAACTGGTAGTTACCGACTTGTCGGGAAAAACCGTGTTCCGCAAATCGTTCAAAGGATTTGGCCGGCACGAAGAAACCCTTGATTTGCAGGATATTCCGGCGGGCATTTACCTGGCGTTTGTCCGCTCGGGCGGGCAGGTTTGGGGGGCCAGGAAGTGGGTAGTGGCAAAGTGAATCAACTACAAGACCACCTGCAAGACCTTTTCCAACAGGCTAAACTCTACCGGGGTTTCGCCGAGAAACTCGCCGTCGGCCTCCAGCAGGGTGGGCGTTTCGCCTATGTGTTCCACTCGAATGCTGCGCGCCTGGTGGCCTTCAATACGAGGGTGCTGCAGGATACTGCCGTTGTAGAAACGCGGCGTTTGCAGCAATACTTCAATTTTTGAAATGCTGCGCGCGAAGGTGAGCGCAAACAAACCATCGTCGGGTACGGCATGCGGTACCAATAGCATGCCCCCGCCGGAATAGCGGCACAACCCGACATTGATGGTGTAAAAAAAATCCTCCACCGTTTGTCCGTCGAAAATAATCCGGGCTTTGGTCAAACGGTATTCATTGAGGTATTGGGCCACTTTTAGCAGGTAATGCAGTTTATTTTGGGCCGGGCTTTCCATCAGTTTTTTGCCAATAAAGCCGTCGTAAGCGAGACCGGCCACATTGACGAAGTAGCGGGTGCGGGTTTGGCCCTCATATTGGTATTGTACTTTCCCAATGTCCTGTCGGACGATTTCCATTCGCCGCAGGCGTTCCAGGCGGCGTTGTGGGTGATGATCTATGCCGTATTGTTTGGCCCAGTCGTTGCCGGTGCCGTCGGGCAAGAGGCCATAAAAAATCTCCGGGGGCGGCACGATGGTTTGGCGGAAAATACCGTCTATGATTTCGTGATTGGTGCCGTCGCCACCGACACCGAGCAGGTAACGCCCGCCTTTTAACAGCACATTTTCAACGATTTGTGCAGCATGACCGCGCCGTTCGGTAAAATGTACCGAGTAGGCAAAGCCCAAGGATTGCAAGGCCTGTTCAATGAGCGGCCATTGCCGGGCCACGGCGCCGCCTGCGGCAGCCGGGTTGACAATGATGTGCCAGAATGGCTCGGAGGCGGGTGTTTGCATCATGGTTCAGGTCCAGTTTTCCAGCCAGTCGGCAATTTTCCGGTCGTTGGCCAGGCGCGGCACTTTGTTTTGTCCGCCGAGTTTGCCTTCACTTTTCATGTATTCCCGGAAGGCATCGCGGCGCAGGGGGGTAATTTTCAGGGTGCGGAGGATGTTGCCCGTAATCAGGTCGTCGTAGTAAATATTTTGCCGGCGCATGGCTTCATCTACCTGCAGGGCAAATGCGTCCGGATCGCCGGGCGCGTTGTCAAATTCGATGAACCACTCATGATAAGGCAAGCCGCCCTCCGGCGGATTCACTTGCGGCGCTACGGTAAATTCGATGATGCGAATACCTGCCGCTTTGGCCACCGGCAACAAGGCCTCTTCCACTTCTTTCCCGATTACGTGTTCGCCGAAGGCTGAAATAAAGTGTTTGACGCGGCCGCTGACCACGATCCGATAGGGGTCTTTTTGAACAAACTGGATGGTATCGCCTATGCTGTATCCCCACAGACCGGCGTTGGTGTGCATGACAAGCGCATAATTCACACCGAGTTCCACCTCATTCAGCCAGAGACGTCTGGGGTTGGGTTTCAAAATTTCATCGGCTGGTACAAATTCAAAAAACATCCCGGCGTCGGCGTTCAGCAACAACCCGGGAGGGGCTTCCCCGGCGGCGGGGAAGGTGTCCTGATAGGCAATAAATCCTTCCGAAGCGGGGTAGGTTTCAACGGTATCCATCGGGCCGCCGACCAGGGCTTCGAGTTTGGCGCGGTAAGGTTCAAAGTTGACGCCACCCCAAACAAAAACGGAATAGTTGGGGAAAATTTCGCGAATGGTTTGTTTCCCGGTGCGTTCGAGCAAGCGTTCGTAATACATCTGCACCCAGGGCGGAATACCGGAAATAAGCCGCATATCGGCATTGACGGTTTCATCTACAATCCGGTCGAGCTTTTCCTCCCAGTCTTCGATACAATTCGTTTTCCAGCCGGGCAACTGGTTGGTACGCAGCCATGCCGGCACCAGGTGGTTGGAAATGCCGCTCAGGCGTCCGGTCGGGATGCCGTTGACAAGTTCGAGTTC
The DNA here is from genome assembly GCA_033762055.1 of Saprospiraceae bacterium. GTDB lineage: Bacteria > Bacteroidota > Bacteroidia > Chitinophagales > Saprospiraceae > M3007. The sequence goes on from JANRLZ010000410.1 coordinate 13,768, forward strand.
GGGACTGCCTGAGAGGAAAATCAGTTTCCCGTCGAGCCATTGTCCCTTGCCGGTACGGGCGAAATAGTTGAACAGCGCGTTGCGGGCGGCGCCGAAGTGCAGGGGAGTACTTTCCCGGCTCATCGGGATGTATTTTACGCCGGAAGTGGTGCCGCTGGTTTTGGCAAAATAGGCTGGTTTGCCTGGCCAGAGTACATCCGGCTCGCCATTTTTTACCCGTTCGATATACGGTTTTAAATCCTCGTAATCGCGTATCGGGACGGCTTTTTTAAAATCCTCGTAGGTTTTTATGGCTGAAAAATGATGGTCGCGACCGAAAGCGGTGTTGGCCGCCTGCGCTACGATACGGTGCATGGTTTTTTCCTGACAGGCGACCGCCTGTGCCGACCAGCGGTCAATGTCGCGGGCAATATATCGGGCAAAAGGGCGGACAAGAAAAGAGCGGAATGCCATAAACGGGTCGAAAAGTTCAATACAGGAGGCAATTTCCTCCAATAATCCGACGCAGAGTTACGACGACGCGCCGAATTCGGACAAAAAAAAGCGTCTGCCCGATAAAGTCGGACAGACGCAAACGATAAACTTCAAACGTATTTACTGCACCGGCGCGCACATGGGAATACTTCCATCGGCGCGTTTGAACGTGAGTTTTTGAACGGGTAATTTTTCAAATTCGGCCACCCCTTCCTTGATTTTTAAATGCTGATTGGGTTCCACCTTTTTCAAGGTTTGGATCAACCCGCTCACGGGCCACTGAATGGAAATTTCATCAATTTCTGTTGCACTGCCAATCCCGATTTCACGGCGGAAAGGAGAAGAACCAAAACTGCCGCCGGAATTGACTTCCCGGTAAAGCATACGCTCCTTGCCATTTTCACGAAATTTAACGGTGATTTTGGCTCCGATGGCGAGGCGGTTGGTTTGCACGCCTTCCAGGGTCAGGTAAATCCAGTTGTTGGTATTTTGACCCGGATTCATGTAAAACGAGTTGAAAAATGCATCGCCACGATAAGCGCCGCCTATTTTCACATGAATGTCCTGATCGCCGTCGTTGTCCAGGTCGGCGAATGAAACACCGTGGCCTTTTTGCAAGTTGCCGGTTCGGGAAGAAACCGTAGCATCGGCAAATTTTTGTCCGCCGAGATTGACAAAAAGTTTGTTGGGTATGAGCGACTGATAGGAGGGGTTGCCGGTAGACAAATAGAAGTCGAGCCAGCCATCGTTGTTAATATCGCCAAAATTGGCGCCCATGGAAAAAGCCACCTTGTTTAGTCCGAGTCGGCTGCTCATATTGGTAAATGTACCGTCGCCATTGTTCCGATAAATGAAGGGTTTGCCTTCCGGGTCGGAGGAGGGGCGGAGGGCTTCTTTCGCTGAATAATACGACAATGTCTTTTCAAATTCATAGTTGCAGACGAAAATATCGAGCCAGCCGTCGTTGTCGTAGTCGAAAAACCAGGAGGGAAAACTGGGATAATTTTCCTTGCCAAAACCCGAGGGAACGGTTACGTTTTCAAAAACACAACGTTCGCCGTTAAAGCCCAGGTTGCGAAACAACAATTTATGGCCGCTCATGGCCGAGATGAAAATATCCGGCCAGCCGTTTTTGTCATAGTCGCCGGAAGTGACGCCTTTGGCGAACACGCCGACTTCGAGTCCCCATTCCTTGGCAACATTGGTAAATGTGCCATTTTTGTTGTTGATGAATAATTCGCACAAATAGATGTTGTTCTGCGTAATTGTTTCATTTCCAATGAATACATCCAGCCAGCCGTCGTTATTGAAATCGTTCCACGTAGCGGTTTGCGTCGGGAAAAAAGAAAGCAGGCCCGCGTCAATGGTCACATCGGTAAAGGTACCGTCGCCGTTGTTGCGCAGCAGCGAGTTGGGTTGTTTGCCGGATGGCCCTTCCTGGCCTTGCCAGGCGCCGCGCAGTACCCAGATGTCGGGCATGCCGTCGTTGTTGTAGTCGGTGTGCTGAATATTGAGACCACCGGTAATGGCAAATAGCCCCGATTCTTTGGAGCGATCGGAGAATGTTCCGTCGCCATTGTTTTTAAAAAAGTGCATCCGGTCGCTCAAATCCCAGGCGGAGGTGACAATGTCGAGAAAGCCGTCTTTGTCAAAGTCATCCACAATGCTGCCGCCGGCTCGACCGTGGCTGACTACCCGGAGGTCGCTGGCCATGTCAATAAAAGGATTGACGTTGTATTGCGATTTATTCAAGTCGGGGATCAGCCATTTTTTGGGTACTTTTTGCGGGTATTCGCCCAGGGCCATGTATGAAATATTCAGCAGCCAGATGGCGTCGTAATCGCCCGGGTTTTCGTCCAACAGCGTTTCAAAACACTCCGCCGCTTTTTTTGCGCCTCTTTTGATCTGGTGAACGCCTTTACCCTGGATGGGCATGACGCAGGCGTCTTCGCTGTGATTCATCAGGCAGTTTTCCCGTTCGCCCAGCCGGAGATAGGCGGTGCCGAGCCAGTTCAATACAATTTTTCGCGCTTCTTTGTCTGATCCCGCTGTTTTCAGGATGTCTTCCAGCAATTGTACCGAGCGTTGTTCGTCGCCAAATTCCAGAAAGGTCATCGCACATTTCATGAAGATGGTGAGCCGTTCGCTGGGATCCTGCGTTTTGCCCAACAATTCGTTGTAATAATTCAGTTTGGCTTCTGCGGCGTAGGTGTTTTCACGGACATTGAACTTTTGCTGCAACTCGGCCAGCATTTGAATCATTTTCTGGTGGTTGTTGATCTTCGCAGACGATGCGGTGTTTTTACCTGCTCCCCCCTGGTTACAAGCCATTGCGAAAAGGAACAGGAAGGCAACAAAATTTCGTGAGAATGCGGTGAATGCTGCAATTGAAGAAGAGATATAATAGACCATAGGAAATTTGATTACCGGTATTACAACCTTGGTGAACCCGCAAATGTAAGTTCGTTTCAATGATCGAAATATTCGTTTTAAACGAAAGGGTATTCCCATAGCAGGAAATACCCTTTTATCTGTTGTTTCAAGCCTGAGTTTAAATGTTGGGCGCGCACATCGGGATGGTACCGTCGGCGCGTTTGAAGCCTATTTTTTTCAATTCCAGTGTTTCCAAATTTTCTTTTCCTTCTGTAATCTTCAAGAGCTGGTTGGGTTTCACGTTTGTAAAGGTTTGTACCAAACCGCTGGCCGGCCATTGAATGGTGATTGCATCAATCACGGCGGCTTCTCCGACACCAATTTCGCGGCGGAATGTAGACGAGCCAAAGCTGCCCCCGGAATTGAGTTCGCGATATACCATTCGCTCTTTTCCGTTCTCTTTGAACTTGACGGTAATTTTGGCGCCAATACCGGCACGATTGGACTTTGTTCCGATCAGTTTGAGATAAATCCATTGATTTCGGCTGCTTTGCCCCGGGTTGATGTAAAGCGAATTCGGGAAAGCATCGCCCCTGTAAGCCCCGCCCATGTCCACATGAATGTCCTGATCGCCGTCGTTATCAAGGTCGGAAATAGATACGCCATGGCCTTTTTGGAGGTTTCCTACCCGTGCCGAATTGGTGGCTTCGGCAAATTTTTTGCCTTCGAGATTGACAAAAAGCCGGTTGGGAACCAGCGACTGGTAGGACGGGTTGCCGGTGGCGAGGTACATATCCAGCCAGCCGTCGTTGTTGAAGTCGCCGAAGTTGGCGCCCATTGAAAACGTGACCGAACCTTTCCCCATCAATTTGGTGGTCATGTTACTGAAGGTTCCGTCGCCGTTGTTGCGATAGATATAGGGCTTGCCCGACATGTCTTTGCCCCCCGTCATGATGTCTTTGGCAGCATAGTGGGAAAGCGGATTATCAAATTCATAATTACAAATAAAGATATCCAGCCATCCGTCGTTGTCGTAGTCAAAGAACCAGGTGGGGAAACTCCGGTATGTTTCATTGGCGAATCCGGCATCCTTGGTCACGTTTTCAAAAGAAACCTTGTTGCCGTCAAAACCGAGGTTCCGCAGCAAAACTTTTTGCCCGCCCATAGTCGAAAGGAAAAGATCAACCCAGCCGTCATTGTTATAGTCGCCGGCGGCAACGCCTTTGACGAACAGTGTGATTTCAAGCCCCCATTCCTTGGCTACATTGCGAAAGGTGCCGTTTTGATTGCTGATATACAATTCGCACATTACTTTTTGTCCGTCAATACTTTCATTCCCTATAAAAAGATCCAGCCAGCCATCGTTGTTAAAATCCGCCCATGCCGCGGTTTGAGTAGGGTGGAACGAAAGCAATCCGGCTTCGATGGTTACATCTGTAAATGTGCCGTTGCCATTATTGCGAAGCAAGGAATTGGGCTGGTTGCCGAAAGATCCTCCTTGCCCCTGCCAGGCGCCGCGAAGCACCCAGATATCCAGCCAGCCGTCGTTGTTGTAATCGGTTTGCTGAATATTAAGCCCTCCTGTAAAATCTTTCAGGCGTGACTTTTCCGACAGATCGGTAAACGTACCGTCGCCGTTGTTTTTGTAATATCGCATGGGGTCGCCGAGGTCCCAGGCAGATGTGACGATATCCAGGAAACCATCATTGTCAAAATCGTCAACGATGCTGCCGCCAGCCCGGTTATTGACCATGACATTAAGATCCAGCGCCATGCTGACGAAGGGTTGAAAGGGGTAATCCTTGGCATCCAGACCGGGAAGCAACCATTGTTTGGGCACTTTGTGCGGGTATTCGCCGAGCGTCATCCGCGCAATATTGAGCAGCCAGATGGCATCGTAATTTTCCGGGTCTTCTTTTAACAATGCCTCAAAGGTTTCAGCCGCTTTTCGCGAGCCGTTTCGATCCTGATGAAGGCCGCCGCCTTGCAAGGGCATGATACAGGCATCGGCATTGTGCCCGGCCACACAATTATCGCGCTCACCCTGGCGGAGATAGGCCGTACCCAGCCACCCAAGCAACATCTTGCGTGCGTTTTTGTCGGGGCCAACCGCTTTTACGATTTGTTCAAATAGGTTGACTGCCTTGCCTTCATCTCCGTATTCGAGGAAAAATACGGCTTTTTTTACCAGCGTAATGAGCTGGGTATTATGATCACGTGTGGTACTCAGAATCGAGTCGCATTGCGACAGTTTGGCATCGGATGCATAGACGTTTTGGGGAACATTGATTTTTCTCCGCAGCCCGGCCAGCGTGAGCAACATCTGTTGGTGCCCATTCGCTGCTTTGTCTGCGCCCTGGGCGTTGCTGCCGACTTTTACCTTGTCGGTGGTGCATGAAAACAGCAGGGTGACCAACAGCATTGCAATACCGGCACAGCGCAGCGCCCAATTATGAAGGGAGAAAAAAGGTGAATGAGACATGTGAGAGATTTTAAACGGTGATTATTGTAAATAGCGTGACTTGATGACTCAAGAGCCCGAATTCCAGGAAAATTCACAGGGTCAGGTGAATCCCTCTTGCAGAAGTAGCTTAGCGATGATGGCACTCGGAATTCTGGTAGCGGCCCTCAATTGTAAAAAAAGAGAATACAAACTTCCGGCCATTGCCAGGAAAAACCTTAAAAAAGGCCATTAGGATAGGCTTAGAAATGAACGTCATCGGCAAGACTTTTGGGAGCTTTTGGCGCTGATACCCTTCCACGGCCAGCTGACCGGGTTGTTTGTAAGCCACAAAAGGAGCGCCTGCTCTTCTCTATCCACCCCGGTTTCCACAAAAATGCTCAACAGCGAGCCTCCAAATGCATCCGTTCGTTTTATCCGGGAAATCAGTGCTTTGTTCCCCGATTATTCCCAGTACTTTTGCTGCCGTTTTTGCAGCGCTATGCCTGTGAGACCCTTTTTTGCCCAACCAAAAAGTGCTTTATTTCAGTACTTAAATCATTTTATTCCATTTATGGACGCGAACAGCCGCATCTACGTTGACTCTGAAATTGGAAAACTCAAAAAAGTAATCGTACACCGCCCCGACGAAGGCATTGCCCGCATTACGCCCAAACGCGCTGAAGAACTTTTGTTCGACGATATCGTACACCTGCCCAATATGCAGGATGAGCACGACGTATTCGTCAACATCCTGCGCGCATTTGTCGGAAAAAACAACGTGCTCGAAGTCGGCGACCTGCTGGCTGAAAGCTGCCGTGTCGAAGAAAGTCGCTACGAGGTGATCAACAAAATCGTGGATTTTGAAGAATTGCCCTATTCATTTATCCCGCGCCTCGCCAGCCTGTCGCCCGAACAACTGGCAGACACACTCATCACCGGTTATCTCGAACCGGAAGACCGGATTCTTTTCGATCCGATCCCGAATCTTATTTTTACCCGCGACCTGGCGGTGACGGTAAAAGAACACGTCATCATTACCAAAGCCGCCAAGGAAGCCCGTTTTCGTGAAAACTTCCTCACCCGCCTCATTTTCAGTAGTCACCCGGTATTCCGCCGACTCAAAGCAGATGGCAAGACCGTGAACCTCAACCGGGTTGACAAATTTCCTCCCAACAAACGCGGCGAAACCATCAGCATAGAAGGCGGCGACGTGATGATGATCCACAAGGATTACCTCCTCATCGGCAACTCGGAGCGCACCAACAACTATGCCTTCGAAATGCTGAAAACCTACCTGTTCGAAAAAGGCATTATAAAAAATATTGTACAGGTAAATATCCCGGCCGAACGCACCTACATGCACATTGACACCATCTTTACCCAGATCAACCATCACCATGTGGTAGGTTATAAACCCATCGTACAGGATGGTTTGGGGTCGTATGTGGATGTACACCGGCACACCGGTGAAGAACTGGAATACCCCAGCATCGTGGATTTCCTGAAAGCGGAAGTCAACCCGAAAATGGAATTTATCTGGGCCGGTCGTGGTGAAAGCCCCTATCAGGAACGCGAACAATGGACCGACGGCTGCAACCTGGTAGCGCTCAAACCGGGCGTTGCAGTCACCTACGACCGCAACCCGATCACCGAAAAAGCATTCAAGGAATTTGGATACAAGGTAGTCGGCGCAGAAAAAATGCTCCGCGACATAGAAAACGGCAAAGTAGATCCGGAAAAAGTGGAAAACACCATCATCACCATTCCCTCGAACGAACTTTCAAGGGCGCGCGGGGGTAGTCACTGTATGACCTGTCCGATAGAACGCGAAGAGATTTGAGGGCATACCTGCCTGTTTTTCAAAAGCGGTTGTGGCATGGCTGCAACCGCTTTTTTATTCCCGGGTTTTTCTGATTTATGCGATAATCCAGATGGATGGGCAGGGTTAACAATGATTTGAGCCCGGTTTTTTACTTCTCACATTCATTCCCGTCTATTCGGCTTTTATCAACTTTTGATTTTTTTGAAAAAATAACTGATGTTACGCAGCGCCAAAAGTCATCGAAGCGGTTTTGATTTCATGAAGTTCTTTGAGGGCGGCCTTGATAGCCGAGTTGTAAAGTTTGGTTTTCATGGCGAAGTGGTTGAGCGAGGTAGTGAATTTATACTTTTCCAATTTGACGTAAGCCAAAATGGAAGCAAAGAGATGATTGCTTTGGGTTCTACTGGTTCTGGTTGGAGATTTGGCCAATGCTGTGTTTTGCTTGATGCTTTTGTGGTATTCCTCAACGCTCCACCGTTTTTTGAAGAGCGTATCGAATTGTTCGTAGGTCATCGTCAAGTCATTGGAGACCAGATAGCGCACACCGGTAGAGTTGTCTTTGTTTGTAAAGACCTGCTTGACCAAAACGACTGGGAACTCCAGGTCTTTGAGCCAAACCTTAACAGGTGTGTGTGCTGATATCGTCAAATCTTCAAGCGCTGTCCAACGTCCTGCATTTCGATCTTCTTCACTTAAAACAGCCAAGCGGTTGCTTTTCATATCGAAGATGAAAATCTTCTTCTTTTCACGCACTAATCGCATGTTTTCAGATGAACCAAACCAAGAATCGCCCAGAACATAGGTGAATTTCACCTGATTTTGGATACATCGGCCTATCATCTGGCGCATCAGTTCATTCTTTGTCACCACGCTTTCGCGTTTTTCCTTGCGCGTTTTGAGGTCGCAATACCACACTGGTTTGCGGATGGCCTCAAATCCGATGGGTACGCGAAGCGGCAAATCCTGATCCGGGGCGCGGCTGTGATAAAAAGCGGTAAGCAGGTTGATGCCTTTTACAGAACGATTCTTTGTATGGTCAAAATGCCAGCAAATCAATTCGTTCTCGTCTGTATAGGGCTTCTCAACTATGCTGTCGTCAAAAATCAGACACGCTCCTTCGCTTTCATGTTGTCGAACCAACGGCTTAACCGATGACCATAGATCCTTGCTCGTAAAGTCGTTGCTTGATAATAGGCGGGTCACTTTATCGTGAGAAACCGATCCGTCCATCATCTCCGACATCCCGGTCGCCGTCGCCATCCGAAATGTGACTTGTAAGTAGTCGGTGTACAAATCCAGTAGATTTTCCATGCACCGAAGATACAATTTCAACCAATTTCAATTACTTTGCGTAACATCAG
>JANRLZ010000411.1:0-4022 GCA_033762055.1 Saprospiraceae bacterium
ATATTATGCAGTTTTGTTTTTTGCGCAATCGGGGCAGAATCAACGCTTTCAAGATAGGCGTTGAGGGCATCGGGCGTTACGGAGGCATTTTTGAAAAAAGCGTCAATTTCCGCTGCGGCCTGATTTTTTGCCCGTACACGATCCATGCGCAGATCGGCGCCTTGCAGGCCCAAACGATGGGCGATGGGCGTAAGGCGCAGGTCGGCATTGTCTTGCCGCAATAAGATGCGGTACTCTGCCCGGCTGGTAAACATGCGGTAAGGTTCTTCCGTACCTTTATTCACCAGATCGTCTATCAAAACGCCGATATAGGCTTCCGAGCGTTTTAATACCAATGGCGCTTCGTTCCTGACCGCCAGCGCGGCGTTCAGTCCCGCCATGAGCCCCTGACAAGCGGCTTCTTCATAGCCGGTCGTACCATTGATCTGGCCGGCAAAAAAAAGGTTCTTTACTAAATGCGTTTCCAGTGTGGTCTGCAACTGGGTAGGGGGGAAATAGTCGTATTCGATGGCGTAACCGGGCCGGAACATTTTGGCGTTTTCAAGACCCGGAATCAGTTGCAAGGCTTTGTATTGCACATCTTCGGGCAGCGAACTGGAGAAGCCGTTGACGTAGATTTCCACTGTGTCGCGGCCTTCCGGTTCTATGAAGAGCTGGTGACGGTCTTTGTCGCTGAAGCGGTCTATTTTGTCCTCGATGCTGGGGCAGTAACGCGGTCCCAGGCCTTGAATGCGGCCATTAAACATGGGCGACCGATCGAAACCGGTGCGCAGGGTGTCGTGTACTTTTTCGTTGGTGTAAGTAATCCAGCAACAGAGTTGGTCTTTGACGGTTGGGGTATCGGTATAGGAAAATTTGCCTGGCGGGTGATCGCCTTCCTGGATTTCCATGCGGCTGTAATCAATACTGCGCCCGTCAATGCGGGGCGGGGTGCCGGTTTTCATACGTCCGGCTTCGAAACCAAGTTCGACGAGTTGTTCGGTGATGCCCCGTGCAGCGCTTTCTCCGGCCCGGCCACCGCCGAATTGTTTTTCACCGATATGGATGATGCCGTTGAGGAAGGTACCGTTGGTGAGTACCACGGCCTTGCCTTCGATTTCGATGCCCATGCCGGTGCGCACGCCGCAAACGCGCCGGTCTTTGACAACAAGACCGCTCACCATTTCCTGCCAGAAATCAATCAGCGGGTGCTGTTCCAGCATGTGTCGCCATTTTGCAGCGAATGCCATACGGTCGCTCTGTGCACGCGGACTCCACATGGCGGGGCCTTTGGATCGGTTGAGCATGCGGAATTGGACGGCGGTATGGTCGGTTACAATACCCGAATAGCCTCCCAATGCATCCACCTCGCGTACAATCTGGCCTTTTGCAACGCCGCCCATGGCGGGGTTGCAGCTCATCTGGCCGATGGTTTGCATGTTCATGGTGGCCAACAGCACTTTACAGCCCATGTTGGCGGCAGCAACCGCGGCTTCACAGCCTGCATGGCCTGCGCCTACCACAATGACATCGTAACTTGGAAACATTGTTTTTTAAAAAGGGCCGCAAAGATAGATAAAAAACGGGCAGAAACGCCTGGCGAAATTGAATACCGTTGTTGCGACGGGCAGGTGTTTTTTTTAAACGCCGGTCAAAAAAAAATCTATGGCAAAAAAGACCGCTTTGCAAAATTTTAATGTATAAAATAACTTGTTAGGTTTATGACTTCAATAATATCTTTGCTGCCTGCAAATTAACCCTGAATCCGAATGTGCATGAGGCAAAATCTTTCTTCTACCCAATTTTTTGAAGATTTGCTGGAGATGATCCGGGCTGGCAAATTAGAGGTTGCCACCGAAGCGCTCCTGCAATCTTTCGAACAAGCGGAATGTGATTACCGCCTTGAGGCTGCCCAATATCAACGTAGATTAAGAGAAAACCGCTTGCTTGAACTGAGTGAAGCGGGCCAGGTCAGCGCTGAAACCGAGCGTAACCGCCTTGCAGCCGGATTGTACGACTTGCTACAAAGGCTGCTGGAAGACGAAGACATTGCCGCCTGGTTTTATCGCGGCAGGCTCAATCTCCGATTACTTTCAATTGACGACCGGGTGTCAGAACAAGACTTCTATGTCGTGCGAAAATGCATGATCGGGCGCGACGAAGCCTGCGATATTGTGGTGGAGGATCAGCGTGTTTCCCGAAGACACGCCGAGTTACTTTTTTTTGACCGGCGAGTCTGGGTCAGAGATTTGGGCAGCGATAACGGAACTTTTCTCGACGGTTTGCAATTGACCGAAAATCTGGCAGTAACCTTGAAGAGCGGTTGCATTATTTCTGCCGCTGATGTTGAATTTCGGGTAGAAATAGATTTCGAAGCTCCTTTGCCGGGTGTATTGACTGCGCTACGCTGATTTTATCACTGATATCCCGGGATTTTTGCGATTTTCATAATAAACAGGATGCCAATCATCCAGCTATTCTGAACCCAAATGTCACTTTCCAAAAAAGAATACACGATAGGCCGAAATCAAAGCACCTCTGACATTCATGTGAACTCAAACGCCGCCAGCGATCGCCATGCACGGGTGAGTATCATGGACGACGGCACGCTCTTGCTGGAAGATTTGCGCTCGTCCAACGGAACCTATGTAAATGGCGAGCGCATCCGAACCAAAGTGATTACGCTGGGCGACAAGATCAAGATTGGCGATCAGGAATTTTTGATGCGTGAACATTTCCGCAGCTCGCCTGAAGGCAAGGTCGTTTCTTTTCGACCGGCCAATGATTTTACCGAAGAATTTGCCCAACTGGAATCGGTTTATCGTACTTATGAGTCGGCTAAAGAAAGAATCAAATCGCAGCAAAACACCACGCGCTTTCTGAGAGGTACCCTCCCTTTTGTTCTTCCCTCCATTGTTGCCGTGTTTACCCTGCTGATGGAAAACGAAGACAAGGTGTTGGGCGTGATTCAAACCACCGTTTCCGGCTTGCTGGCTGTCGTACTGGCCTGGTTTCTGGATTCTCCAGGGGTACAAAAACGCCGGGAAGCACGGATCAGTCGGCTCGAAGCGGCGCATCGCGATAAATTCAGGTGCCCCAAGTGCCAGCGGCCCTTTGAACGAAACCAGGATTGGGATCAACTTGTACTACAAAAAAGACACTCCTGTGGCGCCATACTGGCCCGATAAAAAACGACCAAAATTTCCACCCACAAATACTTGATTATGTCAGATAAAACAATCGTAGATACCTCGAATAACAAAGAACCCGAAGTGCCCCCCGTCGCCCCCAAACCGGCTGCACCGGCGGTCAAACAAGTCGCAGCCCCGCCGCCGTCAAAGCCGGCTGTATCGAAGGGGCAGGATATTTCGCTTCAGGACAAAATTTTGGTGGGTGGCGCCATTATCAGCAGCGCCGGCATGGCAGGCATCGCTTTTTACGGTATGGGTGAAAACGGCGAACCCGGCACACCAATTGAACCGGAACTGGTCAAAGACGATGCGCCGCTTTCCTCCGCTGTCAGCGATGGAATGGGTTTTAAAGAAGCCTTCGACGCAGCCCGTGCTGAAGTGGGGCCCGGTGGCTATTTTGAATGGCGGGGAAATATTTACAATACCTACACAGAAGCAGAATGGACATCCATGACGCCCGAGCAAAAAGATCAGTATGTTGCTTCTTTGGGCGATGCTGTTCCCGAGCGCTCGCAGGAAGCGCCCCCCACGCCGGTTGAACGCACGGGAGAACCGGTGGTGGAGGCAGAACTTGTAGCCGACCCTCCTTATGCCGACGAACGTTACAGCAACATGCGCTACGTCAACCAGCCGGAACAAGGCGATTTTATGGAAGGCCTGTCGGTCAACCGGGCCAAAGTGGTGGATATCAATCAGGATGGAGTAGTAGATCATACTACTGGACATTTTTAAAAATCGCATGATTTTTTGTTGATAATGCTTTGAAAACGTATTTTAAAAATTCCAGGAACCTGTAACATTTTGCGGTCAAAATAGCCAGCCCCTCCCTGAAAATTGAAACTTCCGGCCACT
>JANRLZ010000412.1:0-8981 GCA_033762055.1 Saprospiraceae bacterium
CCTCATCCTTCATCCCTCATCCTTCATCCCTCATTCTTCATCCCTCATCCTTACATAAACAATGGTCAACTTAGTAGATGTCTTTGCAGACTTTAAAACGGGTAAAAACATAGACCGGCCCACGATGGTGCGCGTACTCGAAGACGTATTCCGCACCCTCATCAAAAAGAAATATGGCACCGACGAAAACTTTGATGTGATCGTCAATACCAGTACAGGCGACCTTGAAATCTGGCGCGTACGTGAAGTGGTACCTGATGGCGAGGTCACCAATGAACTGGCCCAGGTAAGCGAAACCGAGGCCCGTCTCATTGACGAATCAAACAGCATTGGCGACGAATGCTATGAGCAACTCTCGATCGAAGACTTTGGTCGCCGCGCCATCATGGCTGCCCGGCAAACCCTGGTTTCGCGGGTCATGGAACTCGAAAAAGACGAGATTTACCGCAAATATTCCGAACGTGTCGGCCAGGTAGTTACCGGCGAGGTCAATCAGATCATGAAAAAAGAAATCCTGATGCTCGACGACGACACCGGCAACGAACTGGTGCTGCCGCGTACCGAAATGATTCGCGGCGACTACTATCGCAAGGGCGACGTGGTAAAAGGCATTATCAAGCGGGTTGAAATGCGCAACAATGTGCCGTTTATCATGGTAAGCCGTACCGATCCTGATTTTCTTGCAAAATTGCTGGAAGCCGAGGTGCCTGAAATTGAAGACGGCGTCATCGAAATCAAAAACATCGTTCGCCTGCCCGGCGAACGCGCAAAAATAGCGGTGGAAAGTCACGACGAGCGCATTGACCCCGTGGGCGCCTGCGTCGGCATGAAAGGAAGCCGTATCCATGGCATCGTTCGCGAACTGCGCAACGAGAACATTGACATCGTGAACTACACGACCAACCTCTCGCTGTTCATGCAACGCAGCCTTACCCCGGCCAAAATCACCACCATCGAATTCGACCACGACGCCAAACGCGCCGCCGTGTACCTCGACGCCGATCAGGTAAGCCTTGCTATCGGCAAAGCCGGCAGCAACATCAAACTCGCCAGCCGCCTTACCGGCTTCGAAATTGATGTGTACCGCAACCAGGCCGAATACGAAATTGACGACGTGGATCTCGAAGAATTCAGCGACGCCATCGAACCCTGGGTCATCGAAACCTTCAAAAACATCGGTTGCGATACCGCCCGCCAGGTACTCGAACTCAGCGCCGAAGAACTCATCCGCCGCACCGACCTTGAAGAAGAAACCGTCCGGGAAGTGCTGCGTATTTTGTCGGAAGAATTTGATCAATAAATTCAATCGGATCGGGCGGCACTGTCTTGTCCCGCCCGACCCGATTCTTAGAAGTTGTTTGAGTTAATTTGCGTGGTTGGTCAGAGCAGATTTTTGAGCCAGTCAAGGTTTATTTTTGAGGGAATAATGGGTTTTATTGCTGAAAAAATAAGCGCATAGTGGGTCAGAAAGATGCCTGAACAAGCCAGTGAAATCAACTCAAACAACTTCTTAAATCCTCCTCTGAGATTTTCTTACCATCTTTGCAACAGCCACTCCTTCTCGGCAAGGGGTTTGGTTTGTTCCACCGCTTCACGGAAAGCCATCCTGGCCTTTTTATCCAAAGGATTCAATTCCAGCAACTTGCGCACAAAATAAAGCAGGTTGAGGTAGTTCTCCCGGTGGTAACCCATTACCTTTTTTCGGCGGATAAACACCGCAATTGCCTGCAGATGCGACTCCAGCAGGTCGTGTTCCTGTGTTTCATAGTAAATTTTTAATTGAATGGTTTTGGCTGCCAGCGCCAGCATGGTTTCTTTGTATTCCGCCCGTTGCAACAATTGCAAAGCCTCGCCAAAAGCGCCTTTCTGATAAGCCAGACGCGCCATATTAAACGAAAAAAGGCTTTCCCGGTAAGCCGGCTCCAGATGCTGCCGGTGGTTTCGTATCAAATTTTCCACCCATCCGAATTCCCGTAACAGCAATCCGATCGTGGCGGCATTCAGATAGGTAAATCGCGACAACACTCCTTCCGTCAACAGGTAATTTTTATCAAATCCGACCTTATAAAGATCAAACTGATCGCGTAAAAAAGCGGTATCACCTTCGTTGTAACGCCGGGTACAAAAATTGATGGCCAAAATATACAGATCGCGGACCTCGTCGGGCAGGAACAGCGCCTCGTGGCGCATGAGTTCGGTTTTAAAGACCTGAAAATGTGCATTCCCTGCCTCTTCCGTGAGTGCGAGATAACAGTTCAGATACACAGAAACAGCCGGAAAATGCCGGTATTTTTCGGCAAATGGCAAGATTTTTTCCAAAAACCCGAAGTCGCAGGGTATGTTATACCGCGCCTGATGCGCCAGCAAAAAACAGCCCTGCCAAAGTTTGCGTGCAACAACCGCCGCATCCAGCCGGTCGGACAGGATTTGCAGATTCATGACCTCGACTACGGGCGAATCCAGCGCCGAGCGATATTGTTCTTCTTCAAAACGATACAAATCATAGTGGTATTCGGCATTGCGAATCGTGCTTTTTTCGAGGGCGTGATAACCGGTTTGCAAGGCGATCTCTGCCTGGTTTTTCAGATTTTTGGCGCGCAATATTTTTCCCAATCGGAGTTGAAATACCGGCTCGTCCTGCAACAGATCACGGACGACAAGAAATTTTTCCGCGGTTTGCAAGAGGGCCGACATGGCCATGCGCAGCCGATGATCGTCGTAATTTTCCTTTCCGAATATCTGTTGAAACAAACGAGGTTTTTCCGGCAGCACCTTTCCTGAAAACAAGTGTTTTTCCAATGTTTTTAACAAGGATAATGCCTCGGGGCGGGTGCTAAAAAACGGAGTGGAAGCGAATTTTGCCAACGCACGCACCTCCTCTTTCGAAAACGTGCGCAGCAATTGGAGAAGTTTACTTTTTTCCATGATGCCAATACCAGCATTTAAGTTTTTTTCTGTTACAAATTTTTAGCAAAAAATATTGTATATCAAATATTTATTGACTAATTTTTTAAATTAATTTGATACAAAACTTAAATTTTGTACTTGTAAGGCTCTTCAGGTACGCCACACTTTTGTAGCGTAAAAAATTACTCATCAGAAAATTCTCTCTCACATGAAAAGGAACACATACCCGCTACAACTGAAAAATGTACTGACCATGCTGCTGTTGATGATCGGGTGCGGCTTGTCGCATGCACAATTCAATGTTTCCGGCAGACTTACATACGGGAGCGGTCAGCCGATGACCGGTTTCGCTGTATTGGCCACCGGAGCTGAAAATAAAGTCGCTTATACCGACGATAACGGCGATTATACGATCAGTTTGCAGTTAGGCGGACTCTACGAAATCAGACCGTTGGATTGCAACGTACAAGAGTTAAACGGGGTAACCACCTACGACAGGGTACTGGTCAGCAAGCACATTTCGGGGATAGAATTATTGGACTCTCCTTACAAAATCATGGCAGCGGATGTAGATAATTCAAACAGCGTTGACCAAACAGATCTCAATACTATTCTTAATCTCGTTTCGACGGTGATCATAGAGTTCCCAAACGGGCATTACCGTTTTGTACAGGCAGCCTACGTTTTCCCGGATCCTTTCAACCCGTTCCCGTTTCCCGAAACGCAGGTCATCACCAACCTCCAGTCAGACGTATCGAATGTTGATTTTATCGGCGTCAAAAAAGGAGATGTCAACAACACCGCCGTTATGGCCAACCTGTGCGAAAGCCCTGAGTTGCCGGCGCGTATCCGGGGCAGCGTGTACCGAGACCAGGATGAAAACTGCGTGTTCGACGCCGGTGAAAACGGCATGCAGGGCTGGACCGTGGAAGCCCGCGACGGAAACGTTTCCTACTATGGCGTTACCAACGGTTGGGGTGAATATGATATAGAGGTTTTGCCCGGAGTGTTTCAAGTCATCTTGAAAGACCCGACCGGCGGCCTCTGGGAAACTTGTCCCGACACAGTCAACAACCTGACCGTTGATGAACAAATTTTCGGCATTGCCGATTTCGGCCTTCGGCCGCTGGCGTTGTGCCCGGCGATGCAGGTAGATCTTTCAACCCTGGGTTTGCGCCGCTGTTTCCCTTCCATTTATCATGTTCAGTATTGCAACCTTGGCACCTTAATCGCCGAAGATGCCGTGGTTACCGTTCAGTTGGATCCCTATTTTAACTTCCTGAACAGTACGATACCCTGGTCCGGCGTTGACGGCAATACCTACACCTTCCCGGTGGGGGATGTTGAGCCGGGCGAATGCGGCACTTTTACCATCCGGTTTGAAATCAGTTGTGAGGCGGAGTTGGGCCAAACCCACTGTACCGAGGCCCGGGTTACGCCCGATGTTTTTTGCACCACGCCAGGCTTGTGGAACGGCGCCGAAATCAAGGTACAGGGTTATTGTGCCGGCGATATGGTAAAGTTTGTTATTACCAATGCCGGCTCCGACATGATTGAAGCCTCCAACTATATTGTAATTGAAGACATTGTTGTGATGACTCCTCCCATCAACAACCCCTTTACCCTGGGCAGCCAGATGAGTGAAGTCATCACTGTACCCGCCAACGGCGCCACCTGGCGACTGGAGGCTGAACAGCCCGCCGGCTATCCCTGGGGCGTAGTAGCCAGCGCAGTAGTGGAAGGATGTGGCGTCAATGGGACAGGCGGCTTTTCCATGGGCTTCGTCAACCAATTTCCGATGGACGACCAATCGCCGATTCTTGATATTGATTGCCGGGAAAACACCGGTTCGTTCGACCCGAACGATAAGCAGGGTTTCCCTGTGGGCGTACTGGCCGAACATTATATTCCACGCGATCAGCCCATTGAATACCTCATTCGTTTTCAGAATACCGGCACCGACACGGCATTTACAGTCGTAATTCGCGACACACTGGATGCCGCACTCGACCCCGGCAGCATCCGGGTGCTGGGCAGTAGCCACCCGCATACCTTCCAGTTGAGCGGACAAAACGCCCTGCAATTTGTTTTTGGCAACATCATGCTGCCCGATAGCAATGTCAATGAGCCCGCATCGCATGGCTTTGTAAAATTCCTGATTTCGCCCAAAAGAGGGTTGCCCGATGCTACGCTGGTGCAAAACAGCGCTGCCATTTACTTTGATTTTAACGAACCGGTCATTACCAATACCACCTGGCACACCCTTGGTGAAAAATACCTGGACGTTTCGAACCACATTTTCAATCCGGCCATCGGATTGGATGTTTTCCCGAATCCCACGGTCGGCGCTACCACCTTTTTACTGCAAAGCGCCACCCTTCTGCGTGGCAGTATGAAAGTGTATGACCTCAACGGGCGGGTGGTCGCCACCCAGTCGTTCAATAGCAACCAGTTTACATTCAATGCAGAAAACCTTCAGGCAGGTTGTTATTATTTTTTAATAGAGGAAGCAGGGTTGCCCCTTGCAGCCGGCAAATTGATCAAGACCGATCGTTGAGTGCCTGCGAGCATGTATGAGGTGCTGTCAGAATCGCCTATTCTACAAAATACATCATCAACAGTTTTTTTATCGCTCTGCCATGTAACATGGCGGAGCATTTTTTTAGCCCCCCCGAGGCCCATCCTTTTCTGGATTCAGATGGGATTCACCCGCTCCTAACTCGATTTTCTTTTCCAATTTTGACCAATTTCAATATTTCTGCGCTCGGCTATGCTTTTTAAACGTACTTTTGCCCCCGCATTTTAAAACTAAACGTTGTTGGCCTTCTAAAACATTCATTAACAGCGGAGTAACCAGCGAAAACCCGCGGCGCGCATACGTTCAACATTCAACTTTTCCATCCGCAGCGGAAAACAAAGGGGTATATAGTCGAAAACACCGTTTTCGAATCCGGCCCTTAGGTTCCCGCGGCCCCTCTAAGCAGGAAAAATCACTGCATGGCAATTAAATTAATTAAGGTAGCAAAAGAACTCAACGTCGGCCTCCACACTATTGTGGAAACCCTGCACAGCAAGGGCTTCCCCAACGTGGAGCAAAAACCTACGACCGACATCACCGACGAAATGCTTGCCGTGCTCCAGAAGGAGTTCCAAAAAGACCTCGCCATCAAGCAACAGGCCGACCAACTGGCGCGACCGGTGTTGAAAAAAGACGCGGTTGGCGCTTCTGATGCCACTGCACCCAGTGCTCCGCCGGCGCCAACTACGCCGCGCCCTTCTTTGTTGCCTCCCCGCGAAACCACCCCGCCGCGCCCCGAGCCGGCTGCCGAACCAAAAAAAGAAGAACCCGAATTGATCAAACGCGAGCGGCCTACCCTCCGCGTTCTGGGCAAGATTGACCTTGATCCGCCCAAGCAAACACCACCACCCCCGCCGCCGCCGGTAGAAAAAACAGAAAAACCTGCGCCGGTGGAGGAACCCAAACCGGAAACGCCCCCGGCCGCCGTTGTGCAACCGGAAGAAATGCCCGCGCCCAAGGAATCCAAAGCGCCGGAACCACCCCCCGCCCCCCCGGCTGAAGAAAAAGCGCCGGAAGCCGTTGATCCTGATAGTGAACTGATACGCGCCAATGCGCCCAACCTGCGGGGCCTGAAAATCCTCGGGCGTATCAACCTGGAAAAAGAACAACCCTCAGGCGGCAACCGCAGCGGCGACAACCGCGGCGGACAACAGGGTAATCGCGGCGGCGGACAACAGGGCAACCGCAGCGGCGATAACCGCGGTGGCGGCGGCCAGCAACAAGGCAACCGCGGTGGCGGCGGCCAACAACAAAACCAGGGTGGAAACCGCCCGGGTGGCGGTGGCGGCGGCAACCAACAGCAACAACAGGGCGGCAACAACAATAACAACAACGACCGCCAGCGTCGCAAGCGCAAAACCGTTCGGCAACAACCTGTGACGGCAGAAAGCCTGCAAACGTCCATGGCGGCGAATCAAGGCGAAAAGAAAGGCCGCGGCCGCACCGACGGCCCCAAAGAGGTATCTCAAAAGGATATTGAAAATCAGATTCGCCAAACCATGGCGCGTATGGGCGCCGGCGCCAGTCGCAAACGCCAGAAAATTCGCCGCGACAAACGCGACGAGATGCGCGAACGCGCTGAAATGGCCGAAATGGCCCGCAGCGAAGGCGAAAAAGTCTTGCAGGTAACCGAATTTATCTCGGTATCCGACCTCGCCTCCCTGATGAACGTCAAACCTTCCGACGTCATCAAAGCCTGTATGTCGCTGGGCATTTTTGTATCCATCAACCAGCGCCTCGACGCCGAGATTATCGAAGTCGTAGCCAGCGAATTCGGCTATGAAGTAAAATTTATCTCCGCCGAAGAACAGGTGGAAGTTGAAGAAGACCAGGAAGATGATCCGGGCGACCTCAAACCGCGACAGCCTATTGTTACCGTGATGGGTCACGTTGACCACGGTAAAACCTCGTTGCTCGACTTTATCCGTTCGGCCAATGTAGCCGAAGGGGAAGCGGGTGGTATCACCCAGCACATCGGCGCCTACGAAGTGGCCGTACCCGGACACGATCAGAAAATTACCTTCCTTGATACGCCCGGTCACGAAGCGTTCACCGCCATGCGTGCACGCGGCGCCAAGGTAACCGACATTGCCATTATCGTCATCGCTGCCGACGACAGCATCATGCCGCAAACCCGCGAGGCCATCAGTCACGCACAGGCAGCAGGTGTACCGATTGTATTCGCTATCAACAAAATAGACAAGGCGGGCGCTGATCCGGAACGTATTAAAAACGAACTGGCTCAGATGAATTTGCTCGTCGAAGAATGGGGCGGCAAATACCAGAGCCAGGATATTTCGGCAAAAAAAGGCCAAAACGTAGATAAACTCCTCGAAAAAGTACTGCTCGAAGCCGAATTGCTCGAACTTCATGCCAATCCCGATCGCCGGGCCATTGGTACGGTGCTGGAAGCCTCTTTGGAAAAAGGGCAGGGATATGTTTCCAAAATCCTGATCGAAAACGGGACCATTCGCCAGGGCGACCCCGTTATCGCCGGCGAATATTCCGGCAAGGTTAAAGCCCTGTTCAACGAACGCGGCAAAAAAGTTAAAAGCGCAGGGCCCGCCCAACCGGTTATCGTACTCGGCTTGCCCGGCGCGCCACAGGCCGGCGAAAAAATTAAAGTGGCTGCCAGCGACAGCGAAGCCAAGGAAATCGCTTCCAAACGCGCACAAATCATCCGCGAACAATCGAACCGCGCCACGAAGCGTATCTCGCTCGAAGAAATTGGCCGCCGTCTCGCATTGGGCAACTTTAAAGAACTTAAAGTCATCGTCAAGGGCGACGTGGATGGCTCCATTGAGGCACTCAGCGATTCGTTGATCAAACTTTCCATCGAGAAAGTACAGGTCAGCGTCATCCACAAAGCCGTCGGCCAGATCGTGGATTCCGATGTCATGCTCGCTTCGGCTTCCGATGCCATCATCATCGGCTTCCAGGTGCGCCCCTCCATCACCGCGCGCAAACTCGCCGAAAAAGAGGGCGTGGAAATCAAACTGTACTCCATCATCTACGAAGCCATCGAAGAGGTCAAAGCCGCCATCGAAGGCATGTTGGAACCCACCAAGGAAGAGGAGATCATGGGACAAGTCGAAATCCGCGAAGTTTACAAAATTTCGAAAGTGGGTACTGTGGCCGGCTGCCTGGTGCAGGAGGGAAAAATCAACCGCAATCACTATATCCGCATTATTCGCGACGGTATCGTGGTGTACCCGGTTAACGCCAACCAGCACGCCGAACTGGCTTCACTCAAACGTTTCAAGGAAGACACCAAGGAAGTCAAAGCCGGTCTCGAATGCGGCCTGACCATTCGCAATTTCAACGACATCAAAGTCGGCGATGTGGTCGAATCCTACGTCATCAACGAAGTAAAAGCTACCCTGAAATAAGGGCCTGACGGAATAAGGTATATCTAAAAATGAAGCGGTCGGTTTTGGCACAACTTCAAAAACGAACGCATATTTTTTGATAGTGACGTAACAAGCGCACAAACAGC
>JANRLZ010000413.1:0-23300 GCA_033762055.1 Saprospiraceae bacterium
GCCGGATATCTTCCCTGAGGCCGCCCCGGGCAGTTTTACCTATGTAGAAGCATGCAAACAGTGGGTGATGACCGTTTTCCACCGGTATCAATGGGATTTAAATTACCGAAATCCGTCGGTACTCTGCGCGATGCTGGAAAACATATTTTTCCTTGCCAATTTGGGGGTGGATGTGTTGCGAATAGACGCTCCGGCATTTATCTGGAAAGAAGTCGGTACCAGTTGTCAAAATCTGCCGCAAGCCCATGTGTTGTTGCGGTTGATTAAATTGTGCGTGGAATCAGCCACGCCGGGTATGGCCTTGCTGGGTGAGGCGATCGTAGCGCCCAAAGAGATTATGAAGTATTTTGGTGAAGGTGCGTACACGGCAAAAGAATGTGATTATGCCTATAATGCCACTTTAATGGCGTTGCAATGGGATGCGCTCGCCACCGGTGATGCCAGGGTTTTGCTGGCTTCCCAGGATGATTTATTGCAAAAACCATATGGGACGACCTGGATTACCTATACGCGATGCCACGATGATATCGGGCTTGGTTACGAAGATTCAGCCATAAAAAAGGCTGGTTTTTCACCCTACGATCATCGAAAATTTATCAAAGAATTTTACGCGGGTGAAATAGGATATTCCATGGCAACCGGCGCCTTGTTTTCCGTCAATCCTAAAACACAGGACGCTCGTATCAGCGGAACGCTCGCCTCGCTCTGCGGATTGGAAAAGGCGCAGCAACTACAAAACCAGGTAGCCATTGATACGGCCATTGCCCGGCTGTTGCTGATGCAGGCAATGAGTTTTTTTTCAGGAGGTACCCCCATGTTATTTTACGGCGACGAAGCCGGCTATACGAATGATTACAGTTATGAAAAGGATGCAGGGAAAAACTATGACAATCGCTGGATGCATCGCCCGGTTATTGACTGGAAAAAAAACCTCAAGACAAAAAAACCTGGAACCATCGAACATCGCATTTTTTCAGGCACACAACAGCTTTTGTCCATCAGGAAAAAAATCAATGCATTTGCAGACGAAAAAAACATCGCCTGGTTGAATGTAGGCAACATCCATGTGGCGGGATTTGTACGCTGGAAAGCAGATCAGTCCATTTTATGCCTGTTTAATTTTGGTAGTCAGCCCACCCAGGTTCATTTCAGCATGCTTCCGGAGGCAACGGCTTTTTTTGATCATTGGAGCAATCAGGAAACAAAAACAGCGGCAGGGCATGTAGAGCTTGCCGCCTACGGTTTTGTCTTGTTGGAAAAAAAGGGATGATTTTTGTTTTAAAAACAACCAGACACCTTTGAGCAAAATGTGTTGAAAATCAATATTTTGCACAGTTTTACACAATTTGTGAATAAAAATGTTTTAAAAATGGGTATATTTTTGTTTTAAAAACACAAATTGTTTTTATTTTTGCTCGCCGAAAAGTTGCAAGGCGAGCAAAAACTCAAGGACTCGCCCGGCACTTATTTTTCAACCAATAAATAATTGTCGCCATGAGTCTGTCAAAAGAGTACCTGGAATATGAAAATTATGATGTCAATCGCAAAAAGAACTCCAGTAGTTCAGGGCGTCGAAAAAAGGCCAACCTGACGCCGAGTCTGTTCAGCGTTGAATCTCCGGAACATTTGCCCTTGCCTCAATTGCTCCGACTGGCATGGCAACGATTGCGTCGCAACTGGATAGCTTTTCGTTTTCAGGCCAACCGCTGGACATTCGGCGTTCTAAAGCCCCGCACAGTAATCCAGTTGGCCATCGCAGCCGGCACCGGTTTTTACTTTTTTGGTCCAGAGTCTGTATCCACTATTTTGCAAAGAACTGATATGGATTCCAAAGCCTGGGCCAGAGAAACGACACTTGATGTCGGTTCCGAAGAATCCATCGAACGACCAGTCAAAAAAGCAAAACCTAAAAACGATGCTGCACCCGTCACAGCGGATGATTTATTACGTGAACAGTCGCTCGATTACATTGATCGTTATAAAAAAATAGCGCGGGGTGAAATGGAGAAATTTGGTATTCCAGCAAGTATCAGTCTTGCACAAGGTCTGATCGAAAGCAGGGCCGGAACCAGCAAATTAGCGGTAAATAACAACAACCATTTCGGAATGAAATGCTTTGCCAAAAATTGCGGCAAAGGACATTGTTCCAATTTTACGGATGATTCTCACAAAGATTTTTTCAGAAAGTTCAAATCGCCCTGGGACAGCTGGCGGGCGCACAGTCAGTTGCTTGCTTCCGGTCGTTATGCAAAATTAAAAAGGCACGGGCGTGATTACCGAGCCTGGGCAAACGGTTTGCAGTCGGTTGGCTATGCCACTGATCGTGGATACGCAAAAAAATTGATTGGTATTATCGAACGTTATGATTTACACCAATACGATCGGTAAACACTCGTTTTGGTCTCAACCTTGTACATATACAACTGCTTTTTCTTCAAAAAATTCGTCTCTGAAGAAATCACGGATGGGAAAAATCTCGGTGTATTCACGTCCTTTCCCTGGTAGAACCAGAATTTCTGCATGTAAATCACCGCCCTTCAATGCCAATATCCCATTGGGCAATACATGCGAATGTTTCTTTTTGAAGAATTTTTGGCTCCAAATGAGCAGTTTGTCGAGACTGGCCACCGCCCGGGTAACTACAAAATCGAATTGCTGGATCATTTTCAATTCTTCCACTCTGGCATGAATAGCTTGTACATTTTCTAATTGCAAAGCCTCTGCCACGGCCTGTACTACCTTGATTTTTTTCCCTGTGCCATCCACCAGTACAAAATCTACTTCCGGAAACAGGATAGCCAAAGGAATACCCGGAAATCCCCCTCCGGTACCAAGGTCAAGTATTTTTGATCCAGGTTTAAATTGCAACACTTTGGCGATAGCAAGTGAATGCAGGATATGGCGTTCTGTCAGGTTTTCGATATCCTGGCGCGAAACCACGTTTATTTTCTCATTCCAATCCCGGTAAAGCGGCTCCAACTGTTCAAACTGGGTAGCCTGACCATTCGAGATTTCTGGAAAATATTTTTTTATTTTTTCAATCATTCTGAAAGTTCTTCGAGCATTTTCTCTGCTTGACTACGGCGTTCCGGGATTTCGGTATTCGACAGCGCACGTTGTACTGCGCGTCGTGCCATATCTTTTTCTGACGGGTTCTGCGCCGCTATTTTCACATAAGCTAGTGCTAAATACCAATACAAATCTTCACCATATCGCTCCAAATCCTCAATTTTTGCTATACAATCTATGGTAAGTTCCGGACGATCCATTTGCAAGCCGATGATAGAAAGATAAAACAAGGCATCCGATTGACACACTTTTAAAGAATCATTCAGCAATACTGCCAATGATGCTGCCGCCTCACGCCATGCTTTTTTTTGATATTGCGCGTCTGCTTCCCTAAACATGATCTCACAGTCTTCCGGCATTTCAGGCGCCAGCGTATCGTTTAAATAGCGGGCCGCTCGATCTGCTACGATGCTTGCAGGTGGTTGAAAATTCTGATCATACACTTCTTCCGGGCTACGGTCGCGATAAATCCAGGTAAAAATCGCATACCCGAGCGTCAAAACCAAAAAACCCACAAATGCGTACCGAATGGCCTTGTTATCACCTGTAGTAGGCACTTTCCCTGCCTCCAATCGCTTTTCTATAGCCTCACATGCCGACCAGGTTTGATGAAAATGCTTGTCCAGCAAAGCCGTCATTCGTTGCCGGTCACCATCTGATGGCGGCGTAATTCCCGGTTCTTCATCTACCTGGTTTTCATCAGCCAGGCGCCTCTGCGTTGTTTCGGCCTCAAGCAACCATTTTTTTTGCTCTTCGGCAGGCAGTTTGGTGAATGTTCGCTTGGCCAGGATAATTCCACGGAAATTTCGCAATTCATCCGCCGCCGGCAATTTTTCGAGAATCGGGGTTTCTTCTTCCGTTTGCGCAGGCTCCGGTGGTAATTCCTGTATTTTTTCCGTCAGCCAATTGCGGTACTGTGCGATCGCCAGCCATTTTAAATATAAAAAAACCGGGACGTTCTGCGGGTATTTATCCTGCTGAACCTGACCCGCCGTTTGTATCAGCGCAACGCGAAAAAAGGTATTCCCGTCGGCATAACTCCCGCCGGCGGCTTCAACCGCCCGGCTCACGGGCTGTCGGAACTCATGGTACAAGGCCTCAATAACCGTAGCATCTGCATTGCGCAGGCCTTCCAGGTAAGTTTCGTTTGGAAAAATAGCGCTCGGGTGGTTCATGATGGTCGCAAAGTTCGGTTCTTTTGTTACTATTGCAGAATGAAAAAGCTACTTGTTTTCTTCTTTTTGTCTGCCACCACTTTGACTGCCCAGGAAATTACCTTCCTAAAAGCCGACCCGCTCCTTCAAATTATTGAACGTGAAACGGATACGGTTTATGTGCTGAATTTTTGGGCAACCTGGTGCGGCCCCTGTGTAGCCGAATTACCTGCTTTTGAAAAATTACAGAAAAAATATGCCTCACAAAATGTCAAAATCCTGCTGATCAGCACTGATTTCAGGCGAAACGTCGAGACAAAACTAAAATCATTTGTGAAACGAAAAAACTTGCAGTGCCCGGTGATGTTTATGGACGAGCCCAATCCGAACGACTGGATTAACAGGGTTAGTCCGGATTGGAGCGGCGCCATTCCTGCTACGCTTTTTGTCAACCATCGAAAAAATCAGCGGGTTTTTGTAGAGAAACAACTGAGTTTTAAGGATTTGGAACAACTTCTTTTGTCCATTTTGTAACATTCACCATAAATTTTAAGCGTGATGAAAAAAACATTCTCACTTCTGCTCCCCCTACTATTTTTACTATCATTCAGCGTTCCACCCACTGGTGGTGGTTATGCCGTTGGTGATACTGCCCAGGATTTTAGCCTTAAAAATGTCAATGGAAAGATGGTTTCTCTTTCCTCTTTAAAAAAAGCCAAGGGTTACATCGTTATATTCACTTGCAATCATTGCCCTTATGCCAAAGCTTATGAGCAAAGGATCATCGAGCTCGACCAAAAATACGCGTCTCTTGGTTTCCCGGTGGTAGCCATCAATTCGAACGACAAGGATGTACAACCGGCTGATAATTTTGACAACATGAAAAAGCGGGCCAAGGAAAAAAACTATCCTTTCCTGTATCTGTACGATGAAACACAGGAAGTGGCCCGCGCCTTTGGCGCTACGCGTACGCCTCATGTTTATCTGCTCGATCAAAACCGCGTGGTTCGTTACATTGGCGCTATTGACGACAATTCTGAAGAACCTTCTATGGTAAAAGAAAAATACCTCGCAAACGCAGTGGATGCCTTGATCGCCGGACAAGAAGTTTCTGTCAAGGAAACCAAAGCCATTGGCTGTGGCATCAAGTGGAAAAAATCCTGAGGGGCAGTTTATGAGTAGGTTTACAGGGTTATCAAGTTTATGAGGTTTAGGGTATTATGGTGTGTCTGAAAAATACTTGCCGGACTGAAAAGGCATCTTTTGGAACCTGTTCTTCCGGTCTTTTTCGGGCAATATGGCCCGATATTCCCTTCAAAAGCACCTTTGCCCTGAACCCAAAACCTGCTCTTGTCTGTCTCGCCAGCATTTTTAAGACACACCCTAATCTCCCTATACCTATGATATCCCCACATTTTTCATTTCCCAAAGAACGTGTCATTCTTCGTTACACGCTGAATGACACGTTCTTCAGCGAGAGAAAGAAAGGGTTTAAAAGTGGGGATACCATAACCTCCCTAAACCTCATCAACGCCCGCTAAACCTTATCAACATAAAACATGCGCTTTTTTGATTGGCTTTTCCCTTTCGGTGCGGGAAAAACGGGGGAAGGCCGTTTTTCCCGCCTCCGCGCTGACGCAATTCTAAAAACCATTCGGCAGCTGGAACAGCGTATTTCCGAGCGGTTTCCGGAATCGGGTTTATTGGGTGTATGCAGGGAATTCCATGCACTTTCGATCAAATCAGAGGCTTTGGCGCTTCGGTTGACCGCCCCGATCTGGCCGGTCAGGCTGGCAGCCATGTTGGCAGGCGCCATGTTGCTCGGACTGGTTTTTTGGGCGCTTGGGCAACTGATCCAGCATTTTCAATTGGATGCAAGCGGGATCCTTCATTTGCTCCAAACTACGGAATCGGCCATCAATGAATTGATTTTTCTCGGCCTTGCACTTTATTTTCTCCTTGGGTTGGAGGCTCGCATAAAGCGACGGTCGGTGTTGCAGGCCTTACATCGCTTGCGCAGCATTGCCCACATTATAGATATGCATCAGCTGACCAAGGACCCGGCATACCTGCTGTCAAAAAACAGCCTTCCCAACACCCAATCATCGCCCCAACGCCCTCTCAACCGGTATGAGTTGATGCGTTATCTTGACTATTGTTCCGAAATGCTTGCGCTCAATTCGAAAATTGCTGCACTTTTTGTAGAAAATACCGACGATACAGAAGTCATTAGTGCCGTAAATGATCTGGAATTACTGGTGCAGGGGCTTTCTGCCAAAATCTGGCAAAAAATCATGATACTGGATCTTTCTACTGAGTAAGCGGCAGGTTTTTTTAAAGTACCTTTTTTCCTTTCCGGTTGTTAAAAAGCGCTCGACATTTGGAAATGAGTCCGAATGTTTTGTTTGTTTGCCCTCCCGCTTGTTCGGGGCACCGCGCAGACGAAAATTTGGCGACCTGATTTTCTCCTGTTTTGCCGGCAAAATGACAGTTTTTGTTGTGCAAAACGGCAGGGTTTTCCCCCAAATTCCTACTAAAAGTTTAAATTTTTTGTAAAAAAGTTTTGAAGGACGAAAGGCTTGCCTACATTTGTGCGCCTCTCTCATAAACCACCAGCCGATTGAACACTTACCCAACCGGGAAAATCAGCGGCGCGCGACACCTTCGAATTTTTTATTCCCGCTTTCGTCCGCCGGATTGATTCGCTAAAACTGAGGCTAAGGATCAGACTGATTTCCTCGGTAAACACCTACAACATGGGCAGGAAAGAGAAATTTGTTTACAACATTCACACCCTTACCTACGAAAAGGTAGTTGTTCCTCTAAAAACCCGCATCTGGCAAGCATTCGGCTTTTTTTCGGTGGTGATTGTCACCTCGCTCGCAATGCTGACCGTCTTTTACACCATCTTCCCTTCTCCCCGAGAAGAGGATTTGATGCGTGAAATCAGTCAGATGGAATCCAAGTACAAACAAATGAGTGCACAGGTGGACATGATGTCCAAAGTGCTTGATAATATTCAGGAACGCGACGCCAGTGTGCACCGCATGGTTTTCGGCATGGATCCCATTGATCAGGACGTTTGGCATTCAGGTACCGGGGGCCACGAAGCACACCCTGAATTGAGCGAATTTAAATTTGGCGGCAACACCGTTCGCCAGTCAATTGACAAAATTGACGCGCTCAGTCGTCAACTGGCTTTGCAAAGTAAATCGCTGGATACCATTCAGGATCTGGCGCGTAATCAGGAAAAAATGCTGGCATCCGTACCCAGCATCAAACCGGTACGAGAAGACAAATTACAAAAAAGCATTGGTACACTTTCGGGCTTCGGATATCGTATTCACCCGGTTTATAAATTCAAAAAATTCCACGCCGGCCTTGATTTTCCTGCCCGCGTCGGAACGTCTATTCAGGCCCCCGGAGACGGCGTAGTGACCCAAACCGGCTGGCACCACGGATATGGCAACTGCGTGAAAATCAGCCACGGCTACGGCTACGAGACCCTTTATGGTCACATGAGCAAAATCACGGTTCGCCAGGGCGAGCGCGTAAAGAAAGGCCATAAAATCGGAGAGGTTGGCGATACCGGCCTTTCCACTGCACCACACCTGCATTACGAAGTTCATTACAAGGGGCAGCCAATCAATCCGATCAATTTTTGTATGGATAAACTCACGCCCCAGGAATATCAGCAGCTGGTTACAGCTGCCAACGTAGCCAACCAGTCACTTGATTAGTCCTGATCGTTCGAATAAAAACGATAAACAGCAGGAAAGGGGCGTCGGAAACGGCGCCCTTTTCATTTACCCAGGGCATTCCACAAAACATCATCGGGCAGCGGCGCTTCCAGTTGCACCTTTTCATCGGTCATTGGGTCTGAAAATGCCAGGCGCCAGGCATGCAAATGGATACTGCGATCCGGATTCCCTCGCCTTGCCCCGTATTTTACATCCCCTTTAACAGGGCAACCGATGGCCGCAAGTTGTGCCCTGATCTGGTGACGCCGACCCGTAATTAACTGAATTTGAAGCAGATGATAACGCTCGCCGCTATTTAACAAGGTGTATTTCAACTCGGCCCGTTCAGCGCCGGCAAGCGCAGTTTCAGATACCGATACCCGGTTGGAGCCGCTTTGTTTTTTCAAATAATGACGGAGCGTACCATACGCGGCAGGTGGCGGGTTCTGTACGATCGCGAGATAGGTTTTTTCCACCGTCCGCGCTTGAAATTGCGCGCTCAGGCCGGCCATGGCAACGGTTGTTTTTGCCAATAAAAAAATACCGCTCACCGGCCGGTCAATCCGATGTACGGGATGTAAACGGTGGCCGTACAATTGTTCGGCAATTTCCAACAATGAAGGAGCGCCGGTTTTATCGGCGGTAGCCGGAATCCCTGAAGGTTTGTTCAAGACCAGCCAATCCGCATTTTCTGCAAGAACCGGAAGTTGCTTCATATTGGTTTGAGTTTTGCCGGACAGGCTTTTTGTATCAGTGTTCTTGCCAGAATGAGATTGGGGTTGAAGGCGGTCATACCCTGAAAATCGAGCGCCTCTTCTACCATACCAATTTCTGTACAACCCAGTACGACGGATTCAGCGCCAAGAGCTTGTAATTCAACGATCGCGGTATTAAGATTAAAAATGGCCTCAGGGCGCCCTTCCGGAGCGGCCTTTAGTCCAACAACCGGGTGATAAATGGCCGCTTGCACCAGTTCAACGTGTCGGTCGAAATTGAGCATAACCGGCAACAAGCCGGCTCGCTCCAGCGCCCCCTGATAAAGCCTTGCCTGATAACTTCCCGAAGTACAAAGCACACCCACCTGCCGGATTTGCAGTGGAGCGGTTTGTATGGCCGCCAGGGTTATTTCAATCAGGTGGCATATTTCAGCCTGCGAACCGGCCTGCTTGAGATGATCAAGCATGGTATCGAAAATAGCCGGTGCATGCGCGGTGTTGCAGGCAATTCCGATGTGACGGGCGCCGGCTTTTTCCAATAAGAGGATGACACGCGCCAGGGCATTTGCAGGATTTATCGCTGCTTCCCCCAGCAAAAAAGCGGTTCGGTCGGCAATGTCTGCGGGAAGCGAGGCGAGCAATACCGACAAATGTTCCTGATCGCGTTGGGCGATGGTGTTGTCTACGATTTTTTTGTAGAGGTCAATGCCCGCCATGGGACCAATTCCGCCAACAATTCCGATCATGGGTGTGGTAATAATTACTCAGGCTTGCGGGGGTTCCGGCAGTTCTTCATCTAATTTTTTTACGGCGTCTTTTTTATTCAGAATTTTCCAGACCTGAATGATGGCTGTCACGGCAAAAATGCAGCCAATCACCAGATTAATCATGTCCTGGCTGGCATCCAGCTTTTGAACAGCCATTTTACCGCCAAAAATAAAAATACAGTGCGCGAGAAACGTGCCCAGGCCAATGCCCAGCAAATAGCCGTTGTAAAATCCTTTCTTATGCTGCATAATTCCTTTGGCATACAATACCGAACTCCAGCCCAGCCAGAACGGGATAGCTGCCGGACTAATGGCGCGCATCAGCAAACCCAGCCAAAAACGGTGCATGGTGTAGGAAAGTACCACATTCTTGGACTCATGGTGCCCCATAGCGGCCTTAAAACTGGCAATCGCCAGTATTGCGACGATACCAACCGCCACCCATTCCATGATCCGAAAAATACGCTGCTGCTTGCGCAACCAGGTGAGCGCTACCAACAAAAGGCGCACATAAATCACCTCGCCAACTATACTGCCCAGCGAAAAATTAATGGCCGGCCGCGCACCTTCCGTGATGCTGATCTGCATGGCTGAAAGGCCAATGGTACCAATGACCATCGAGCCGAAAAAACTGATGGACATTCCGGAATAAAAAACACGGAAAATGCTTTTCATGAGCAAGGGTCGGAGGCGCTTTCCCTGTACGATTATCAATCGTACCGATCGAGCAAATCAAGGTGGCGATTTACGGTGCGAAGGTAACGCAGCCCTTTCCAAAACGGCCAATATGGATGGCCGTTTGCGTTGTTCCAGGCACTTATTTCATACATAAGTTGCCAGTGATACAAGATAATGCCGTAAGCCTGCCACAAGCTTTTACCGCTGTGATACATGTGGCTGGGTGAGGCGCCGGCGCCGTTGTATTCAAGAATAGCGTAATTTTTTCCCTGTTTTAACTCGGCAATTGACACACATTTCACATCATAACGCCCCCAGAAAAAACCACCGCTGTACAGACTGATGCGATCAAAAAAAGCCGTCAGTTCCGCATCGGCTTCGTGACTGACATCGGTCAGGCGCGCTCCCCGGCTGCGGTTTACTGCATAGGAAAGCACGTAGCGTTCGCGGTCGGCAGGCGCCCAGTCAAGTTTTTCCTCATGCTTGCGGAAAAATTCTTCCGCACGCAGGCGAGCATAAGGGTGCTGTTGAATCAGGTGGCGCAAGGTAGTTTTGCCGTCGCCATACACTTCCAGCGCCTGCCGAAGGATGATGCCGGTGATTTTACCCTTCTGTTCCGAAGGGTGGCGAACATAAAAAACACCCAGTTCCATGGGCAAATCCACCAGGTCTTGCACCAGATAGGGAATCGGGCAATATTTGTGATAATCAAGCAATTGTGCTTCAGTATCAATTTTTCTAAACAGCAAACCTTTTCGTCCGACATCGGGTTTTACGATAAACGGATACTGAAACCCGGCTTCTGCCACGCGTTGTTTCACGACAGAAAAGTCTTCGGCGGGGCTGGCCAAAATTGTGCGCGGATAGACGTCTTCAGGCATTTGCGCGTAAACGCCTGTTTTGGTTTCGCCTTCATACCCGCCAAAAGGAATGGTCGGGTTGGAAGGCGTAAACCACCATAAAGAGCGCGATTTAATCACATACCAGAGCCAAAATAGCGAAAGTGGCGCATACAGCGCAGCAGCCGGCCAAAGCTCCCAATTCGTCAGTTTTTCAAAAAAACCGGGCTTTTTCGGAATGGAATTACCCGAAGACGTGTTGTTATCCGTTTGTGGCATTGTTTTGCAGTCTGAAAAAAAGTCCGCAAAAGTAGGCGTTAGCCCTACATTTGCCCATATTTTACATCATGGCAAAAGAGAAGAAAAAACCGAAGATCGAGATTGTGAACCGCAAGGCGTCGCACGAATACTTTTTTGTACAGGAATTTAATGCAGGTATCGCCCTTACCGGAACAGAAATCAAAAGTATTCGCAGCGGGAATGCCAATATGAACGACGCCTATTGTGTGTTCGAAAAAGGCGAATTATGGGTAAAAAACATGTACATCGCCGAATATGAATATGGCACCGACGCCAACCACCTGCCACGCCGGAATCGCAAACTGCTGCTGCGCCGCCCCGAACTCCGCAAACTGGAACGCGGTATAAAAGAAAAAGGATCTACCATCGTACCCTACAAAATATTTTTCAGCGAACGTGGTTTTGCTAAAATGACCATCTGCCTGGCACGTGGTAAAAAATCATTCGACAAACGCGAAACAATCAAAGACCGCGAAAACAAACGCGAACTCGACCGCGTCAACAAGGCCTACAAGGTGCGTTGAGGGCTTATGGGTGGAGTCATCTAATATCAAAATCGAACCAATCAAATCAATCACCATCCCTTCCTATGGCTACAAAAAAAGTAAACAAGGCGACCTTCAAATTTGGTGGTGAAACCATCAGCCTCAGCAAAAGCAAAACCCAGGCTGCGGTGCGCTACACGCCGGGAATGAAACCGGCCGCTAAAAAAAAGGCAGCCGCAGCCGAGCAAATCCGCGATTTTGAAGTGGTGAAAGTCAAACGCGGTATTGACCGCAAACTTGACTCGCTGCGCGCCAAACCGGAAGTCTCGGTCGGGACGCACATCTGGCTCATGGATGATGACGACACCTCCCCCATGATCCCGACGGGTTATTTATACATCGAATTCAAACCCGGAACACCCTACGAAAAACAACAGGCTGTTCTGGAAGAATTCCACCTCAACGTTCGTCAGATCGTCAGTCCGGAAGCCTATCGGGTGAATACCACGCCGGAGTCGCCCAATCCAGTCAAATGTGCCATGTTGCTTCAAAAAAAGCGCATTGTACAGGTAGCGGAACCCGAGTTTATGGCCAGGCCGGTGACAGGCGATTTCTCGCCGCCAAGCGGAAAATTTATTGCCAGTCAGTGGCACCACGAAAACAATGGCAGCCAAATACCCATCATTGATATCCCCAATGCCGTTTACGGCACGCACCATTTCAAAAAAGGCGCCGACGCAAAAGTGCGCGCCGCCTGGGAGGAACTCCAGAGTCTGGGTTCCAAAAACATAAAAATTGCCGTCATAGATACCGGTTTTGCGCTCGACCATCCCGCCCTGCGCGGCGACGGTACCAAAATTCGCAACCCTTTCAACGCCGCCCTGCGCAGCGCCGATGCCTCCCCCTGGTACCAGGCCTCCGACGGAGAATGGGGGGTAGTAAGTCACGGCACTTCCTGTGCCGCCGTAGCCGCCGGCGCCTGGGACGGACAAGGTGTACTCGGTGCAGCACCCAATGCGCGCATCATCCCGATCAAACTGGATGTTCTGTCTGACGATGCCATCCAAAAAGCCTTCGAACACGCCTTGCTCAACGGTGCGGATATCATCTCCTGCAGCCTTGGTTTCCCGAAACCGGTGCCGCTTTCCACCTATATTTCCAACTATATCAACCGGGTGGCCAGAGAAGGCCGCGGCGGCAAGGGATTGCCTATTTTCATCGCT
Source organism: Saprospiraceae bacterium (assembly GCA_033762055.1). Taxonomy (GTDB): domain Bacteria; phylum Bacteroidota; class Bacteroidia; order Chitinophagales; family Saprospiraceae; genus M3007. Next base: position 12,972 of record JANRLZ010000413.1, read on the forward strand.
GCCGGCAATGCCAACCCCGCATCGAATAATGTTCCGCGGCAAATCAGCGATTTTGCAGCACACCCCGAAGTGATGTGCATTACCGCCTCCAATAGTCTCGACGAATCTTCCAGTTATACCTTTTACGGCGCCAATGCTTTTTTGTGCGCCCCTACCAATGGCAACGATGGCGTGGGCATCACCACCGCTACCGTGCGCGCCAACGGCGGTTCGCTTGAGCATACCTATACCAGCCGTTTTGGCGGCACCTCCAGCGCCACCCCGCTTACCGCCGGTGTATGCGCCCTTATTTTGAGCGCCAACCCGCAACTTACTTTGGGGCAAATTCGCGACATTCTCCGCCGTTCTGCCGATAAAATCGGTAGCGGTTACAACGCCAACGGCCATTCGCACAAACTGGGTTATGGCCGCCTCAACGCCTTGCGCGCCGTACAAATGGCCATGGGCAGCAGCGATACCGGCGGCAATACCGGAAACACGGGTAATACGGGCACCGGCGGCAATAACCAGGGCAGCGGCGCTACCACACAACGCGGCAAGGTGACGTCCAAATTCCTCAATGTGCGCAGCGGCCCAAGTACCTCCAACGCCAAAATAGCCGAACTCAAACAGGGCGACATCATCAACCTGTTTGAAAAAACAGGCGGCTTCTGGCGCATCGGACAAGGACAATACGTAAGCGCCGATTATATACAGGTAATCGCATCCAACGGCGCACCCGCCCCAACGGCCCGGAAAGGCAAAGTGACATCGTCGTTCCTGAATGTACGCACCGGCCCCAGTACGGCCAATGCCAAGGTGGGCGAACTCAAACAAGGCGCTACCGTGACCATTTTTGAAACCAGCAGCAATGGCTGGCACCGCATCGGCGACGGGCGCTGGGTGATTGGTTCGAATATCAAGGAAATTTAGTAATATGGCCTGGGAAACCCGCATTCGCCATCTGTCTCCTTCCCTGTTGTATTACGGGTTGGGCGCTGAGGCTCTTGTGCTGCTGACTGCTCAACTGGAATCGGGCGGAACGCTGCCTGCTTTTTTCCAGTCAGCAGCCCGGTTGTCGGGGCGGGTTTCCCTGTTCTTTTTTGCGCTGCTGCTGGTGTACGCCACCCTGCGTCCCGAATTGAATCGTGCTGATGCGTCGTTTCGGGTGAAGATGCGCCTGTTTCGCGATTTTGCCGTTTTGCACCTTATTCACTGGTGCCTGCTGGCGCTCAGTGTTTGGTACAACGGTTTCGAATTACATCCCGTACGACTCGCCGGGGGTATCCTGGCGTATGTTCTGATCGTGAGCGTACCGCTCATACTTCAAACCAGCTACCTGCAGGTAAAACAGCGGGAACGCCTGCAATCCGTTTACCTTTTTTGGGTGTGGTTTGTTTTTATGATGACCTACATTACCCGTTTGCGCGGACAAAGTCCCGATGCCGGCGGCTCGCCGGAAGCCTGGTGGCCTTTGGCAATATTGACTGCGGGCTTAATGCTGTGGCGCTGGTGGATACAAGCGACCGGGCGCGTCAAACCAGCGTAGTAATTGAGGTTGTTTCACAGGTGATGTTTTTAGACATGCTTAAAACATCACCTGTGAAACAACCTCAAAAAATCCTTCATTCCACGATCAATTTACATGTATGGCGCTCTTCGCCACTTTGAATCCCCAGAATATAGATTCCAGCAGGTAAATCAATGATGTTTAGTTGTTTTTGCTGCGACCCGGCTGGGCAGTTTTCGTCGGTATCCGCCCATAGCAAGCGGCCCATTATGTCGTTTACTGTAAGGCGCAGGGGCGCGGGTTCAACCAGTTCAAACGCGACATTGACTACGTTGGCCGCTGGTTGGGGGAATACCGAAAGTCTAGCGAGGTTGCCCGGATTCTCATTTACGCCGGAGGCGTTACCAAAATAAACAGAGGCAAAAACGCTGGATTGAATATCATCTTCATTGCACTCGGGATAAAGGAACAATTCCAGATTCGGGTACGACAGTTGGGAGGCTTGCTTCACTGATACTTCGTAATTTTCCAGGCAACTGCTGGCCGGAACGGTGAATAACTGGCCCAGATCATTGCCATTGAGCAAAGCCCCCGCCACGCGTACCTCGGCATTATTGGGGTTGGAGTTGGCATTCAATTTCAGATAATAATTGCGAGCCTCGTTGGACTCGTTGCAGATGTCTATATAAAAAGTGGCAGAGCCGCCCACCGGATTGCCTGATGATACGATATGATTGTCGGTCGTGCCATCGTGTCGTAAACGGGGTTGATCGCGCTGATAGCCGCCCTGATAGGGGCAACTGCTTTTAGTACCCGTAATGGTGCGGAAAATAGGCGTGCCAAACATCGGGTCGCGCACCACATTTATTTTGAACAGGTCGCCCGGGTCGTCATCGGCCAGGGTGTAGCGGATGAGTTGGGCCACTTCGTCAGATTGGTTTTGTGATTTACCAAAACGTTTGGAGGTGTTATACTGATAGCCGCCTGATACGCCGGAACCGCCAACTTCTATCACTACTTCCACGCCAATATTGCCTTCAATGTAATGCTCCACTTCGATGGCGTTGGTTTCCACGATGGTGATGGCCGATTCTTGCGAAGCGCTCACACCCGAGCTGAAATTGATATCCGAACCGATTGGCACATTGCCCGGGTTATTCAGGTTGGCCTCGTTCATGGCTAATACCTGTTCCCACACCCGCAGTTGATTTTGGGAGTTGTAGGTGATTTTTGGGCCTACGGTAGCGCTGTCGGCTATAATTTGTTGCAAGGTTTCCATTTCAGATAAAATGGCGGTTTTGGTGTAGGCAAATTTGCGCGGTTGACCCGTCGCCATATAAATCAGTCCGGAGTCCAGCACCACATCACAATTGCTGGAGTCCACACGCAGGTAGGGATACAGGCCCAGGTTCAAATCCGTACCATAACCAATAAAGACATCGCCGCCGCCGGTTGGACCGGTAATTTCGGTGGTATTGAAACCCTCACTGACGGTCACGCAGGTCTGATTGCTGGAAGTCCTGACCGACATATCACCGATGGTGGCGCCACCGCTGAAGGTGACAGAAAACTCGTAATCAACTGTTGCGATAAAACCGAGGCTACCCGCTACGCCGATTTTGGCGGCAAGATTGAAGGAGTTGGAGCCGTCTTCGGCGTAACTGTCGGTGAATTCGCGGCAGGTAGTCTTGCTGTCCTGAAATTCGCTGCTGCTTCCGTCGCCCGGCGGCGCGTGCAGAATCAGGTACGGTATCTGTGGCTGGGTCGTAGACCCAAGAATGGGTACTTCGCTGGTGGTTGGCCCTAATACCGTAATCGGGATGACCACCCGGTGCCCCAATGCGGACATCTGCGCAGGTTGATATTCTGCGATGATAAAAGTCAGGTAGCCGTATTGTTCGCCTAATTCGAACATAACGGGGAACTCAAAACGAATAAAACCGGATGGCGGATTAGGAGATGGAACAGAAATATAGGTGTTAAGGGGAATGTTTCCGTTCGCCGTACCGTATCGGTAAGAGATGTAGTCGTTCATGTTTGCAAACACGGAAGCATCCGGAATGTCAAGCACCATCGTAAATGGCTGGCCCGCGTTGGCATGGTGGAAGGCGCCTTCCGATTGCGGAAGGTCGCCAAGGCTGACTGCCGGCAAAAAACTCAGGGCAGAAGTCGTTATCGTCGTGCCGCTGGCCTGACAAATGGTAGAGCCCAGTCCGTTCATTTTTACGGAATAGCCCGTGGGAAGGTTAAAGTTGAGCTCCTGCGCCCGGGTGCTGAATGCAACGCACAACAAGGCGGTAATTGTAAGGAGATGTTTCATGTTTGAAAAAATTTTAGTACTGAAAAGTGCGCCTAAAAACCTCTCGGATCATAGGCGGGTAATTTTACTATTCCTCTTTTGGCGCCTGTATTGCAAGGGAAAAAAGGCCAATCAATAACATCCCCAACAAGCCGAACAATAGGATGTGGGGCGAATCCGATAATGCTGTTAATTTTTCCATAATATCAAGTGTTTTAATGTCGGCATGACCTGAAGCCACGCCGACATCAGGTTTTTACTTTGAACTCAAATCTTTCCGCAGAAAAAGCAGCTCGCTCCAGCTCTCGTCAACATATTCGGCGACATCCTTGAGGTATTGTTCATACGAACCTTTTCCATTGGCCATTTCATACATTTCCTTGAATGGCTTTCGATAACCCGACTCTCTTTCTGCCAGGCCTTTTTTATATCGGGTAACCAAGGTGTATTGCGCCTTCCCCGACCCGCTGGCTACATACACCGCCACGTTCAGATCGGCGGCAGTCCACGTTTTTTTCAATTTTTTAATCAAATTCACGACATTATCGCCCTTTCCAATTTTTGGATAGAGGTGGATGATCTGAATTTTATCAGAGAAATCCCCCAATGCCACGGTACTCAAAGAATCCAGATAAACGGAGTACCCGGCGGATTGCCGGTCGGTCAGATAGATGGCCACGCTTTTGTGCCAGTCCATGTTGTGGGCCTCTCCGAGATTCCCCCTGCTTTCCTCAGCCGTCCAGGAAGTCGGTCCTTCTGTAATATGGTATCCGCCCGCATCCGGGCCTGAATGGATTTCGAATACCCGCCAATGAGTCTCTCCTTTGTGATAGGTTTGTGCATGTGTCGCTATGGCTTTTTCAAACTCAAGTACCTTGTCTATTTTAGGAAATACCCGATGTGTCGAAACCAGGTTCCTGGTTTGGCCGGAGCCCAGAAACGGGAGGCCGATTAAAGCCATTAGAATGGCTAATTTGAATGATTTTCTCATGTTTTTAATGGACAATTTTGTGAAAAATGAAAATTGCGCGATGGGTTGTAGAATCTTTGTTCGCAAAAGTTTTGCAATCCCTGTTCAGAAGCAATTCGTGCTTACTACCTTGCATCTTGAATTTCATCGTGCCGGACAAAAGTGTGTTTGAATGCAAGATTGAATAGCCGCCATCTTCCCAAAAGCAGGTTTTACCTTCCTAAACCTGCTTTTGAGTTTCCCGGGTTTTCATGTTTTCACCATCGTCAAACCGGTGAGTTTGAGTAACTGTGAAAAACCATGCAAGTGAAATCCCCTTGCCAACAACCACCTTTGAATACACATGGGAAAATGCTTTTTCTTTGCCTTAGTCCTCCCTTTTCAAGTGCTTTTGGCTCAAAATGCCGCCCTTGACAGCCTTGAACGTCGTTTTTCTTTGGAAAAAAACGACGCGCAACGTCTCGAGCTGCTCAAACAAATGACCGACCTTGCTTTTGGTGTGGACTTCAATACCGCCCTTGTTTTTGCCAGGCGCGGGGTTGAATTGGCCGAACAAACGGGGGATAAAGACTGGCTACCCAGGTTCTATGAGATGCGTGGCCGAATGCACGCCAATCTCTTCCAACTGGATTCCGCCATGCTGTTTTTTGACAAAGCCACCACCGGCTACACCGCCGTTGACAACAAAAAAGGGCGGGCCACTACGGCCTTCAAAATCGCCTGGGTACACAAACGGAAAAACGAACTCGAGCAGGCTATGGCCGCCGACCTCCGGGCTTTGCGTATGATGGAAGAATTAGGCGATCAGGAAGGCATTGCCGACGCGTTGGGGCGGGTTTCTGATGATTTGAGCCTTCAGGGCCGACAACCCGAAGCGCTTCAATATGCCCAACGCGCCATTGATATTTGTGAAAAAAACGGATTTCAAACCAAATTAGCCGTCGCATTGCGCTATGCAGGGGATGCCTGTATTACCATGGGCGACAATATCAAAGCGCTTGCCTATTACAACCGGGCCCTTGAATTGACCCGCCGCTATGCCCCCTCCCCTTCCAATATCGCCGACATCATCAATTGCCGGGGGAATGCAAACAAACGCCTTGGCCGTTACGCCGAAGCTATTGTAGATTACAAGGTTTGCCTCGAAAACTCGGAAAAAGCCGGTTACCCTGGCGGCATCGCTGCGGCTACCGCCAACCTCGGCGAAATCAACCTGCTGATGGGGCGTTTTGCAGAAGCGCTTCCCTATCAACTAAAAATGATTGAATTATCAGAAAACGCAGGAGAGTTGAGCAATTTAGTGGAAAACTACACCCACCTTAGCACAATTTATGAAAAATTAGGCGACTATCGTCAGGCATTGCTGTTTCAGAAAAAAGCCCGTATCCTGCGCGACAGCACGAGATCTCTCGAAAGCGATGCAGCCATATCAAGATTGCGTACACAGTACGAAACCGAGCAAAAAGAAGCGACTATCACGGCTCAATCTGCTCAAATATCGCAACAACGCACGGTACAATGGCTGGGCTTAGGGGTGGTTGCGCTGCTGGCTTTACTGGCGTTTTCATTATGGCGCAGCTACCGCAACCGAAGCCATGCCAACGCGCTTTTGATAGAGGTCAATCAAAAATTGGCCGCTAAAAATGCCGAAAACGAACTACTTTTGAAAGAAATTCACCACCGTGTCAAAAACAACCTGCAAACCATATCCAGCTTGCTCAACCTCCAGTCAGCAGGTATTGAAGACCCAAACGCCCTCGAAGCAGTCCGTGAAAGCCAATGCCGTGTACGAAGTATGGCACTGATTCACCAAAAACTGTATCAGGGCGAAAACCTCGCCGCCGTCAATATGAAAGAATATTTTGAGGCACTGGGCGAAGCCATGTTGCATACCTTTGGTGAACTGGGCCGCCGTGTCGCGCTGCGCGTACCAATGAACGACCTCGAACTTGACGTGGACACTGCCATCCCGCTTGGCCTCATTGCCGGCGAGATTGTCACCAACTCTCTTAAATATGCTTTCCCGGATGGCAAAAACGGTCAAATCGAAATCAGCCTGACCCCCGAAGACAACCAGCAATTCTGCCTGCGTGTCGCCGACAATGGCCCGGGAAAAGCCGACCCGACCGCCCCCCCGCAAGGCACGGGTTTCGGTAGCCGTTTGATACAACTACTGGCCACACAACTCAACGGCAGCGTCGAAACCAGCAACGTACATGGCATGGCGACCATCGTGCGGTTCGGCCCCTCCGTCAAGGCAGCCTGAACAAGCCCTTAATGACATGACAGTTTTCAAAATATTGGTCGTTGAAGACGACATGATTACCGCGGCCGACATCTCCATGCAGTTGGCCGGGTTGGGTTATGAAGTCTCCGGTATCACGCCTCGAGGCGAAGATGCGCTCAAAAGTATCGAATCCACCCGACCCGATCTGGTGCTGATGGACATAAACCTGAAAGGCAATCTGGACGGCGTAGAAACCGCCCGACGCATTGCCGATGAGTACGATATTCCACTTATTTTCCTGACCGCCAACGCCGATAGTAGCACCTTTGCACGAGCCAAAGTCGTCAAACCCTATGCTTTTATTTCCAAACCATTCCAGAAAAACGACCTCGAACACGCCATTGCCTTAGCCCTGGAGCGCATGGTTGAAAACGATGCGCTTCCTGCTAAAACATTGGCCGTCAAGTTGGAAGCCGAAGGGCCATACCTGCTTGACGATCGCATATTTGTGCGTCACCATGATAAAATGATCAAAATTTTTCTCCACGAAGTGTTGTTCGTGGAAGCCGAGCGCAGCTACTGCAAAATTCATACGCACGACAAGGAATTTCTGCTCTCCGTACCCCTGGGAAGTTTGGAAGAAAAACTTCCAAAAGGCATCTTTTTGCGCGTTCACCGCTCTTTTGTCATTAATTTGGAAAAAATAGATGCCGTCGGCGACCAACAGGAATGGCTGGTTTTGGGACGAAAAAACATACCCCTTAGCCGCAAGTACCGTGAGGACGTAATGGCCCGTTTGCGTGTGATTTGAGTATGGCAGCCTCTATATTCGGCTCACCGGAAGCCTGGTGGCCTTTGGCAATATTGACTGCGGGCTTAATGCTGTGGTGATGGTGGATGCAAGCGACCAGGCGTGTCAATTCCAAGTAGTTATGGTTCATTTTATCGGGTTTGACTAATTTTTCTCCCCACCCAAAAACCAAACCGCGAAAGCCCTCGTACATGTTGGCGTTCCGGTTTTCGGAACCGATTTTTTTCACTCATCATTTAAAAAACACAAAACATGAAATCGCTCCTTTTGAGCGCAAGCCTGTTGCTTGCCCTTTGCGTCGGCTCCCTTTCCGCCCAGTCCAAACAAACCGTCCAGGTGGGCGGTGAAGCCATGTTTCCCATGAAAAACATCGTGGAAAATGCCGTCAATTCCAAAGCGCATACCACCCTTGTAGCCGCCGTAAAAGCCGCCGGACTGGTGGAAACGCTGCAAGGCAAAGGCCCCTTCACGGTATTTGCGCCCGTCAACGACGCGTTTGAAAATCTGCCCGCCGGCACGGTGGATAATTTACTGAAACCCGAAAACAAGTCCACCCTGACCAAAGTACTGACCTATCACGTGGTGGCGGGCAAATATGATTTCAAAACCATTGCCGCCATGCTGAAAAAAGGCCAGAACACCCTCAAAACCGTGAGCGGCGGTACGCTGACCTTTATGATGAACGGCCCGCGCAACATCGTGGTGAAAGATGAAAACGGCAACACGGCCAACATCAACACGTACGATGTGTACCAGTCGAATGGCGTCATCCATTCTGTTGACGCGGTGCTGTTGCCGAAATAAGTATTATGCCCGAAACCTGGCGAGAACAATCACGGCGCGTTGCGCCTTTGATAACAATTTGAGCCGGTCCGTCATGCGGACCGGCTCGTTTTTTTGCTCAATACTCCGCTCCAAATGCAAAATCAGGCTTGCGCTCGGTCCAGCGGCCCCGGGTAAAATCGGGAAACGCCTGCGGACTGCTGCCGGTGGCGATACTGGCTTCAGAAAGCGGGGTGATGGCCAGCCAGGTGGCGGCGTCGTACACATCCATTTGCGGAGCCTGGTTGCGCCTGGCCGATTCGACAAAATGGTGGAAAACAAAGAAATCCATCCCGCCATGTCCGGCCGTTTTGGCATCGGCGCCATATTTTCTCCAGAGCGGGTGGTCGTATTTTTCCAGCCAGGGTTTGGCCTCGGCCCAGCGGTGCGGCTCGGTTTGTCCGTCGAGCATCAGACTCTGGTTGACATCCATCCAGATGCCGCGTGTACCCTGCACCCGGAAACCTAAGGAATAAGGCCGCGTAAGGCTGGTATCGTGCGACAACATGACCGTTTCGCCGTTGGAGGTTTTCAGGACAGTGGTCACTTTGTCGCCCAGATTGAATTGAACTTTTGCGTTGGGGTGGTTGGCGCCGCCTTTGGGGTGTTGTACAATGTAATCGTGCAAACCCCGCGCTTTGCTCGCTGTGGCGGTGAGGTGCAGGAAACGGTTGCCGCGATTGATATTGGCCATCATCGCCACAGGGCCTACGCCGTGGGTGGGGTACAAATCGCCGTTGCGGTGTACCGAATGTTTGGTGCGCCATTTGGCCTCGGAATAGCCTTTTTCGCCAAATTCGACGCCGGAGTTATAGGGTGTTTTGCCGTCGTTGAATTTTACGCCGCGCAGATCGTGTTCGTATCCGCCCTCAAAATGAATCAGTTCGCCAAACAAACCTTCCCGCACCATTTGCAAAACGGCCATCACATCGCGGCGGTAGCAGACATTTTCCATAAACATCAGGTGGGCGCCGGTGGCTTCGTGGGTATTGACCAATTGCCAGCATTCATCGAGCGAAAACCCGCCGCAAACTTCAGTACCCACATATTTCCCGGCCTGCATGGCTGCCACACATTGTTGCGTATGCCATTCCCAGGGCGAGGCAATTACCACGGCGTCAATATTTTTGTCTTTCAGCAGTCGCAGGTAATCAAAATCGCCCTTGTCGTACACATCGGGCTTTTTTTTGCCCTTTTCGGCGATCATTTTCAAGCAATCGGCCACCATACCGGCGTCGGGGTCGGCAATGGCCGCCACGTCGCAGTCATCCCGCATCAGGGCAAGTTCGACATGACTTTGGCCGCGCAAACCCACGCCGATAAAACCGATACGCAGGCGGTCTTTGGGTGCGACGGAAGGGAAAACCGGGGCGTTTTCAGTACCTGCCTGCCCCACGCCGGGCAAGGTAATGGCCGCGCCGGCCAGCGCGGTATTTCGGAGAAAAGAGCGGCGATTGATCTTGTTTGGCATAATACGTTGAAAATTCGTTTGGGCAAAGGAATAAAAAACAGCGGAGTCGCAGGGAACAAGTCGCTGCAACTCCGCCGAGTGAACCTGCGCCGGTAGCGCCCTCACTCAATCTTCAAATGAAACTTACCTTCCGTCATTTTCATCGTATCCGGCAGAAAAGACCAGGTATTGGGGCCTTCCAGCGTGGTTTGGAACCGCCCCTCCACCACATTCGCCACCGAATCGAAATGCAGGATTTCG